>CAZWQB010000043.1:0-19478 GCA_964636035.1 uncultured Roseivirgaceae bacterium
GGTACATTGAAGATAAATTTTTCAGATTCTTTTGTGGTTCTGTAGATGTTCCATTTCTTGCTTATATCTTCCAGGACTGCGATAAGGTCATTGGCGTTCTCACTCGGACCCAGAAACAGGAAGCCTCCCATTTTAAGTGAAAAGTGAAAAGTGGAAAGGACCTTTTGTTGAAGCACCGGCTTCATGTAAATGAGCAGGTTTCTGCAACTCACCATGTCTATCCGGCTAAATGGTGGATCTTTAATGATATTATGCTGAGCAAAAACCACCATTTTTCTGATGTGCTGATTAATGGTGTAGCCCGTTCCATTTTCAATGAAAAACCGCTCCAGACGTTCTTTTGAAACTTCTGCTTCTATTTCTTTGGAATATTTTCCTTTTGCAGCAAACTCTATCGCCTCCGCGTCTACATCCGTCGCAAATATCTTTACTTCCAGTTTCATGTTGTGTGCCCGGAGGTATTCTTCAATGATTATGGCGAGGGAATAAGCCTCTTCTCCTGTGCTACAGGCTACTACCCAGATCTTGAGTGGTTCAGGTTTCTCGCTTTTCCGGATGAGTATAGGAAGCACCTTTTCTGTAATCGCGTCAAAAGCGGGTGTGTCTCTAAAGAAGCGGGTTACCCCGATTAAAAACTCTTTTCTTAATACCTTTATTTCGCCTTTGTTGGTTTCAAGGAAGGAGAGGTATTCTTTCAAGCTGAGAATAGAAAGATACGCCATTCTTTTTGCTACACGGCGGGCAATCGTTTGTCTTTTATAGTATGAAAAATCGTGTTCTGTATTGCTATTGATGATGTTTATGATTTCGTTGATCAGGGATTCATCTTCAGGAGCGGAAAATGGAATAACGGGTGGGTTTTCCCGAGGTTTTTCCTGCCGGGCATCATTAAATATTTTCTCGCCCATGAGATTGGGCGGTAGGATATGGTCAGCTACCCCCGCAGCGATGGCACTATTGGGCATGCCATTGAACCTGGCCGTAGCCGGTTCCTGCACCAGTACTACCCCGCCGGCAGCTTTAATTGCCATAGCACCTCTGGTGCCATCAGTACCTGTTCCAGACAGGATTACGCAAATACTGTCTTCTTTTTTTTCTTCAGCCAAAGAATGGAAGAATATATCAATGGCAGTATTGGGGACGGCCGTTGGATTTTTATCGATCAACCTTAGCCGCCCATTTCTGATGGTCATATTTTTTTTGCTGGGGATCACGTACACGTTTTCCGGCCTTACCAGCATACCGTCTTCCGCGTTAGACACTTCCATGTCGGTATGTTTAGCCAGCAACTCAGACATCAGACTCTTGTAGTCAGGTGATAAATGTTGTATGATTACAAAGGAAAAGGGCTTTCCTTTGGGTAAGGTATCGAACAGTTCATTAATAGCTTCCAGCCCACCTGCTGACGCACCTATACCTACAATATAATGTTTAGTGGCTGGTTTTTGAGGTTGGGTGGTTTTTTTTTCTTCTTTTTTTAACGTCATAAAACTAAAATAACACTTCAATTTCACCTTTAAAGCAGCGTGGGATCATATTTACTTATCAACAAGTGATAGATGAAGACCAATCCTGCCCTATACCATAGAAGACGAAAGTATCAAGGCTTTTTTATACATGCTCCCTCAGCACTTTCTCGATGATTGCATTTCTGATGTTTTCGGCCACTTCCAATTCCAGATCATCCCAGGAAAGGGCGGTATCGCTAACGGTCTCTTTCCAGACTTTAAAAGAATTTCTGGGATGATAGTTTGTAGAATCGGGATCAAAAGTTATTGCCTCGTTTGGATTGCCTCCCCAGGAAACATTTTCGACGACTTCCTCCCGAAAACAAAGAATCATATTGCTTTTCCCCGGCTCAAGATGTATTTTCAACAGACCACTGCAAGCGTCTTTAAATTCACTGGCTTTATCATACAGTTTGGGCAAGCAATCTGTGGCAAATATTTTTTCATTCCTGTAACGCTCTAACCAATCCATTATGCCACCTATTTGCTCTTCAGAAGGTATTTTGCCCACTGTTGTGAGGCGATCGTTGTAAAATATGGCAGCACCGGAAGCACCCAATAAGTCCAATATGTTGGTTTTCCGTTCCATTAGTCCTTTTATAAAATCATCTTCCTCATAAATTTGTTCTATCAGGCTCAAATTTATTTTCTGTATCAACGATTTTTTCTCAAGCGTTTTTTGGGCCTCTTTTGCTGTGATCTGGGCTGAAATTATCTCAGACAAGAGTTCAAAGGCAGCCTTCATTTCATAATTGAGAAACTTCGCTTCCTGATGGTGACAGGAAATCAGGCCCCAGAGCTTATTGTTAACAATGATTGGGATGGACATAGACGCTTTAATTTCCATGTTGCCCATGTACTCGATGTGTACTTTAGGTACGCTTCTTAAATTACATTCCGATAAATCGGTAAAACTGAGGGTGACCGGGTTGATTACAGGCATTAGCTTGACAGGCACGAAATCCCGATCAGGAATGAGGCGGAATGGGTTTTTAAAATAAAGATCCCGCGCAGATTTAGGGATATCAGAAGCTGGAAACTGTAGTCCCAGATAAGACTGCATAGACGAAATTTTATTTTCAGAAATAACCTTCCCATTCCAGTCTTTGTCGAACTGGTACAGCAGTATCCTGTCGAATCCCGATAGTTTTTTGATCTCTGCAGTCACAATATCTCCAAGTTCTTTTATGCTACTACAATCTTTAATAGCAGCCATTATAAAACGGACATCATGATAAATGTGCTTGAACGAAGCAAATTCTTCAGCATCTTTATCCTTCTTTTCCCATTCCATCAAAATGTACGCCTCTTTAAAATGGACAAGGGAAGAAAAGTCTATGGCCTGGTCTCCAAGCTTCAAGCTGAAGTCCATGGGGATTTTATCCATCACATTATACGCAGCTGCCTTATTTTGGATCTCCACAAGATCTTCCGGGTTCACAAAATCACCCAAGTGCATGTTTAGGAAATCCTGTATCGGAAATCCTGTAACATCTTCGAAATTCTGACTTACCTGCCTGATGTGCAGATTCTTTTTATCCACTACTAGAAGAATTCCGTAAGCCTGAATGAGATTTATGAAATTTAATGGAATACTTCCACAGAATTCAGCGTCGTAATCTTTCCTTTGGTCAATTTTCATAGGGGTATATTTTGAGCTTAAGCAATTGCCGGTTCCAGATGCGCGGCATTTAACCACTTTTCCAGTTTTTCGAAGGTTTTATTTGCAGATTCGAGTACAATTGCCTCTTCAGATGGGTCAAGACCCGTGCTGTATAACACTAATGCCTGCTGAAAGCGCTTCCATCGTTTACCTGTTTCTTTTCCGTACCCTTCAAAAAATAACGTGCCTTCGCCATCTGACAAATTTAGATTCTTTTTCACCACCCTGCTGATGTATTGCCCTCCAAGCGTTGATCCTTCCAATACGTAAAGTATGCCAAAAGCCTGGGAAAGTGTGCTTAGCGGGGGGAGATCCGAACAAATTGATAAATTGTTAGAGTTCATGCCGAGGGTTTGCAGGTCTTCCAACAGCAGATAGGATTTTCTCCTTTCCCGGAAATCAGGAAGATGCTGTAGTAAATCTTCTAAGCTATCCAGTGCAGTTTCAATTGGTGAAAAATATCCATAGAAACTACGCAGGATTTCCCCATAATGCGATTTGGTAATTGTTTGGTCAGACAAAGGAAGCATCAATGGCGTTTTTTCAATGCTGTGATGGTTTGCAGCTGTTGCTGCTTTAATTTTTTCTAATATCATTCGCTAGATTTATAAATAATTACGAGAGGGGATTTGCTGTTGTAGTACCTAAATAGAAAATGCCAAAGGTAAATTGTAGCTAAAAAAGCTATTGTTACAAATTAAAGAAAAAAATAAAACGTTCGGAAGAGGCATTTTTCACAAATATAGATCAAACCAATAACATCTGTTTCTTAAAAATGTTATTCTGACACAAAGTATCTAACGCCCTTTTAAGAAGTAAGCAGCAATAAAAGATCGGAGTGCTTCTGGGAAGTTTTATACCTCCGGAACTAAAACATCCCTAAAATAAAAAAATTACTGAAGATTATAAACACCGGTTCTATTTAATCCACTTTTGTCTAAAACGCTTTACAGAAATATGATCAAATCTCCTCCTGCGCTCTCCCGTAATGACGCTATCGAAAGCCATTTCTCAGAGGTAAGGGCGCAAACCTTGCGTATATGCAAACCACTGCAAACCGAAGATTATGTAATACAACCGGTAGAGGAGGTGAGTCCCCCCAAGTGGCATCTGGGGCACACTACCTGGTTTTTTGAAAATTTTATTTTGATCCCTTTTAAAAAAGGCTACAAATTGTTTGATAACAACTATAGCTATGTCTTTAATAGCTACTATGAATCTGTAGGGGCCCGGGTGCTTAGAACCAACAGAGGAAATCTGACGAGACCCTCAGTAGATGAGGTGATGCGCTACCGGAGTTATGTGGATGAGGCTATGCATGAACTCCTCGGAGCGGGAGTATCGGATAAAGTCCGTCAAACAATAGAACTGGGTTTACAACATGAACAGCAACATCAGGAACTCCTGATATATGATATCAAATACATTTTAGGAAACAACCCGCTGTTTCCTCCTTATCAAAATGTTCTGAACGGGAGTTTTTTAAGCACGGATGGTACGGGGAAGCTTCCTCGAAACTTCATTACTATAGATGAAGGTGTTTACGAAATTGGCCACGAGGGAAATGAGTTTTGCTTTGACAATGAACTAGGCCGACATAAAACATATATTCATGCCTTTCAGGTTCAGGACAGACTGGTCACCAACGGTGAATTTTTGGAGTTCATAAATGACGGTGGGTATACAAAGTTTCAGTTCTGGCTTTCGGAGGGTTGGGAATGGATTAAGAGCAATGCTATACAGGCGCCTTTGTACTGGTACTTAATGGATTACGAATGGCATGCCTACTCCCTTAATGGGCTAAAACGGATTGATTCACAGGCGCCGGTAGCTCATGTCAGCTTTTATGAAGCAGAAGCATTTGCCAATTGGAGCGGGAATAGATTATTGACTGAATCTGAATGGGAAATTGCTTGTAAAACGCTGGCCCCTACAATTCCCGGGGAAGCGAATCTGATGGAAAAAGCACATTTTGAGCCAAGGCCTGCGCGAGGGAATAACTACCAATTTTATGGGGATGTTTGGGAATGGACAAGCAGTGCGTACAGGCCATATCCTTTTTTTAAAGCAGTGGAAGGTGCTTTGGGTGAGTACAATGGCAAGTTTATGATCAACCAGATGGTGCTTAGAGGCGGTTCTGCAGCAACACCGGCCAGTCATATCCGTTCGACCTACCGTAACTTTTTTCCACCTCACCTCAGGTGGCAATATTCCGGAATCAGATTAGCACGAGACTTTAAATGAACGAATCAATGTTTAAAAATAAATCAACACTCAACGAGGCTTTTGCAAATGATGTGTTAAAGGGGCTGTCTGCCTACCCTAAATTCTTATCCTCTCGCTATTTCTATGATGAGCGGGGTGATGCGCTTTTTCAGGAAATCATGAGGATGCCCGAATATTACCTGACCCGTGCGGAATACGAGATTTTGAGCAGTAAAACGGACGATATTTTGGGCTTATTCTCCAAAAATGGACTGCCCTTTCAGCTTATTGAATTTGGCGCAGGCGATGGTACAAAGACCAAAGTTTTGTTAAAGTACTTTTTGCAGAAACAAGCGTTGTTTCAGTATCTTCCAATTGATATCTCCCACAATGTGCTGGATTTACTCAAAGATGATCTTCGGAGGGAATTTCCGGAATTAAAGGTAGAGCCGCTTCAGGGTGAGTACTTTCAGGCTTTGAAGAGTTTAGGCAGCGAAGATGGCATCAGGAAAATAGTGTTATTTCTGGGATCGAACATCGGTAACTTTAAGCCCTCAGAAGCGGATCAATTCTTGAAAGAGATGGCTTCAAATCTGGATAAAGGGGATCTGTTGTTCATTGGGTTTGACCTGAGAAAGCAACCCTCATTAATTCTGGAAGCTTATGATGACAAAGCCGGAATAACAAAAGCTTTCAATCTCAATCTTCTGACACGTATAAACAATGAGTTGGGTGCCAACTTCGACTTGTCTGCCTTTGAGCATTTTCCCACTTACAATCCGCAGAGCGGCGAGATGAAAAGTTTCCTGATCAGCAACAGACAACAAGAAGTCTACATAGAAGCACTCGATAAACATTTTTCTTTTGATGCCTGGGAGGCCGTTCATACAGAAGTTTCTCAGAAATACAATCTACATGAAATTGAGGGGATGGCTGCTCGGGCGGGGTTCAGGTGTTTGAAGAATTTGTTTGACAATAAAAATTATTATGTAGATAGTATTTGGGAAGTGCTTTAATTCAGGTGGAACTTAACAAATGTAGCCGGGAAAAATAGTTGGTATATTTGAAATTAGTTTTTAATATTGTAGCAGATTCCTGCGCATGTGGTGGAATTGGTAGACACGCCATCTTGAGGGGGTGGTGCCTTAAGTGGTGTGGGGGTTCGAATCCCCCCTTGCGCACATTAATTCCTCAACAGCTTTCCAATACCGTTTCCTCATCCAAAAATAATATCTGTTGCTGATGCGGCATCCCATCCGGTGGAACCAGCTTGGGCGTTTTCGATAATTTTCTTCGCAGCGTTCATAAAGCCAGTATTCATCAAACCCTGCCCATTCTCCCGCAACATTTAAGAGGTTTGTTTGTAGCAGCGGGAAAACTTCATAAAGATCAATCAACTTAATTTCTTCAATAGAATAATCAGATTTATTGAAGACAGCTGCAATTCTTTCAAAATCTGAACGCTGAAGTTCGGTATACAGATAGAGTTCTGAAAGAGCGTTCCAAACCGTTTTTCTTTTTTCAATTTCTGTCAGCCCAGATGCATTCATTAAACATAAACTTTAGGATGAAGTGGAATGGTTTATCTTTCCATTAGTATTTTACCAAACAATAGTATATAAAAAAACGGTCAGACAGCTATGAAAGCCACCTGACCGCCCAAGTTTTCATATTAACCTGATTAGCTTTTCAAAGCAGCCACGCCAGGAAGTTCTTTGCCTTCCATGTATTCCAACAAAGCTCCTCCGCCAGTAGAAACATAAGAAACCCTGTCGCCATATCCAAGTGAATTTACTGCAGCCGCAGAGTCACCTCCACCTATCAGAGAGAAAGCCCCTTTTTCAGTCGCTTGCACCACGGCTTCCGCTACTGCAATAGTGCCCTTGGCAAAATTGGACATTTCGAAAACCCCCATCGGACCATTCCATAGGATGGTCTTAGAATTGGCAATGGTTTTTACAAAAACCTCCTGCGCTTCGGGTCCAATGTCCAAACCCATCCAACCATCTTCAATGGTGTTGTTCTGAACTATTTTAGTGTTTGCATCATTGCTAAAAGCATCTGCCGCAATGCTGTCTAAAGGCAATTGCAGATTCACGTTTTTTTCCTTTGCTTTTTTGATCAGCGAATTGGCCAGGTCCAGCTTATCTTCTTCTACCAATGACGAGCCAATTTTTCCGCCCATCGCTTTAAAAAAGGTGTAAGACATACCACCGCCAATAATCAGGTTGTCCACCTTGTCCAGCAGTCTTTCTATGATAAGAATTTTATCCGATATTTTGGCACCGCCCATAATGGCAGTATAAGGTTTTTGCGTGTCGCTGAGCACTTTTTCCGCATTATCTAACTCCGCTTTCATCACATAACCAGCTACTTTCTGGTCAAAGTATTTGGCAACAATGGTAGTAGAGGCATGGGCTCTGTGTGCTGTACCAAAAGCATCATTTACGTATATATCGCCCAGTCTTGAAAGTTGTGCGGAAAACTCTTCGTCTCCGGCTGTTTCTTGTTTATGGAATCTTAGGTTTTCCAGCAAAAGTATTTCTCCGGGCTTCAATGAGGCAGCGCTTTCCTCAGCTTCGGCGCCTACACAGTTGCTGGCAAACTTTACAGTAGTATTAAAGGCAGTCGACAGGTGAGCTACTAGATGGCGAAGCGAGTATTTGTCGTCAGGACCATCCTTTGGTCTTCCTAAGTGAGACATTAAAATGGCCGACCCGCCGTCTTTCAAAATTTTGTTGATGGTAGGTATGGCTGCTTTTATCCGGGTGTCATCCGTTATATTAAAACTTTTGTCCAATGGGACATTAAAATCTACCCTGATTAATGCTTTCTTGTTGGAAAAGTTAATGTCGTCAATAGTTTTCATAGTATTCATTTGAATTTGCTCCAATTCATCTGGAGGGATTGATTAAAATTAATTTTATGACTTTAAAAGTAGGCAATTGTTTCGCATCCTGATTCTTATTTCGCTGCAGCTCTCTTTAACCTGTCGTTGATGGCTTTTCCCAACCCTTCATCTGGTACATAATTGGTCAGAATCATCTCAACTGGCATTTTATCCAGCGTTCGTAAAGCAGTAAATAGATTTTTTGCGGCTTCTTCCAGGCTGCCGTTGGGCGAAAGATCTACCTGCCTCGTTGCATGTTCCGGCGCAAAAGTTTTACCAAAAGACAAAATTGCAAAATTTTCATCTTTATATTGATGAATCAGGGCATCAATATTACCAATAATCACTGGTTTTTTTGGTGCATAGTGACTCTGAAGCATTCCGGGGGCACTGGGATTTGAGGTGGAGTGGGCTTTGGCGGTAACCCTACCGATGACGTTCTGAATTTGCTCAATGCTCATGCCGCCCAGCCGGTAGATATAGGGATCGTCACCTTCAAAGCCAACAATGGTAGACTCTATGCCTACCTCGCAGGCACCACCATCCAAAATGTAGGGAACGCTACTGCCCAACTGGTCGTTCACGTGCGCGGCGGTCGTAGGGCTTATGTAGCCAAATGGATTGGCACTCGGTGCTGCCAAAGGAAAGTTCAGTTTTGATAACAGATCGAGTGTTAGCGGGTGTTTGGGAATCCGGATTGCCACGCGATTCAGGCCCGAGGTAACAATATCGGGTATAATTGTTTTTTTCTCCAGCAATATGGTCAGGGGGCCAGGCCAAAAAGCTTCTGCCAGCCAATAAGCCTTGGCAGGAATATTCGTGACGTAATCAAATATTTTTTCTATATGATTGGTGTGAATGATCAGCGGATCGAATGCGGGGCGCTGTTTTATCTTATAGATCTGAATTACAGCTTCAGGGTTCAGGGAATTAGCGGCTAGTCCATAGACAGTTTCGGTAGGAATAGCCACGACATTCCCTGCCTCAAGGAGTCTCTGTGCCTTTTCAATATCTTTTCCTATTTCTGCCATTTTCATTTGAATCAGGTCCGGCCGAAAATATTTGCGCGTGAATGTACGATTTTTATCAAAATTAAAAAGATAAGTTCTGGGCTTAATTATATGTTTGAGAAAAAATGAATGCTCATGAGTAAGAAAACAATTTCTGTGATTAAAGTTATTGCCTTAATTCTGGCCGGTCTGGCGGTCTTAATGCATTTGCAGATCATCATTATTCCTGCCATCGCCGGTTATAAGTTCTGGATGGTGGTAGTTGCGTTTTTAATGGCGTTGCTCACGAGTAAGTAAAAATATCCGGACATCATAGGCGCGAAAGTACATAACGTGTGCTCAGCAATTTCTTCCCGGAAGTTTCTATTGCCCTGACGATAGCGGACTATCGACAATGCTTTTCAATCAGGAGTTCTGCATCAGCATAGCCCAATCTGTCGGCGTTTTTCAGGCTCAGACAACCTTCTTCCACGTTATCTCTGGTAATTTCAGAAAGTCCCAGCCAGTAAAAGGCTTCCGCATATTCGGGAGATATTTTAATGGCTGTTTTAAATTGGTCTATGGCTGGCCCTATGCTGTCGATCACCAGCAAGGTTTTTCCCTTATTAAACAAGGCCAGGGGATCTGCAGGCGCTATTCTCAAGGCAAAGTCAAAATCATTGATGGCGTCATTGAAATATTTTAGATCATACAAAGCAGTACCTCTGTTGATATAAATATCTTTTACATCAGGTCGAAGTGTCAAAGCTCTGTTATAATCGGCAAGCGCTTCTTCATACCTGGCCAGTTCCAGATAGGTATTGCCACGGTTGTAGAAGGCCCTATAGTCGGTACTGTCTATGGCAATGGCTTTGGTATAACTTTCAACGGCCTCAGGATAATTTCCCAGTTCGAAATAGGCAACTCCCCGGGTATTGTGTGCTCTGAAGCTGCTGTCGTTTTTTTCCAGTGCCCGGTCAAAATAGGTAATGGCGTCGGCAAATTTTTCCTCTTTCATAAACCTGATTCCTTCGGCAACTAATTCTTCTTCTCCCGGTGCACAGGCGCTAAAGAACAACAATAGAAATAAAGAAAGTTTTATAGAGATATGTTGAGCTGTAAATGGCATTTTTTGTTTTTTAATGCAAATATACTGGGGTTTAACATGAGAAAAAACCGTAGGGAGATATTCCTTGCAGTCAAGTTGGGTAAAGCTTGCATGGTTTCAAAAAGCTCCGGGTCGAAACCAACTATCTCGCGATCAACACTTTGGTTAGTTTGGTTGAGCGGATTAGCAAGCTATTTTTTACAGATGAAGCATATATGTTGGATAGAAAGATGAAAATGTTACACAAACAAGGAAATGATATTTTTGAAATTTTAAATCACCTGCCACCCCGGTACATTTGTAATGTTATGTTTGCAGGGTATGAAAGCAAATGTGGTTTATTAAAGGTTAATGGTTTTTTGTTTTAGTGGTTAATTAAGGTGAAGTAAGGCCCTCCCTATTTGCGGAGGGCTTTCTTTTTTAAAGGCATTGACTAAATTCATTATCGTGTTCCATTAAAATTCTCACGCCACATGGCATCGCTCATCACAAGTCCAAATTCGCCCGTGATGATCTCCCTGTAAATGCCATCATACGGTCTGTTGATCTGCTCAAGGTTGAATTGTGTGGCCAGATTATAAAAAATATCTTCATCTGCAGAAAAGAGGCTTACTTCAACGGGAAGCTGAGCCGATTCATCTACAAAAGTAAGAACGCCATTCAGTATAAGATTTATGGGTTGCTCAAGAACATCCGTGGTTAATGTTTCTTCATCAAACGGAACAGTCAGGTAGATGAACAAAGGAACGGAAGAAGCAAATATGTCATTGTAAATCTCCAGATGGACAGGATCGTTATTTACCGGTGCAAAGCTGTTCAAAGGAAAGACAAATTCCATTCTACTTTGCTCTCTGTCTATCCTGGCTTTAACTCTATTAGATTGATATTGGTATTCCTGCTCCGTACCTTTTATTTGAAGTACAGCTTCGTTGTTCCCAATAAAGGTATCGTTCCACTGATCCTGTGCGAGGATGCCACTAAATACCTGCATTGTCCAGCATAACGAAAAAGAATACAATAGAACCCAATTATTCATAGTAAGACACGGTTTGTACATCTTCAAATGTCCGTCTGGTATCTGAGGCATCAGATGCTTTTTCAGCAGACACTTCTATGTAAACCCGCGCCTTCTATAAAGTGTTTAATGGCCCCGCTATGTTATTCTATCACAATGTTGACCTTATTGACCTTGCCGGACTCTAGTGGGTTGGTTTGGATACCTGCACCATGGTTGTTCATTTTTCCTTTTTCGGCACTTACAAAATATACGATTGGCTCAAGATCTTTGAACGTTGCGCGGCCTTTTTTGTCAGTCAATACAGAGTCTGACACTGGATTGGTTTCTTCTTCATAATCTTTATCCGTTGTGTAGAGCTTCAGAACCACTCCTTCTTCGGGATTTCCTAGTTCATTTAATACAGTGACTCTCAAAGAAGTTTTTAAGAGCTGGTTTTCGGATGATTTAAATGAAAATGCCAGCATCGAAGCGAAGACTATTACAAAAAATGGAATCTTTTTTAATTGCGACATGATAATTTTTGGTTTTATAATAAGTTGATCAGGAATATCACACCTCTTTACTTCAAGAAAGGCGTAGATTTACAATTGTAAATATATAAATTCTATGCCAAGGTTGGTGTTCAACCAATTTATTTCCGCTAAGTTCGTGATTATGCCAGTTTCCCTGGCAAAAGTATTCCAGCGCTTTGATACTATTCGCTTTTACTGCGCACAGATTCCGTAAGAATTTATATTTTTGCTTTTATTATACTGTACAATTCAAACCAACATTTAATATGTTATTAAAGACAAGTAAGCTATTATATTTATCGGTGCTATCCTGTTTTATGCTGGCCTGTGGCTCAGAAAACAGAGACATTGATACAGCCGAAGGTTCAGAGACCGAGGTAGATCCTTTTGAGAATTTTGAAGTAAAGGTTGACCAGTTCGCCGACGTTCAGATTTTAAGGTATAAAGTGCCTGGATTTGATGATCTCGATCCTCAAACGAAGGAGCTGGTGTATTACTTATATGAAGCAGCGCTTTCTGGCCGGGATATTATTTACGATCAAAATTACAAACACAATCTCGTAGTCAGAAGAACGATCGAGGCAATTGTTGACAATTATAAAGGAGATAAATCTTCTGATGATTTCGAAAGCTTCATGACCTATGCCAAGCGCATGTGGTTTTCGAACGGCATCCATCACCACTATTCTACACAGAAGTTGGAGCCGGGTTTTTCTTCGGCATATTTTGCTGAATTGCTAAAGGACATCCCTGAAAATGCATTGCCGCTTGCAGAGGGAGAAGACAAAGCAGCACTGCTAAGCAAACTGACGCCGATTTTGTTCGATAGTGAAGTTGACTCCAAAAGAGTGAATCAAAACCAGGCGGAAGATATGGTCAAAGGTTCCGCCAATAACTACTACGAAGGCGTTTCTCAGCGCGAAGTGGAGCAGTTTTACAAGAATATGACGGCAAAAGCGGAAGAAAGACCGGTTTTGTATGGCCTTAACTCAAAATTGACCAAAGAAGGTGGAAAAGTAGTAGAGAAAACCTACAAAGTAGGAGGGATGTATGGCGAAGCAATTGAGAAGATTGTTTACTGGCTTGAAAAAGCATCTGCGGTGGCCGAAAATGAAAAACAGAAAGCGGCGCTTGATAAACTAATTGCATTTTACCAAAGCGGCGACCTCAAAACCTTTGATGAATACAACATTGCCTGGGTGGCAGATACAGCTTCTGTAGTCGATGTGATCAACGGCTTTATCGAAGTTTATGGTGACGCGATGGGTTTTAAAGGTGCGTTTGAATCCGTGGTTTCCATTAAAGACCAGGAAGCAAGTGAAAGAATGGCAGCTATTGCACAAAATGCACAGTGGTTTGAAAGCAACTCGCCTATTATGGAAGAGCATAAAAAGAAGGAGGTAACCGGTATTTCCTACAAAGTAATCACTGTAGTGGCAGAATCCGGTGATGCTGCACCATCTACACCGGTGGGGATTAACCTTCCAAATTCTAACTGGATTAGAAAAGAACATGGTTCCAAGTCGGTTTCTTTAGGGAACATAAAAGATGCCTACACGGAAGCAGCAGGAGCTGGTTCAGCGGATGAATTCGCTTACAATGATGATGAAAAAAGGCGTGCGAGGGAATACGGCGTCCTGGCTGGCAATATGCATACTGCTTTACATGAAGTGATTGGTCATGCTTCAGGGCAGTTAAACGAAGGTGTTGCGAATCCTTCAGAAACCTTAAAAAATTACGCTTCGCCATTGGAAGAAGCCAGAGCGGATTTAGTAGCGCTTTACTTTATTTTGGACCCTAAAATGGTAGAAATTGGTGTTATGCCATCACTTGAGGTAGGGAAAGCTGAATATGAAGGCTATATTAGAAATGGATTGATGCTGCAGTTGAGAAGATTAGAGGAAGGAGCAAATATCGAGCAGGCGCACATGAGAAACCGACAGTTGGTTGCTTCCTGGGTGTATGAAAAAGGAAAGCCAGAGAATGTGATTGAGAAAAAAGTAGAGAATGGCAAAACCTATTTTGTTATCAACGACTATGAGAAACTCCGTTCGCTATTTGGTGAGTTGCTGAAAGAAATTCAAAGAATTAAATCTGAAGGTGACTATGAGGCCGGAAAAGCTTTAATAGAAGATTACGGTGTCGTGGTAGATCAGGAAATGCTCAGAGAAGTTAAAAAGCGATATGAAAGCATGGATTCAGCGCCTTATTCAGGCTTCGTTCAGCCGAGGTTGGTGCCGGTGATGACTGATGGAAAAATTACCGATGTGAAGATTGAATATCCTAAAGACTTTGTAGAACAAATGATGTATTACGGGAAGGAATATTCTTTCCTGCCAAATTATAATTAGACTTTTAGCAATAAGATTATAAGAGGGGTTGGCTTCAAAGGAGCCAACCCTTTTTTGATGTTAGCATGTGGGAAATCCAGGAAAGCTTGTCGCACAAGATCTTTAATTGGGGATGCTGAAAAACGCTTAAAAGAAAATTATTGCTCTAAAGTTGTCCTTTTTAAACGGTCTCTCTTGGCTTCAGCTCGAAGTTTAAAGATACGTCTTCGCCTTGCCGCCTGGTATCTGACACACTGAGACTTTTTCAGCTGGCCCTAACCAGTCCATTTGCTTTTTTTGCTACTTTTTCATCTCTCTCAGTATGTCTAATAATTTCTGCATATTCAACATATCAAAGATGATTATAAAGGGAAGCGAAACCAGCTTTTGGCTTTTAACGAAGGAGGTTTTAATGGTTAAGATCCAGGAATTGTAAAGCTCTGTTTTTAGCAGCAGCGTTTTGTTCTTTGCTTTGGAGGGATATATGGGTGCCGCCGGTACAGAACCAAAAATATCTACTTTCAGACGATTTGCAAGTTGCGTCACCAAAGCGCCGGTAATGATATTGCTGATCTCCAACACCAGTGAAGTCCGAAGATCTAACAGCTTGCTGGAAGGAAAGGAAAAATTCAGGCAATTCTTTTCAAGTAATTCGAGCTCTTTTTCATGAAAGAATAAAAATGTATGTCCACAAATGTCTCCGTTTATTTCTGATTTGATAATTACCTGCACTTCGTTCTTAGGATCAATTTCTTTATAAAGGTCGACCTGAGATACAATTTTTAGCTCAGGAACAGCGATGGAGACCTCATCTTTTGATATTAAGGAAAAAGAGTCGGCAGCCTTGGAAATTCCTGAATTTAGTATTTCCCTTAGAACTGATTTTTCTTTATCAGAAATCTGTAACATTATTTATTCTTATTCTATGGATTCTAAATTTTTTCGTGATACCCGGGCATATAACCTTGACAGTGCAGCTACATCTAATAATAAACATACATTCCCGGTTCCTAACAGTGTAACACCGCTGAATAGATCAATCTGATTAACAGGAGTTTGCAAAGGTTTTACAACAACCTCCTGTTGCCGCAGCAGCTTGTCTACAATAAGACCAATCTTACGGTTGTTATAGCTGACAATTATTACGTCCAAAACTTCTTTTTCTGAGGACGCGGATCCATCAAATTGGTCTGTAGCTACATCCTCAGCATATAAAAATTGGTTAAGAAATATCAAAGAGATGTTTTCTCCCTTGAAGTTGGTGATAAAGCTATTCCCAATTTGGTGCAAACCCTGTTTTGGAAGTGCTAGTACGGAGTCTATCTGCAACAAGGGCAAGGCAAAATAGCCTTCATTCACCTGAAAAAGCAACGATGCCTTTACTGCAATGGAAGTAGGCAGCGTAAGCTTGAACTGCGTGCCGATATGCAGACGTGAATTGATCTTTATATTTCCGCCGATTGATTCCAAAGCGTTTTTTACAATATCCAGCCCCACACCTCGACCAGAATATTCGTTGATACTTTTCCTCAAGGTAAATCCATGTTCAAAAATCAGATTGTAAAGTTCATTATCTGAAATGCTGTCTGCTTTGTCCTTCGAAATTAGGTTTCTTTCCAGTGCATTAGCTTTGATTTCATCTAAACTAATGCCATTGCCATCATCTTCAACGGTGATAATCACCGTGTCTTTGTCGCTGGAAGCACTTAAAATGATCTCGCCAACCAGGGGCTTCTTTTGACTTTTTCGCTGTGCCCGGGTTTCAATTCCGTGAACGATGGCATTCCTGACCAGGTGCAGTAAAGAATCGGTAATGATCTGAAGGATATTCCGATCTATTTTGATGTCTTGTCCAATTATTTTAATGCTTACCTTTTTTTCTTCAGAGAGGGCAATGTCGCGTACAATTCTTGGGAATTTATTGAACAAGGTGCCAATGCTTACCAGACGGGTATTCATCACACTTTGTTGAATTTCATTGGTGATCCGGTATAAGTGCGATCCAATGGCGGTCAATTCTTTGTCGTCATTCTGCTTCGCAAGTGACATGATCCTGTCTCTGTCAATAATCAGCTCTCCTACCAGGTTCATAAGGTCGTCGAGCTTTTTTACTTCTATAGAAACCCGGTCGGATAGCGATATATTTTGCGCCGTGTATACTTTTGAAACAGAAGGAATATTAATATTTCCCCGGGTAATTCCCTCAATTTTTTCCAGCAGTACCTTATTTTCTTCAATTGGCTGATCCAGGTTTTTGAGCAACACACCCAGATGGTCAATTCCCTCGAAAAGTATGTTGGCTATGTTCTCGGTAAGCTTGATTTCTTTTTCCCGAATGGCACTGAACGCATTTTCAAGGATGTGGGCGTAGTCTGAAATGAAGGTATAACCCATGGCATTGGCGTTTGCCTTCAGGTTGTGGAGCATTCTAAATATCTCAGCTACAGGCTTTAAATCATCCGGATTTTGCTCGAGTTCAAGAATATTTTCGGAAATATTGTCATAATCCTGCAGGGTTTCTGCAATAAATATTTTTTTATATTCTTCTTCTCTTGAGGTCATGAGTTCTTAGCCTGTTCCCTTAGTTTAGGATGCTTTTTATGATTTCAATTACCTTTTCTTCAATAAAAGGCTTTACCACATAGGCTTCTGCTCCGAGCGACATGGCTTCATTTACTATTTTTTCCTGCCCCACTGCACTTACAATCACTACCTTCACTTCCGGACGTTCTCTTTTGATAGCCTTCAACACATCTAATCCGGTATTATCAGGAAGAATGAGATCCAGTGTTATGAGGTCAGGCATGTGATCTACGGCGTTTTTAATGGCCGAAGTGCCATTTGCAGCCTCTGCTACCACTTTAAACCCGTTGTCTTCCAGGATATTTCGTAAAATAGTACGCATGTAGTACGAGTCATCCACTACTAAAATATTGTGCTTCATTCCTCTTTTTTTAATGATTATGTGTGTTTTCGTCTTTTACGCTTAACCTAAACCTATAAGGTTTCTTTGTGTCTGGTTTAATTCTCAATTACAACCTAGCAGGGCTTCCTGGTCCTCAAACTTTTAATTTCTAAAACCTTATAGGTTTGGTACCATCAGGTTTTTACAAAGAATTAATCTTCTCTATTTCCTTAAAGCTCAGCATATTGTTTATGTCCAGAATTATTACCAGCTCATGGCCCACTTTCGCAATGCCCTCCAAATAATCTTTGTTGATTTGCGTTTCTCTAATGATATCAGGCGCTTTGTCGATAGCAGAAGTTGCAATGGTAATGGATACCGGTACTTCTTCCACGGTAAGGCCAATAGAATAATCATCATTCTCAATCACCAGTGTGTATTTCGGTGGATTTTTTTGTAGAGATGGATTGCTCTTTTTGGTGATGCCCATTCTCTTTTCCAAATCCATGATGGCCATTATATCGCCTCTTATATTGGCAACACCCAAAATAAATGCAGGAGCCTTTGGCACCCGCGAAATAGTTGGCGTAAGCGTTACCTCTTTCACCTGCTGAATTCGAATGCCAAAGGTTTCCCGTCCAAGTTTAAAAGCAATCAGTTGAATATAGGACTCTTTCGGCACCGATGCTTTTGATGTCTTTTTCTTATCCATTAATTCCTTTTATTTTTTGGATTTTGGAGATGGTTTGGATTTAGAAGTTGTAGTTAGTTTTTTCGAGCCTTCCTCTTTTTTTGTATTCGAAGGAGTCGGCTTTGGTGCTATTTTATTCCCTAATTTTTTAATGCCATCTTTATAGCTTGTATCAAGGGTTTTATGTTCTTTAAGGCTTCTTTCTTTGGCGTCCAGATCTCCTTTGAAAGGAGGGTTGTTATGGCTGGTAAACATAGTGCCCATCAAATTAGACATATGGCGTTGGCGGTGCAGGGATTGCTTGGAAGAACGCTCCTGCCTCAATTGCTCTTTCCTTAGTACCGAACGCTTAATTTTACCCTGATCATCCACCAGAATAAACGCAGCAATTCCATTTTGAAGGTCTTCAGCAATGTATTTTAGGTTCTGACTTGAATCCGTAAATTCTTCCATCGTTGTAGACAGTTGCTGTGCCGTTCCAGCCACTCTTTGCGTTCCGTCCGCCGTTTGTTCAGCAATGGCTACCACCTCTTCCACATATTTTACCACATCTCCGATACTGATTTTTTGTACCTCCGTCGCCATCAAAATATCTTCTGCAGTACGAAGCGTTTTACCACTTGAAGAAGCAATGTTTTTAAAGGCTTCCGAAGCTTCGGAGGTTGCATCTTTTCCTTTGTCAACGATAGATGCCATGGTTGCAATGGCCGCCGAAGCTGATGAACTATCTTTTTTCACGTCTTCTACCAGGGTTTCAATCTCGATAGCCGATTTTCTGGATCCCTCTGCTAGTTTTCTGATCTCTTCTGCAACCACCGCGAATCCTTTTCCTGCTTCGCCTGCCCGGGCAGCTTCAATGGCCGCGTTCAGGGCAAGCAGGTTGGTTTGCGAGGCGATGTCTGTAATTACCCCAAGATATCTGGATATTTCCTGAGAACGCACACTCAACACCTCAATAGTTTTGGCAGTAAGTGCGGCCGATGTAGAAATTTCTTCCATGTTTTTAACCACCTGGGCCACTGTCTTCATACCCATCTGCGAAGTATCCTCTCCAAGAACAGCAGCTTTGTTTACTATTTCCGCTTTGTTGGCCGTTTCTTCGGTAGCTTTCATAATCTCTTCAATCAGCTTAAATGCTTGGTCAGTTTTCAAGGCTTGATTTTGCGCTCCTTCTGCCATTTGCTGCATGGCAATGGCCACATTTACCGTAATGGTATTCATCTCAAGTCCTTTCGACGCCATTTCTTCCGACGAGCTACCCACTACCAGCGAGCTTTCGTTGATCTCACCCAACAGTGCATTCAAGGTGCTTACCGCTGTATTCAAGGCATTCGACATGGTTTGAATATCGCCTACCGTAGGAATTTCCACTTTTTGGGTCAAATCTCCCTCAGAGATCGCCCTCACAATCCTACTTACTTCCAGAACCGGCGAAACGATGGATTCTAAAAGGTTATTCAGCGTATCTACAATTTCCTTCCAGCTTCCTCTCATATCGGTCACCACGGCACGTTCGGTCAGCTTTCCTTCGGTTCCCGCTACCCGAGCCACCCTACTCACCTCTCCGGCAAGGGTATTTAGCATGGCCACCATCGTGTTGATCGTTTCTGCTAGTTGAGCAACCTCTCCACGTGCATCCAGGGTGAATTTCTGCGTCAA
>CAZWQB010000044.1:0-1281 GCA_964636035.1 uncultured Roseivirgaceae bacterium
AAGCTGGGCAGGACTGAGGGTGAATCCGCTAAATTGATCACTTTTGTAACGGACAGGGCAGGCCACGATCATCGTTACGCCATCGATGCTACCAAAATAAAGAATGAGCTGGGCTGGGAGCCTTCGCTGCAATTTGAAGAAGGATTGGATAAAACGGTTGACTGGTACCTTGCCAATACAGAATGGATGGATAACGTTACATCCGGAGATTACCAGAATTACTATTTGGAGCAATATAAATGATTTGGTGTTTGATAATTTGGTGATTTGATGATTCAGCACACCGTCTTATTTCTCATTGTACAATAGATTTATTCATCAAGGAAACAAGAATACTCGTTTAATGTACGGACGTTCGGCCTCAAATCATTACTTCTAATATCCAAAACCCATTACCTAAAACCCAAAAAAATGAAAGGAATAATACTTGCAGGAGGATCAGGAACAAGGCTTCACCCTTTAACTTTAGCAGTTAGCAAACAATTGATGCCTGTTTTTGACAAGCCGATGGTATATTATCCGCTTTCGGTGTTGATGATGGCTGGTATTCGTGAAATTTTGATCATATCCACTCCACATGATTTACCCATGTTCGAAAAGTTGTTGGGTGATGGTAAATCCTTGGGCTGTGAATTTTCTTACGCCGTTCAGGAAAAACCTGCGGGTCTGGCTCAGGCTTTCACGATTGGGGAGGAATTTATTGGGAAAGACAAAGTGGCACTCATCCTTGGTGATAACATTTTTTATGGTTCTGGTTTAGCCAAATTGCTCCAAAGTAACAACGATCCTGATGGGGGCGTGGTTTTTGCCTACCATGTGCACGATCCTGAGAGGTACGGGGTGGTGGATTTTGACGAAAACAACAAGGTCCTTTCTATAGAAGAAAAACCCTTAAAACCAAAATCAAACTACGCGGTTCCTGGCTTGTATTTTTATGACAATGATGTAATAGAGATAGCAAAGAATTTGAAACCGAGCGCAAGAGGAGAGTACGAAATTACAGATGTCAACAAAGCATACCTAAAAAATAATAAGCTGCAGGTGGGCATTTTGAGCAGAGGTACTGCATGGCTGGATACCGGCACTTTTGCATCGCTGATGCAGGCTGGAAATTTCGTACAGGTAATCGAAGAACGGCAGGGGTTAAAGATCGGCTGTATTGAAGAAATTGCCTACCGCATGAAATTCATCGATGCAGAGCAACTTCTTGCTTTGGCCGAACCACTTCGAAAAAGCGGGTATGGAGAATACTTGTTTAACCTGGTTAAACAGTAAATCGGC
>CAZWQB010000044.1:1381-19453 GCA_964636035.1 uncultured Roseivirgaceae bacterium
ATTTTATCTTTGCATCGATCTGAATAGATCTCTCCTTGTATTAGCTGCGATTTTTTAATGTGGGTCATAAAGGGCGCATCTGTTTTAACCTATGTTGTCTTGTTGATTTTTTTGATTCCCTTTTCCGGCAATCAAGCCTGGCTTGAAAGCGCATTCCAAAAGCCAGTTCAACTGAAAAAACCTTCTCAACTAGCCTTAGGCAGCCTCGCTATTGTTGGCTTCAGCTCAAATCATAAAGTTACATATCCGCTTTACATCCGTATATCAGACGCTCCGTCGATTTTCTGTATGCCCTACATAAAAAAATAGAAAAATATCAGGGTATATTAAAACTAAGGTTTTATATTGTGAACTACCGACTCTCTCTTCTTTGAAGCAATGATAATTTACTACTAACCAGCGGCCATGAACAAAAAAGTCATAATTCCTGTAGCAGTTTTACTGACCCTGCTAATTGCATATCTCATATTTGCCAAAGGTGCTTCAACCGTTGATTCCGCGCTTTTTATTACTGTTGAGAGAGGAAAGTTTCAAATCGATATCACCACATCCGGTGAACTCGAAGCAAAAAATTCGGTCAAAATTCCCGGGCCAAATGTCAGGTCTGTGGGGATCTGGCAGATAAAAATAGATAATCTGGTAGAAGAGGGTACCATCGTAAAAAAGGGGGATTACATCGCCTCGCTGGATAGATCGGAACTATCTTCCAAAATGATGAATGCCGATACAGAGCTACAAAAAACACTGTCTCAATATTCGCAGGCGCAATTGGATTCAGCACTTACCCTGAGGCAGGCCAGAGATGAGTTAATCAATCTAAAATACGCAGTAACCGAAAGGCAGATCGTATTGGAACAGTCGCAATTTGAACCACCGGCTACTATTAAACAGGCAGAAATAGATAAAGAAAAGGCCGAACGCACTTATCAGCAGGCCAAAGAAAATTACAAAATCAAGTATGAGCAGTCAAAAGCAAAAATGCAGGAGGTGGCAGCTAATCTGAGTCGTGCACAAAGGGAGCTTCAAAATATGGAAGAGCTTATTGAAACCTTCACCATCACTGCTCCTGAGGCCGGAATGGTGGTGTATGTTCGCGATTGGAACGGCAGCAGAAGAGGCACGGGTTCCCAAATTTCAGCTTATGACCCTACTGTCGCCACATTGCCAGATCTCTCTACGATGATTTCCAAGACTTTTATTAATGAGGTTGATATCCGGAAAATTTCAGAAGGACAAAAAGTTTTAATCGGCCTGGACGCGTTCCCGGAAAAAAGGCTGACAGGATCGGTGATGACCGTTTCTAATGTAGGAGAGCAAAAGCCCAACTCAGACGCCAAGGTTTATCAGGTAAATGTTCTGATAAATGAATCCGATACCACACTGCGACCAGCCATGACAACCAGCAACACCATTATTTCCGAAGTGCTGGAAGATGCCATATTTGTTCCTTTAGAATGCCTGCACAGCCAGGGAGATACACTCACCTTTGTTTACAAAAAAGATGGCCTCACAGCCTTGCGCCAGGAAGTGAAAATCGGCAAATCCAATACAAACGAAGTAGTAATTCTTGAGGGCTTGAATGAAGGGGAGAAGGTTTTCCTGTCTACACCAGATACTGATAGTAAAGGTGAGTTGGTATTGTTAAAGGGATCCGAAGCCACCGCCAGCAATCTTTAGACATGAAAGAAAAAATCCTGGCCAACTTCTATATTGCTTTTGAAGCCGTATTGGCAAATAAACTTCGTTCAATCCTTACCGCGCTGGGTATTATCTTTGGAGTCGCTGCTGTGATTGCAATGCTGGCAATTGGCAACGGGGCACAACAGGAAATACTGGAGCAAATAAAACTTGTAGGGGTAAATAATATTGTCATTACGCCTGTTGTAGAGCAATCAGAAGAGAAAGTTACAGACGAAACAGCCACCAAATCGCAGAAGAAAAACTTCACTCCGGGTCTTAATATGGAAGACGTGAAGGCTATCCAGCAAATACTTCCAAACATCGAAAAAGTTAGTCCCGAAATTTTAGTAGAAACCTATATCATCAAGGGTGGGACAAGGCGGTCAGCCAAACTGGTAGGTGTTACACCAAGCTTTTTCCAAATAGCCAATTTTTCTCTTGCACAGGGAAAGCATTTCAATGCAAATCAAATGTTGAAAGGCGAACCGGTTTGTATCATTGGAAAGGGAATTCAGGTAAAATTCTTTAGTGACGAAAACCCCATCGGCAAGATGATCAAATGCGGTCCACACTGGATGAAAATAATAGGGGTTTTGGATGAAAGACTCATTTCGAAAGCCTCTATTGATAACCTGGGAATAAGAGACTACAATATGGATGTTTATGCACCTGTGCAGACCTTACTAATCCGATATAAAAACAGAGCACTGCTCACCGAAGCAATGGTTAAAGGAGAGCAGGCCAGGCTGCAAAATGGCGGCGAATTCGAGGGAGAAAACAGAGCGGCCAGCAATTACCACCAGATAGACCGGCTTGTGATACAGGTGGATAAGACCGAGTCATTGAATGCTACCGCTGATGTCATTTCACGAATTTTGAAAAGAAGACATTATGAGGTGATTGACTATGAAATCACCATTCCCGAACTACTCCTGAAGCAGCAACAGAGAACGAAACGCATCTTTAATATTGTATTGGGCGCAATAGCGGGTATTTCCCTGCTGGTGGGAGGAATCGGCATCATGAACATCATGTTAGCGTCGGTACTAGAAAGAATAAAGGAAATCGGTTTGAGGCTCTCCATTGGCGCCAAAAAAATGGACATCATCCTGCAATTTCTTTTTGAAGCCATTATGATAAGCATTTCCGGAGGCATTATTGGTGTCTTATTGGGCGTGGGGATTGCGGTAACAGTATCAAATTTCGCAGACATCCCCACTATCATCACGTTTTTTTCTGTGGTTATTTCTTTCGGAGTAGCGGCAACAATCGGACTAATTTTTGGAATTGCGCCAGCTCGAAAAGCGGCTAACCAGGATCCTATAACCTCTTTACGCTATGAATAAAAGCAAAATACTTTTGCTGAACTTTTCCCTTATTTTCCTGAGCATCCAGGCTCACTGCCAACATTCAGATTCCATCAATTTTTCCCTTGAGAAAATTATAGCGTATGCCCGCAACCACTCTTCCGTAGCCTTACAGGCTGAGAACAGGAAAGAAAACAGATACTGGCAGTATAGAACTTATTTATCCAATTACAGGCCTCAGCTTTCACTGAGTGGCAGGCTTCCGGAGTTTAGCCGATCGGTAGTTGCAGTTCAACAGGAAAGCGGCGCCTACCGGTTCCAGCCCGTTACCAACAATACCCTTGACCTTAATTTGAGATTAAGCCAAACGATTGGCGCTACCGGCGGTCAAATATTTATCAATTCTCAGGCACAAAGATTTGATGATTTAAATGAGCCCCGCTTCACTCAATATAGTGGCAATCCAGCAATTTTAGGTTTTGTCCAGCCTTTGTTTGGCTATAATAGGTTGCGTTGGGATAAAAAAATAGAGCCACTGAGATACGAAGAATCATTAAAAGGCTATCAGGAAGACCTGGAACTGGTTGCCGTGAATGCAACGGGTTTATTTTTTGATCTATTGCTGCAGCAGGTCAATCTTGAGATTGCACGTAAAAATCTAGGAAATAATGATACCATTTATAAGATCGGCGAGGGCAGATATAACCTGGGCAAAATTGCAGAAAACGATCTGATGCAACTGGAGCTCAACGTTCTTAACTCGAGGCAGGATGTCTCCCAAGCTGAACTGGAGCTTGAAACAGCTACTTTAAGACTTAAGACCTATATTGGGTGGACCAGTGAGGAAAAAATCAATCTTATTCTCCCCGATGAAATTCCAACTTTTGAGGTGGATGAAGCTTTGGCGTTGCAAGAAGCGCGCAACAATCGCTCCGACGCTGTCTCATTTAAAAGGCAGCTTTTGCAGGCGGATGCACAGATCGCGGAGGCAAAGGGGACAAGTGGCTTAAACGTGGATGTGTACGGAACGGTAGGTCTGACAAACAGAGGGAATTCGATCAATGATATTTATGTAAACCCCAATGACCAGCAGTCGTTAAGCATTGGCTTTGAAATTCCCATTGTAGATTGGGGGAGGCAAAAATCTGTAAGAAAAACGGCTGAAGCAAACAAAAATCTTGTAGAACAAACTATCAGCCAGGATGAGGTTAATTTTGATCAGGAAATATACACACAGGTAAAGCGATTTAAAATGCTGCGTAGCCAACTGGAAATTACCGAAAAGGCCGATTACATCTCAAATAATCGATATGAAATTGCCAAAAACCGCTACCTGATAGGCAAGATCAGCATTACAGATCTTAATATTGCACTGCAGGACAAGGATTTAGCAAAACGAGCGTATATCAGTTCTCTCAGAAACTTCTGGACATCGTACTATAACCTTCGACTCCTAACCCTTTATGATTTTGCCAATAATCAAAGTCTGTTTCACAATGAATAGATTGATGTGAAATTACATCCAAGCTTCGTTTTTACGCTCCACTTCGTACAGCACGAAGTCTGCGAGCGCTATAGCGGTGGCGTATTGTATGTATGGAAGCGTTACTTTTCCACCGGCCGTGATGAACACAAGGTCGGCTAGCTGGTGGTTTCTCTGATAAATGCCTTGGTGGATATGAACCTGCTGAATTTTTTTCCAGTTTAGAAGCGTAATCTTCCGCCCCCATGCGCCGGAAACAATTTGGATCCCCTCCTCCTGTGTCTGCCACCTAAAGTTCTTCCAAAATTTGTGGTAAAACAGCCCAAGGTAAAGAAACACTACAATGAAAGCCAATGACCAGGCTCCCAACCAGTAAACTGAAACAGCCATAAGGAAAAGTGTAATTGGCAGGGCAGAGACAAGCAACTTTCTTTTCCAGAATGCTGCTTCAATACCCTCCCTGCCAGAGGTGTCTTCCACGTTATACGGCTGATAAGCATTTGCAAGAGCGGGTATCTTTGCGGAGTCAAGGATCGGAATTTGAATGTTCTGTTTCTGATCCTGCTTATACCCGACAGACTGGACATGCATGATCCAGTAATTATATTTTCTCCTCAACCAGGTAGTACGCCAGCTTAGAATCTGAATTTTCCTAACAGGAATAGTCTTTTGTTCCCTGTTGAAAAGTCCATAGCTGATTTTCCATTCTTTGATGTTATCGGATAACGAAAATCCGTAGAATTTGATGAACGTACGAATTATTGAAAAAAGCACTGACACAAAAGCCACCCCCAACACCAAAATGCTAATAAGAAGCACAGATTGGCCGATAACTTGGTTTGCATAAGTATCAATATACTCCTGGCTATCAAATTCAAAGATTTGTTTCAGTTCATCCAGCAAATTCAGACCCACTGCCACGAGTATTAAGAAAGCTTCCAGGTGATTCGCCGTCAGGCTGAGCTTTAAAATATCGATGAACCGTAGCTTATATGTATGATTAGCAGCGGCAGGTTCCGTTTTACCTGCATGCTCAGACTCACCCTGGCTCGACAGAAGGTCTTTGAGCGCTTCTGCTTTGGCAGTAGGTAAAGCCTCCAATTGGGCCTCCACCTCTTCACTTCCAGTGGCATCAAAAGAAACTTTGGACACGCCAAAAAACCGTTGCCAGACATTTTGCTCCAGGTGCACCGCCTGAATATTTTGGAAAGGAATGCTCAATATTTTTTTTCTGAACCAGCCTGTTTTGATGACCAGCGTATCATCGACCACCCAGAATTTTTTAAACCAATAGCCGATGAGGGTGCCGGCAAAGCTAAAAATCACAAAAGTGAGCACCAGCCATAAGAATGAAAATGAGTTTTCATCCCCTTCCCCTTTAAAAAAGTATAAAGCCAGGACCGGCCAGAATCCCTTCAGAATTTTAAAGGCGGTGCTCCATAGCATAATAAAAATAGCGGCAGGAGATTGCCGCTGCGGTACCTCCCAGGCATTATCAGCTATTGTCTTCATTCAACCTTTTGCTAACCCACTCCTTTATTTGCCCGGCGGTTTCAGTTTTTATTCCTCTTATCGTAAAATCAGCATTTGAAGCTCCTGCAGTATAAAGCGAAACTGAAGAAAGTCCGAAGGCCCTTTCCAGAGGACCCGATTGCACACTCACATGTTGAATGCGGTTCAGCATTACGATCCTTTCCTTTCTCACAATCCATCCACTTCGATAGATGATGTCATTTTCCCGCAGTGCATAGCCACTAAATTTGAAACTCATCTCGGTGGAAAAAAATAAAACAGCAGCAAAACTCAGGAAGACCGCCGAGGCTGCCAATACGATGAGGATTTCCTTGAGATTATCAAATATTAAAAAAACCGAGCCACCAGCTATCAGCATCACCGTTAAGGTAATGACTAGTGAAATGCGCTCTATTTTTAGAAACGCAGGCTCTAAAGGATAAAAAGCAACAGTTTCCAGTGTGGGAAGTTCCTCTGGTGCGATGTTTTGGTTACTAAAGGTTAAGCTCATGTTTTGTTTGCCGGAATTACACGCAATTAACGTTCATCCGGCTCTAAAGATAATAAAAAGACGAAGAAGATTTCCCGTCACCACTTCAATCTGCTTGGAGACTACGCAATGTTACCAACTGGTATTCCTTTCAATTCATAATTAGTACTTCTTCCTCCTGCTGCTTCTTTTTGTAATATTCCTTTTTCAATAAGGTCATTAATGTCGCGAATGGCCGAATCTTTAGAGCACTTTGCAATTTTCGCCCATTTTGAAGATGTTAATTTTCCATCAAACCCATCCAGTAACTTATTCAACAGCTTTTTCTGTCGGTCATTTATGGCGGTATTAATGTGCTTTTGCCAGAAACCTGCTTTGAACAACACTTTTGTTAAGACAGTATCTGTCGATTTAAGGGCATCAATCAGGCAACTCAAGAACCAGGTAATCCAATTTGTTATATCTAAATTGCCCTTTTGTGTCTTTTCCAGAAGTTCATAATATTGCTTTCTCTCAATTCTAATTTGGGCAGACATACTGTAGAATCGCTGGTTACTTTTATCTGACTGTGCAAGGAGCATATCTGTCAATGCTCTTGCTATCCTACCGTTTCCATCCTCGAAAGGGTGGATTGTCACAAACCACAGATGTGCAACCGCTGCTTTGATTACCAGGTCAATTGTTTTGTTACCATTGAACCAAGCTAAAAATTGGTTCATTTCTTTTTCTAATAATTCGGAATCGGGTGCTTGAAAATGCACTTTCTCTTTTCCCAATGCCCCCGACACCACCTGCATAGGTCCTGTTGTATCTCTTCTCCAATCAGCGACCGTAATTTTGTACATCCCGCTTCTACCTGTTGGAAACAAAGCAGCATGCCAATCGAATAATCTATCTGCTGTTAATGGTTCAAAGCAATTTTGTGTCGCATCGAGCATCATTTCAACTACCCCTTCTACATTTCTGTCGGATTCTACAGAGCCTGCGATTTCCATTCCTAATCTACGAGCAATTGAAGAACGTACCTGGTCAGAGTTTAGGAATTCTCCCTCAATCTCTGATGATTTTAGAACATCAAGTGTTAATGTATCAAGATAAGCTTCATTTCTTAAATCAAAGCCTAATGTTTCCATCTTCCCAATAAGTCGACCTTGTCGGTGTCTGGCCTCGCTAAGCAAACTCACAAAACTGTCGCTATTCCAGGAAAAGTCAGGCCAGTTGTCTTGTTGATGTATAAAAGTTTTTATTCGTCGCATATTTTGCAACGAAAATACGTATTATTCGTCGCAAATAAAATCATCATTGCTAATTTCGCAGTAGTTTATTCGTTCGGGGAATTATAGCCCGTCATTTTATTTCGAAATTCACCACCTTATACAGACAGGCAATTACCTCCCGCTAATGATCTAAGGCAATTTACCGGTTCGGAAATGCTGCACGCAGATTGTAAATGAGATTTTCCAAGGCTTGTTCCCAGGTGGTAGCCACGTCCCAATGGGTGCCCAGATAAATCTCTCCTGAATTGATGTGCTGGATGTAGTACTTATAAACTTCCTGATCTTTTTCTATTTCCTCGGTTACAGCCTCGCCTTCTATCATTCTTGTGCTGGTAAATGTGGGCTGATCATCTACAGTCTCATACCCCAAAAAATCTCTTACGGTAGCTGCTTTACCGTGAATATTGAGTAGAATAAAATGATTGCCGGTTCTTTTCCAGGCTGCTTCGCCATCTTTATAGGAAACCGGCTCATATTCAAAAGGATAAGCATTCATTATCTGCTCCAATTTGCGGTTAGCTTCCGCTATCTGTTGATTTTCGATACTCACTTTTTGGTTGACTTCTTCTCTGCTCATGCCGGGAGGAATGTTTTGAGGGGGAAGTCTTTCTTCAAAAAGCGGAACAGCCAATTTATCGAGCTTTAGATCGGGATTAAATTTTTCGAAGCGGCCTTTTGCAAACATCTGCGTTTCGTAAAAGAATTCCGGATGTTCAAGAATAAGAAAATTACTCCTGTCAAGACCCGACGCGCTGACTACCCTTATGAATTGCTGTAACAAAGTCCTCAGGTTGTTATGCTGGATTTGAAATGCAGCCTGTCCTGTTTCAAAAAACAGGTCCTTTTCACTGAGGGTGCCTAAGGTCAAAGAGAAAACTGTATCCTGGCTGGATGTTAATGTTCTTTGCAAAACAATGGCATGGGAAATGGCCCTGCTTTTTATATCATTTGCAAAGGAGTTGGTAATGGAAGGTCCTGATAGCACCAGGTCCAGGTTATAATATGCTACGGGATCCACGCCAAGCATTCGAAATGTTGGGTGAAATCGCTTCGAAAAGGTCTTCCAGGAAATCTGACCTTTTTCTTCTGAGTTCCCCGACCCGACTTCGTCGTTGACCAAAACAACCGTTCTTGTAGAAAGAAGCTCCTTCGGAATTTCGTTGCTATATTTCAGGTAGTTGAGGTTTAGCATCCCCATGTTGTCGAGCACCTGACCCTGCACGCTGAAGCTCAGCGAAAGTAACATACCTATTACAACAAGAAACTGTCTTTTTATATTCTCCAACAATGATTTTTTTAAACCCACACTTAATTTAAAGTCTCTAATGATGGTTTGTAAAGCTAACGTTATAATGATCGCGTATTATATACTTTTGGTAATTTCAAAACCAGCAAAAACCTCTACACCGGTTTTTCCGGTAAAGTGTGCTTTCTTCCCTGGTTTTCCTTTTTAAGATATTCCATAAGCGGTTCGAAATAACTCAGCATTGCTTTAGCACTTAGTTCTTCCCCTGTTGTTTCCTTCAAAAGTGCACGCCAGTCTTTCGTAGCGCCGGGCGTAAGGATCTTTTTCAAAAACGCTCCCACCTCTTTGTTCCCATAATAGTTTGTATTTCTTGGATCCGCGTCCAGAATATTTTTAGCTATGTAATCATGCAATTGAAAGAGGATTACGTTAGAAAGGGCGTAATCGTAATATTGGGCTGCATCATTGTTGATATGCGTTTTTGAGGCAGCATCGCAATATTCTTCTCCCCTTGCCGTCGGTGGCACTATCCCCTGAAACTTTTCTGATAAAGTCCACCATCTTTCGTTAAACTCATCTATTCCGAGACTGTCTACATACAAATCATGCTCAAACGAAGTCATTACCCCTGCTGAAAATGGAATAAAGACTACGTAATTCAGTGCTTCTTTGAGTAGGGCCTGCACTTTCAATTCCTCTCTCCGTAGGCTATCCGCTTCCGCTGCTTCAACAAGGCCTAAATGTGCAAGAAATGGTTCCTGCATGGCAGCCAAGCCCATTAAACTGCCCACAGCCTCATGAAACGCCCTGTTTGCACCTTCCCGCAACAGTGGTGGCACATCAGGGTTTGTATAACTTATAAAATAATAGATGTGCCCCAACTCGTGGTGCGTTGTCTCATACCACTCTGCATTGGGAATCACACTCATCAGACAACGAACATCTTCCTCTAGATCCATGTGCCAGGCCGAAGCATGGTTGTTTTTCTTATAGTCTGCATCCTCAGGCAAAGGATACATGCTGGATTCCTCATAGAAACTTTCCGGTAAAGCATCAAATCCCAGACTAATATAAAAACGCTCCGCCTGTTTTATCAACCACTCCGGTCCTTTCTCCGCCAACACAGCGTCCAAATTTACCCCCTCCACACTTACAATTTCAGACCAATCCTGGCCCCATCTATTGGGAAGCCAATGTGCCGGGATCATTTCCGGAACCTCCTGCTTATATTTTTTCGCCAGGTTATAGCGGGCATAAGTATGAAGCTCTCTGTAAAGTGGCCAGATTTCCGCTATTAGCTGTTCGTTCAGGTCCATCATTTCCCCGGTGGTCATGCCATAATCAGAAACTTGGTAGGTAAAGTAATCATCGTAGCCGAGGGCCTGCACGGTCTCATTTCTTAATCCACGCAGATCGTTTAAGCCTTCTTTTAAAACCTTCCCTACCTCCTTACTTTCTCGCCACGCAGCAAGTCTTTTGTCGACACTGGCCTCAGTTTTCAAAATGTCATCAAGGTCGTTGGTGGTAACAGACCTTCCGTCTAATTTGAAATCAAACCCAAAAAGCTTCTCTGTTTGGGCTGTTTCGGCTTTGATTCGCTCCTTTACCAGGGATTCTACAGTAGCAGGACTGTTTGCTGCAATGTACAATATGGTCTCCAACTGATTTACCTGCAGCGGAGTGAGTTTGTCTTTTTGCTCCAGAAATTCCCTGGTCCTTTCTATCACCATTTCACTTCCGACGAAAGAAGCATAAGCTTCGTTTGCCTGCTGGGTGTTGTAAGCATTAGTAGTGTCTCCGGGTACAATGCGCGTATTTGATTCCCATTCGGCCTGCGACAACTCATAGTATAACAACTTAAAAGATTCCGTATACTCACCGATGAACAGATTTGCCTCGTCCTGTAACAATTCTGAATCAGCATCCGCACTGTTTTCCTTCTCAGGACTTCCACAGGAACCAAAAAAAATAACTAATAATGCAAAAAAACTACTCTTCAATTTTATCATATAATGTTGTGGATATTTTAAGAATTGTTTTACGACGAATATACAAAAACCCGCTCCTTATTCTGAAAAGGCTTGAATTCTATTGCGTTGCCACGCGGGGCGGAGAAAACAGAGTAGCCCTTTTTACAACCGGGTAGCCCTTCATAAAACTCTCTGGTAGACTGGATATCTGTTACTGGAAAAGCCAAATGAAAATTGGGGTTCATAATTTATTATCCTGAATGTAGTTCTAAATATAGCAAAGTGTTATGTTTGATTAGTAAAAGAAGAAGAAAAAAAGTCGTTTCAAAATAATTTATCCCCATGGAAATTCAGAAACTAAATAAAATATTAGGCAACATAGATCTTTACCTGCTTGATCAGTTGCTGAAGGGGCGATTCAATCCTTCTATGAAAATTTTAGACGCAGGATGTGGGGAAGGTCGAAATCTGGTTTATTTTCTGCAGAATAACTATGACGTGGCAGGAATCGACAGCAATCCTGGCGCCATTCAGATGCTTCAGTTCGTGGCACGTTCGCTCAATCCTGCTATAGGCAAAACGCAATTTATTGAAGGGAAAATTGAAGCAATGCCCTACCAGAATGACGCATTCGACCTGCTCATTTGCAGCGCTGTACTGCATTTTGCTGAAGACCACCAGCATTTCGAAAGTATGCTAAAAGAGATTTGCAGGGTTACAAAAAGACAGGGACTGATATTCATCAGAACAGCGTCTTCCATCGGCATCGAGGACAAGCTGGGTGAGTCATCTAATGGTGTTTATAATATTCCCGACGGAAGCAGAAGATATCTCATTCACAGAAGCCATGTAGATAAAATTCCTGAAAAATACAATCTTGAATTCATCGAACCCTTCAAGACAGTGAATGTTGCCGATAAGAGATGTATGAGTAATCTAATGCTGAGGAAACTATAAGCCTTCTTGTGGGCGCACTTGTACTAATAAAATTATGAAAACAGTAGGGACAATATTAATGGTGATTGGGCTGATCGCCCTGGTGATAACAGGAATAGATTATATTGAAGAAACCAAGAGCATTAAACTGTTGGGAGAGCGGTTTACATTTAGCAAGGGCAACATTACGTTTGTCATTGTAAGTGCCCTTGTCTTTATTTCAGGGCTGCTGGTTCGCAACAACGCCAAATAGTATTACCAGCTACCCCCAGCGCCACCACCACCGAAACCGCCGCCTCCAAACCCACCGAAACCGCCACCGCCGCCTCCGAAGCCACCGCCGCCGCCGGTAAAATCTCTAAAGCTTCCGCCACGACCGCCCATGGAATTCATAAGCAAAAGGGCGGTTAGGAAACCCATATCTCCTTTACCCCCATAATGATGGCTCTTCATGCTCCGGTATCGTAGATAAGGAATGCCGATCATGAACATCAAAAAGAGGATGATCATTACCACGGAAGGCATGCCACCTCCATCTTGTAGTTTGTCTGCCGAAAACTCCCCTGAAGCCAGACCCATCAATATACTTGTGGCCTGGTCCAGCCCTTCAAAGTATTTTTCCTGCTTGAAGTTTGGGACAATGTAGTTTTCAATCACCCTTTTACTGGCGGCATCTGTAATTGTCGGTTCTAACCCGTAACCTGTGGCAATGAATACCTTCCTGTCTTCCGCAGCTACCAATACCAGCAATCCGTTATCTTTACCGCTTTTACCTACACCCCATTTTTCGCCCAGCTCCGCGGCGTATTGAGAAATGTCATACATTCCAACGGACCGTATAATGACCACACTAAATTGAGAGGAAGTAGTATCGTTATAGTTTACCAGCTTACTTTCCAATAATTCGTTTTCCTGCGCACTCAACAATCCTGCATAGTCGTTCACCAGCCTCGGCGGCGACATAGGCTCCGGAAATTCCTGAGCAAATGAGTAACAAGAAACTAGGGAGAAAAATATTAAAAGATAATTGCGCATAAGATTAGTTTTTGCCGAAAGAGATATCGTCAGAGAGTTCGTTTACATCGTCAGCCTTATAAGGAAAATGATGTTTTAACTGAAGTCCGGCCATATTTATCCCTTCTGCCAATCCTTCCACTATTTGATTGTTTTTAAATTTTTCTGTCATATGGGCTTTGATATCATCCCAAAAATGTTCCGGTACTTTACTATTGATGCCTGCATCTCCAAGAATGGCGAACTTGTGATCCTTCATAGCCAGATAGAAAAGCACGCCGTTTCTAAGTTCGGTTTTGTGCATCTTCAAAATCTTAAAAACCTGCGCCGCCCGGTCAAGCACATCGCCCTTACAATGGTTTTCAATGTGTACTTGTATTTCTCCGGACGTATCTTTTTCTGCACTCTTTATCGCGCCAACTATGACTTCTTTTTCTGAGCTTGTGAAATTATCCGCTGCCATATCTAATTAAAATTGAACTTCCGGTGCATTCTCTGCTCCTTCAGAAGCTTCGAAATAACCTTTTTTCTCAAACCCGTACATTCCGGCAAGCATAGATTGTGGGAAAAGGCCTATATACGTGTTGTAATCCCGTGTGGCTTCGTTGAACTTTCGGCGCTCCACAGAAATTCTGTTTTCGGTGCCTTCCAACTGCGACTGTAACTGTAAAAAATTCTGATTGGCTTTCAAATCAGGGTACCGCTCTACCACCACCATCAACCTGGAAAGGGCACTACTCAAGCCTTCCTGAGCCTGCTGAAACTGAGCGATGCTGGCCGGATCCAAATCATTGGCATCTACATTAACTGCTGTTGCTTTTGACCTGGCTTCTATTACCTGGGTTAAAGTCTCCTGCTCAAAATCTGCATAGCCTTTTACCGTATTTACCAAATTAGGAATAAGGTCTGCCCTTCTCTGGTAAGCAGTTTCCACGTCAGCCCAATGCCGGTTTACCAATTCATTCCGGGTCACCATTTCATTATACCTTCCAGCAAAAAAAGAATAAAATATAATTACAAGGAGAACTATTACCCCGAGGGTTATTAATAATTTCTTATTCATAGTTTTTTCTAAATAGATTTATTTGATAAATTTTGGTAAAATTTGTTCGTCTGGTTTTTTAAAGAAAATTTAAATTAACAAAAGATGAACAATTTTCTAAAACAATCAGCTTTTATCAATTCAAATTTAAAGAACCGGGCGCAAAGTTAACAACGTTCCTGTGCCAAAACGTGAATTTTAGGAAAAAGTTGAACTTGATGCGCTGAAGCTGTTGCTACAAGTAGGGCCTGAATCTACAACTACAGTAAATAAAAGTTTTATGTAATATAATCCTGCATTATTTTACGTAAGAAGCTTTCATATTGCTTAACATTGTAAATGGCTTTCCTAAACAATGAAGCCAGGTTTTTTAATACTCGATCCGAATGAATCTTAATCTGAAAAGGTCAGATAGTGACTTTGTTACATTGGTAAACAGATTGGTCGTCACCATTGATGACCGGATGGAGGTATTGCATTACGAGGGGTCGGCGGCGACGTTCTTTAAAGAAAAGACCTCAGCCGCTACTCAACTGCCAGACCTGCTACTGGACCAGGTATTTGAGAAGCTGAAGCCTTATCTTACACAAACCTTGCTGCTCAGAAGTAAAATCATTTCAAAGAGCCATATCATCCCCTACCAGGATGCCCGGTTATCATTGCGATTCTTGTTATACCCGGTGTCAGGTCCTGTTTTTTCTACGGTAATTTCCTTTGAATCTATGCCGGTAGATGAGGATACTATCATTGAGGGAAAGCCCTTTTATAATGAAAATCACTACCTGGGGAAGAACAAGAAAGCCAATGAATGGACAACGCGAAAGAATGAAAATCAACATTATCATGAGAATGAGGTAGCCGAAAGTCAGGCAAAATATGATAGTCTTCTTAGCGGTTCAAATGATGCCATTTTTTTGTTGAGCGGAGACAAAATCATTGATTGCAATGCCAAAGCATTGGAACTTCTAAAATGCAGCAAGGATCAGATCCTGGACAAATCTCCCTTTTTACTAGCGCCTGATCTTCAACCGGACGGAAAAGCTTCTTTACCAAAAATTGAAGAGAAACTTGCCAGTGCCAAAACAGGCTGCGGTGACACTTTCTACTGGAAAATAAAAAACACGGCGCAAGAGTTAATAGACGCTGAAGTAACATTGGTACCCATTGCCTATAAGGATGAGCCTTTGATGCATGTAATCGTCAGAGACATTACTGCTATCAAAGAAGGTCAAAAGGCCATTCGTGAGAGTGAATCGCGTTTTAAAGCAATATTTGAGGGTGCAGGAATAGGAATAGCCCTCACGGATCCCTACGGAAAATTGATTGAATCCAACGAAGCATTAGAAGATTTCCTTGGTTATCCTAAACAGGAACTGATGGGAAAAGGCATTGTGGAATTGGTACATCCGGAGGACAGGGATTTCGAAAACAGGTACATGACTTTCTACCAGGGAACGCGTCTGAAGCCAGGGTTCTTTGAAAAAAGATATTTCAGAAAGGACGGCAGTATCGTGTGGGGAAAACTTACCACAAGTGTAATCCACGATGAGAAGGGAATTCCTGCCTATGGCATCGGTATGCTGGAAAACATCACGCAGCGAAAGATCGCAGAGGAAAAAGTGCGGGAAAATCAGGAGTTGCTCAATAAAATCAATGAAAATCTTAATGAAGGAATTTACAGAAGTACACCTGGGAAGGGTCTGGTTTATGCCAACAAAGCCCTGGCGCAGATGTTCGGCTATGCGTCTGTTGCAGAGGCTATGAAATTATCTTCTGATATGCTGAACGATTTTTATGATGAGCCTGACAGAAGAAAATATTTGCTGAAAGAAATCAGGAAGAAGGGCGTATTAAAAAACAAAGAATCCTTATTCCGGCGGAAAGATGGTTCTACCTTCTGGGGACTGGAAAACAGCCGGGTTTCTACAAACTCACTGGGTGAAATTATTATAGATGGTGTAATAGTAGATATCAGCGAGCGGAAAAATTCCGAAGAGCTCCTAAAATCAAAAAATGAGGAGCTAAAGAAAATCAATGAAGAACTGGATCGGTTCGTTTATAGTGCATCTCATGATCTGAGGGCGCCACTTACTTCGCTGCTGGGGCTGATCAACATAGCGCAAACAGACCATTATATCAATGGTATCGCAGAGCACCTTGACCTGATGAAACGCAGCGTCCTGAAACTAGACAGCTTTATAATAGACATTATCAACTACTCCCGAAATGCACGGCTGGATTTGGAGGTGAGCGAAATAAATCTTGAAGACCTTGTAAAAGAGACCCTGGACAATCTGAGATACATCACTTCTGCAGAAAAGATCCGAAAGCTTGTTCATGTAAAGCAGACCGTGCCTTTATACTCTGATAGCAAAAGAATCGGCATTTTACTAAGCAACCTGATCTCCAATGCCATCAGGTACCATAATCTGATAATCGACGATCCATATATCAGAATAAATGGGAAAGTAAGCAAAAAGGAAACGGTAATCGAGATTATTGATAATGGCAAGGGAATAGGAAAGCAATACCTGAACAATATATTTGAAATGTTTTTCCGGGCTTCTGATGATTCCAAAGGCTCCGGACTTGGCTTGTATATTGTGAAGGAAACGATTAATAAACTGAATGGTACGGTGGACGTCACCTCGGAGATTGGTCAGGGTTCCACATTTACGATCACCTTTCCCAACTTATCCGCATCCAAAGTAATGGCTCAGGAAGACGAGGATTAGGCGGACATTCCTATGCTCCCATTAGGGTCAATACCAGCTTTCGGCTTCCGCCATTGTTTCTGAATTCACATAGATAAACCCCCTGCCATGTGCCTAGATTCATGGATCCATTGGTAACCGGAACAGAAACCGTATTTCCCACCAGCGCATTTTTTATATGAGCCGGCATGTCATCCGACCCTTCCATGGTATGTTCAAAATAGGAGGTATTGTCCGGGACCAACCTTGAAAAGAATTTTTCGAAGTCTCTTCTTACTGTGGGATCCGCATTTTCGTTGAGAGACAAACCTGCTGAGGTATGTTTGATAAAAATTTGTAAAGTGCCCACATTTACCTCCTTCAATTCAGGCAAGGCATCTTTTATTTTTCCTGTTATCAGGTGAAATCCTCTGGGAGATGCTGGTATGCTTATTTCTTTTTGAAAATATTTCATTTAACGTGCTGCTATGTAATAAAGGTGCCAAAGTTTTGCCACCGGGAATGCTCAGGCCTCCTCCATCCTAAACAAAATGGGGCATCTATAGTTTTTTACCCGGATCATGTTGAAAGTTTCAATTTTACGTCTTTTTATTGCTAAACCAAATCTTCCTGTGAAATTCCTCTTATTCTTCTTAAGCCTTCAATTGATAAATATTAATGTACATGCCAGTGTGACCTGCCACACTCTGGGAGAACAGGAGGACATCAAGGCAATTGCACAAGTGGGGGAAATGATTTCCTTCCAAACTCCTGGTGACAAACCAGCAAAAGGCTACTTCATAAAGTCTGAGAACGAAAGCGACAATTATTTATTTGTTTTTCACGAAGGGCGGGGGCTGAGCGACTTCGTTAAAAAGCAAGCCGAAAAACTTTACAAGGATTTGGAAGATGTGAATGTTTTGGCAATCGATCTTTACGATGGTGAGCTGGCAGATAAAGAAGCGCAAGCTGAGGAACTGATGGACAATTTCGACGATGAGCGAGCTGAAGACATCATCAAGGGAGCTATGGACTTTGCGAGCAAAAACGCGCGCATTGCTACCATTGGCTGGGGATTTGGTGGAACCTGGTCATTGCAGGCGGCCATTATTGCAGGTGCCCATTCTGTAGCCACGGTGATGTACTATGGTGAACCGGAAGGAGATAAAGACAAACTGAAAATGCTGCAGGCCCCGGTGTTGGCCATTTACGGTTCCAAAGATGATTCCATTCCTCAGGATGACCTGGATGAATTTGAAGAAGAGATGGATGAAGTGGAAAAGGAGCTTGATCTGGAAATGTTTGATGCCGATCATGCCTTTGCCAATCCAGACAACTCTAAATTTAATGAAAAAGCATCCGAGAAAGCCTACAAAAAGGGGCTAAAGTTTCTAAAGAAGGGCTTTGAGCGGGGGTATTTTT
>CAZWQB010000045.1:0-4828 GCA_964636035.1 uncultured Roseivirgaceae bacterium
AGTCTGAGTTCGGTAGCAAAATAATGGGTAGAAACATTTTTTCTGGCATGGACAATGGCTTTTACCATTTTCTCCAAGTTCATCTTCACCTTTTCACACAATAGCGGAAACTCTTCCGAATGCGGTGAAACAAAATAAAGATCCCGTAAATCTCTGATGGCCTGTACAAGTGGCGCCATGGCTATCTTAACACTTTCTATCAGGTGTTTTTCATCATCAGTTCCTGTGTAGGTTCTAAGCCTTTCACCATCTGGATTCCAAACGGTGTAGTGGATCAGCGTATCTCTGGGGGGAAGATCGGTTTTTTCTCCAAGAATTTTGAGCACTACTTCAAGCCCCTCAACCACCTTTTCAGGTTCAATGCCATGTCGCTTTAGCGAGCCCAATATTATACCGATATCTCGTATGGAGGCAGCCGCCTGGAAGTAGTCTGATTGCGATGCTTCTGCGACTGTAGGTAAAAATTCGGTGAGCATTTTCACAAGTTCATTTCCCTCTCGATTTTTGTTTAGAGCAGGAATTAGCTTCAGCTTATCATCGGCTTTTAAAGGGTCAAGATTTGAGATAAAATTATCAATGCTGGTTTTTCTGGGAGATACAGAACCGGCATGCGGATTCAGTGCAATTTTCATAGCTTGTGTTCTATTTCTGTTTTAGTTGGTAATGTAGGTGTGTGATAAAATAACTCGGGATCTGAAAAGACTCGCTCGCGTCAGAATGCAAATCCCGAATTACTGCTGGTTTATATGAATTAACCTTTTAGCCAGTCCATGCACTGTCTTTCCGATGGCAAAGTATTCATCTCCAGTTTGCCTACAGTCGTTTTATTTACGTTGTTGACAGTAGCCTGAGCAAAAACATCATCAGAAACCAGAACCGCTACCTTTCGCAAACCAAGTCCGGCAACTTCAGGAAACCAGGTTCCACCCAAAAATTCCTGTGCTTCTTTAGAAAGGATTTTAAGTCTGGTATGGTCACTCAAATGGTTCTTGATGTTGTTCTTCTTGATAAAGTTGACAAGTTCTGCGCAACCTGTCTTTAGGTCGTCAGTTTTCAAGAATCCGATCCATCGGGCGATTAATACCTGCGTCTCCTCGTCAAAGGAAATTTCCACATAAGGTTTGTTAAAAATGACTTTCGTAGCTGTTTTTGCATCCATAATATTTGAAGAATTAGTTTGATTTTCGCAAAGATGCCTCTATCCCCAATCATTTGGAATGTGGTATTATCCCGGATCACACACGTGTAGAAACTTGTTCTTAATTGAAAAACCAGGGGTACGGCACTAACTATCTAATGTCTTAAGGCATAGGACTATAGGCGTGTATATTCTTTCATATTTTATATTCTGAAACAAAAGGATCATAATTTCCCGATGTAAGGATAATACCATAATTGGCAGAAAGCGTGTAACAATTTGTGCAGGAGTAGATATGCTAAAAGAAAGGGATTTTATCTGGAAAAATCACAAAAAGTGAACAGAATGCTTGCTACCTAGACAAAAGGCGATTTTTAATTCAACAAAGTATCGCCAATGACAATATTATTTCCGCCAAAAACAGCATACATGCCGATCAAAATTTCAACATAAAATCTGTCAGGTTTTCCTGCCTGTCCAGCATCAGTTTTTTTCGAAGTCTGTATCTGCTAATTTCCACACCCCTAACGGAGATGTTAAGAAGATGTGCGATTTCCTTGGTCGTCAGATTGAGTCTTAAATAGGCACTTAATTTTATCTCCTGTGGTGTAAGCCTTGGATATTTCTCGAGCAGCCGATTAGTAAAATCGCCATGCACATGGTTAAAATGAAGCTCGAAATGTTTCCAATCAGCGTCACTTGTGATATTCTGGTCTATATTTTTGATGATTCTTTTGAGCTCCTCTGTGGAATTCGTTTTTTCCTTCCTTCTGAGTATTTCTGACAAGGCTAATTTTACGTTGTTCAAAAGTTCATTTTTATTGATAAGGTGTATGGTAGAGGAAGTCAGTTCTTTATTCATGTGCTCAATTTCGGAGCGTAGCTTTTCATTCCTTAAGCGGATAATTTCCTGTTCGCTTTGCGTGGTAATCTGCTCAATCTGATTGTTCTTTTTATTCAGCTCCTGCTCCTGCTGGATTTTAAGCTGATCTTTTTCTTTTTTGAAGCGCCTGTCAAGTTGATAAAAGGTAAAGCCTAGGAGCAAAATACCGGATAGACTATAAATGAGGTAAGCCCAGTTAGATCGATAAAAAGGTGGGTGGATATAGAAATGAAAGCTTTCTGCCTTGCTTAGGGTCCCATATACGTTCCTCGCGCGCACCTGGAATTCATAATCTCCCTCCGGCAAATTTGTGTATTCCTTCTCCACCTTTGGCGTCCATTCAGACCAACCATTGTCAAAATCCTTCAAATAGTATTGATATTCGGTTTTTTCAGGACTTTCAAAGAATGGCGAGGCGTACACAAAACGCAGGGAATTCAGCTTATAACCAAGCTCCGGCACCGGCGCCGTTGAAACACCCTTACCCTCCAACATAAGTGAATCTACTTCACTGGAAGTATTGATTACTTTGGTGATGTGTGTATAAAAAGGCTGTAATTTTTTGGGTTTTGAAGCATTATAATGAACAAAACCCCGTTTGGCACCAAAGAGCACATTTTTTCCATCCAGAACGTGAATGGTTCCCAGGTCGTCATTTAGCAGATCTTTAATTTTATTGAAGACCTGGTAATCATTGGTTCCTTTGCCAAACTTGTCGAAAGAGAGTCTACCTACGCGCTGGTTAGATATAAAAAATACGTTGCCTAGAATGTCTTCTTCCATTTTAACAATGTGTTCATCTTCATAAAACAAGTTGCTAAATGCATCGTCTCTCACGAAGCGTTTCTGCGCCGGATCGAAAACAAATATTCCATGTAAAGCAGGAAAAATGAGTCTGTTGTTGATCAGTTCCATATTGATCAGGTGGTCGGATGGAAAACCATGGGCTGCATTATAAAAACGAATTTCTTTGATCTTGTCAAGGTCAGGTTCAAATTCAAGTTTGAAAATCCCCTTATAGCCATGTGCCATCCACAAATTCCCTTCCTGGTCAAATTCCATCACTCTGGATGACTCATTGAAATTTTCAAACTTCTTCACAAAGGCGAGCTGATTTCCATCAGTTGACAACAAGGAGATGCCATTATAGGAACCCATGATGATGCTTCCGGGATTTGCCGGCGCCGGTTTGAATTCCCAGGCACCCTTTTCATCAAAAATCAGTTTCGCTTCATTGTCTTGTAGCAGCAAAGGGCCATTGTGGTGACCTACTAAAATGTGTTCGTCGATGTGATTTAAATGATAAACTTGTCCCGTACTGTTGGGCACAAGTTGGAGGTTCATTACATCATTATTCAGGTCCATCGTGAACAAACCATTGTTGGTTCCCAGGTACAACTGCTTGTCGACCTGCAGGGCAGCATAACCGGTTCCCGCCAGCCCCATGTTCTCATCAATAAGGCTAAAAGGAGAACTTAATTCGATCATGGAAATGCCGCTATTCAGCCCGAGCCAAAGATTTTCGTGTGCGTCCTGATACAAAGCATGTATAGTCTGATCAAGCAAGCCTCTGTCACGGGATAGCTGCAGCAGCAATTCACCACTTCGGTTCGCAATCACCAGACCTTTGTTTTGAGTACCTATGGCAAAGGAGCCGTCCTTCAGCATAATGGCCTGATTGACCACCAGATTTCTGCCATCGGCATCTTGCAACAATTCGAAAGCCTGCACATTTCTACCGTCATACAAGTATATGCCGTCCTGAATGGTAAAAATTATCAAGCGATTTTGATCATAGGGGAGAATAGATGCAATCTGCCTGTGGGCAAAAAAATCACCACCAGAAATAAGTTTCAGCTCGTCATTTTCAAGAATGCTCAATCCCTTCCCCCAGACAAGAGAATACAATTGGTTGTTTACCTTAAACGAAAACTCAAGCGGCGCTTCTGAAGTAATCACCTTTAAGGGTTTGCCAGGTGAATAAGCGTAAATATTTTTGAATGTGAGAAAGTGGATTTGGTCACCCATCCTGAAAATTCTCCATACTTCATCAAAATTCCTGTACGGCTCCGGGAGGCTGTCAGCCAGCGAAAAATACTGAAGCATCCCCGTCTGGTTGGGTGCGAAATAGCCAAAATCAGCTTGCGAGCCCACATAGATTCTTTCTTCTTCTCCCGCCAGGATAGAACGTACCTTTGTTCCGTTTTTTACAGGGTATAAAGTCCATGTATTGCCGTTGTACCGCAGCATTCCGAAGTTATTGGCAACATATAAAACCTCCTGATCGTCTTGTGTAAAACCCCAGCTTTGAATTCCTCCTTTAAATTCTTCTGTACTATAATTTCTAATTAGCGGCGTGCCAAAGAACTGACTCTGGCATATTGCCTCCGTAGTAACTATGAAGCAGAGGATATATATGAATGATAAGCGCTTAAGATGGCTGCAAGCAATCGAAGACATAAACCGGAAATTAGCATTGAGATTCCACTTTTAAGGTCAAACTGATGTAGTACGGGAATCGAAGGTGTAAGATAATAAAAAAATTAAAAATACAATTTATGGGAAGTGTTAAAGGCTATTTAGAACGATATAAGTAAATATTGATGTAGTAAAATAATAGCATTGATGTATTATTGATGTAGCTTCCGATTTTTACACATCCCGTTCAACCGCGTTTATTGCCAAGCTTAAGATCAGCTGCGGAAACTAAATTAAAAGGAGCGAGATTTATGATTCCGTTAAGCGGGGAGTTTATTACCTGTAACTGTCCTTATTTGATTGAAGTAAAGCAGCGAGCCGCCAAAGGA
>CAZWQB010000045.1:4928-18349 GCA_964636035.1 uncultured Roseivirgaceae bacterium
TGCACTGAAGGCGTTGCGCGAGGGGGCGCCCAAGCTCAACTTCTAGTTACCCCAAATGAAATTTAGAAAGGGCTGTTGCAACAATGGGGAAATTGCATTTGATCTTGTTGCAAGCGCTTAGTCACAAATGAATTTCCCGCAGGGTCGTCAGTCGTTATAAAATCTGGCACATGGTTAAATGCCTATTCTTTTTCTTCCATCAGTTTATTCATAGCCTTTGCAAGCAGGCTGTCGGGCATTACGTTTCTTGAAGCCGCCTGTATTTTATTCATCAACCCGGGCACAGCGCGTTTCTTTCCTTCCATCAGAGCCTCGTAGCCTGCTATAGCCACTTCTTCAGCGGTATATAGCGGCGCATCCTGGTACATTCTGGTGTCTTCGCCATGCGCTCTTTCAAAAAACTCGGTATCACTGGCGCCTGGATACAAGCCTGTCATGGTCACCCCCGTTCCTTTCAACTCTTCCTGCAGTGCCTCGGTGAAGAAATGCACGAAAGCTTTTGTTGCCGAATATACCGCAAGCCTTGGCGTAGGTACTATGCCCGCAATGGAGGAAACCTGCAATATTTTCCCTTCACCTTTAAGAACCATTTCTCTCATAAATAACTTTGTGAGCTGCATTACAGAAACCATATTGAGGATCATCACATCCAGCTCCTTTCGCATTTCATTGTCCACAAACAGCCCATTCTGACCCACTCCGGCATTGTTGACCAAAAAGTTCACGGCCAGTTGATGTTGATCAACCAAATCATATAATTTGCCGGCTGCATCCATTTGCGCTAGATCTACCGAAAAATAATTGATTTTGATAGCAGGAAATTCGTTAGCAAGATCTGATGCACATTTTTGAAGCCTTTCTTCATCCCGCGCAACTAAGATTAGGTTGTATCCGTCTCTTGCAAATAACTTGCAAAACTCCCATCCAAATCCGCTGGTCGCACCCGTAATGAGCGCAGTTTGATTTTTAATTTGTGAATCCATACATAATGATTTTATGATTGCTATAGGGTTGTTTTATATATAAAACATTACTAACATAGAATGTTTAATTATTTATGCTCATCAGGCGCGGCCTTGTTCTGCAAATATTTATGTGGCGCGAAGCCGCGTTCAATCTTAAAATAGTGTCTTTAATGGAACGTCAATATCATCCAATTAGCGTAGGTTTAGCGTCTTATGGCATGTCAGGCAAAGTTTTTCATGCACCATTCTTAAGCGTAAGTCCGGGCTTTCATCTAAAGAAAGTCGTGGAGCGGCATAAAAGCAATGCTTCGCAGGATTATCCGGAGGTGGAAGTGGTCAGAAATTTTCAGGAAATTTTGGATGATGCTTCCATTGAACTGGTGATCGTGAATACACCTAATGCCTTGCATTTTGAAATGACCAAACAGGCATTGGAAGCTGGGAAACATGTAGCCGTTGAAAAGCCACTTACCCCCACAAGAAAAGAAGCCAACACCCTGATAGCGATCGCAAAAGAGAAGAAAAAGGTACTGACCGTTTTTCAGAACCGGCGCTGGGACAGCGATTTTCTGACTGTGCACAAAGTTATTGCGGGAAATTTGCTCGGTCGCCTGGTGGAATATGAGGCGCATTATGACAGATATGTAAACTTTGTTACCCAAAAGAGTTGGAAAGAACAGCCGGGGGCGGGATCAGGGATTCTATACAACCTCGGTTCTCATATGATAGACCAGGCCCTTGTGCTTTTTGGCGTACCGGAAGCTGTAAGTGCAGACATTGGCACGCAACGGGAGGGGAGCGAAATTGATGATTTTTATGATATCAAGCTTTATTACAAGCAATTTAATGTCATCTTAAAATCGAGCTATCTGGTGCGCGAGCCGGGGCCACGTTATATATTGCATGGAACAAAAGGGTCATTTATAAAATACGGCATCGATCCTCAGGAGGAAGCCCTGAAAGCCGGCAGAAAACCTGGAGAGGAAGGCTGGGGCGTGGAAGTGTCTGCCGACTGGGGCAAACTCAACACGGAAATCGACGGACTGCCTGTAATCGGAAACGTTACTTCAGTGGCGGGTTCCTATTTTGTCTTTTATGATAATTTATATGAGGCTATTCGTGAGGGAAAAGAATTGGCAGTAAAGTCAGAGGAAGCTGCATTGGTAATCCAAATCATTGAGCTGGCGTATCAAAGCAGTAAAGAGGGGAGAAGGATAAAAATTTCTTAGGTGGTAAATCCTAAAAGTCGCTGAGAGGACTCCTGCGACGGCTTTTTGCGAGCGAATTAATTTGCGATCTAAGTTTCTTCAGGCTTAAGCCCACAAAAAAACCTGTCGGGATTAGCGACAGGTTTCAAACTATAATCAACCAAAAAAAAAATTATGAAACATTCTCAATTTCTCTGCCTCTATAGCGGGATAGACAGCAAGGGAATGTTGCACTTAGATGCCATTACTCTCGTTTTACTCCGGTGCACCAATGATTCCCAAAAACCATATTTCTGTGGAATCATGATCAAAAGGTCTGCGTTGAATTTTTGGATTTCCTTTTCAATCTCGTCAACCACTGCTCCTGATGCCACATCCTTGTAGTAATGTGTCACACCCGCCAATGCCTCCTCAATTTTGTCGGCCTCTTCCGGATGGCTTCCATCTGCTTTCAACTGATTCACTTTATTCTGAACATGAAATATTTCAATTTCAGCCTGCATGGCCGATGCGATGTTTCTGATTCTGTCCAATATTTCCTTTTGAACACCTCGCATTACGTCACAGGCAAAAAGAATCTTTTTTATTTTTTTAAATTTTGCAGCAGGAGGGATCGAAAGCACAGGAAATGCCAATTTCATAATTGCAGCAGTAGTAGTATTGCCGAAAAGATCCTGCGCAATGGAGTTGGGAGCCATTCCCATAACCACTATGCTCCCGTCGTACTTCGCAAACAAGGCATCAAGCGCATCAGCAACTTCCACCAACAAACCCGACTCAAAACCCACTTCGACGTCATACTTTTCTGATAATTTCGAGGCCTTTTCTTTTAACAGAAATTGGTTTTGTGCCTTTAGATTATCTATCGCCGTGGCCGGTAAAATACTGTTTGCCGTATGAACCGGTATACTAAATGAATTAAAAATAATAACTTTTGCGCCAATCTCTTTTGCTGAAGCTCCTGCATATTCCAGTGCATTTTCTGCTTCCTTTGAAAAATCGGTCGCTACAATCAGCGTCTTCATGAAACGGTCGTTTAAAACTTTATTAATTTTTTAATTCAAAAGCTGCAGCCAGCAGTTCATAAGAACGTAATCTTGCCGGATGGTCAGTCAACATATCCTGCACAATTATTTCTTCAACCCCCAGGTCATAGGCCATTTGCATTAATTGCTCGTGTACCTGTCCGGCTGTTCCTCCTATGAATTTTGGAGGTACACCAGAACCATTCACATACCTCTCAAGTTTTGGAAGACCACCAAGTTCTGAAACAGCTTTATCCGGATCGGGGAGTTCTGCATCTAAAATCCCCTTGGCCAGGTTGTTGTACATCACATTCACTGGTGCCAATTGTCTTTGTGCCTCTGCTTCGGTATCCGCACAAACTACGTGTACTGCAAGCATTGCTCCAGGCGCTTGGAATCCCGCTTTTCCACCAGAGGGTCGAAAACTGTCGCGATAAGAATTCACCAGCTCTTTAGCCCCACGTTGATTAATAAATCCCGCCACGACATACCTGAGGCCCAATTGTGCCGCCGCCGATGCGCTCCAGGCGCTTGAGCCTAATAAATGCAGTTCGGGCAAACTATCAATGGTTTTTATGGGAGATTTAGAAAATGGATGTTCATCCGGAAAACTATTTTCCAGCCAGGCAACCAACTCTACAATTTGTTCATTGGAATTGCTATGGAATTGTTTGCTCCTGTCTTGCTGTAAAGCGTAGTCTGTTACCGGGCCGGTAGTGGCTCTGCCGGCACCCAGATCAATACGTCCGGGATAAAGCTCGTTAAGGGTACAAAAAACCTCAGCAACTTTGAACGCACTATAATGGTTGAGTAATACAGAACCGGACCCCACTCTGATAGAAGAAGTTTTGGCTGCAATTGCCGCGATCAGGACTTCAGGCGCTCTGCCCGCAATGGATCCCGTGCCATGATGTTCTGCAACCCATATTCTTTTGAAGCCCAATTTTTCGATAAATTGCGCAACTTCGATGCTGTGCATTAGCGCGTCATGCCTCGTTTCGCCAGGTATGACAGTGGCCAGATCTACTATGGAAAGTTCCATGTTTTATCTTTAATTCAAAATCGAATTTTCTAATCTATTATCCTATTGCCAGCCTCCTCCGAGGGCCCGGTACAGTTCTACGATCGCATTAAGGCGGTCGAACCGCGCATTGATAAGGTCCAACTGCGAATACAATGCGTTCTCTCTGGCTGTAAGTACTTCCAGGTAGTTGGCAAAACCATTATTGAGCAATTCTTCAGAGTAAGTAGTCGCAGTATCGTAAGCGGCAAACTCCTTTGTCTTGATTTCAATCTTCTCTTCGGCTGCTTCAAATGTGTACAAGGCATCAGACACTTCTCTGCTGGCAGTCAGGATCGATTGCCTGAACCTTAAAAGCGCTTGTTCTTCTTGTGCCTGCGCCACCTCATATTGCGTGCGAATTCTTCGCCCATTGATGATAGGTTGGGTAATACCTCCCACAATATTGGCAAATAAAGAATTTACATTTAAAAGCTTATCGAGCTCCAGACTTTGAAAGCCCCCTGTTGCTGAGATATTCAGTGAAGGGTAGAAATTGGCTTTCGCTACGTTGGTAAGCTCAAATGCATTTACCAAATTGTACTCTGCTGCAATTACGTCGGGTCGGTTACGCAGCAACTGCACCGGAAAACCTACATTAACATCTGCCACAATGGACTGCTCGTCAAGACTGCTCCTTTCAATGTCTTCGGGTGATTTCCCTAAAAGTATTGCCATTGTGTTTTCCAATAATTTTATATTGGTTCTTATGTCAATTAACAATGCCTGTGCAGAGTATAATTGTGCCTCAGTTTGTTTAACTCCTACTTCGGTCACATTTCCAGCCTCTTTTAGCGCGATTGTAGTTTCAAGTCCTACTTCTCTTGTAGCTATGGTTTGCTGTGTAATCCTAAGCTGTTCATCCAGGGCCAGGAGCTGGTAATAAACAGAGGCAATGCTTGAAATCAACTGCGTTTTAACAGCTTGGTGTGCCGCCACCGATTGTAAATAAGTAGCCTCAGCAGCGCGCCTGTTACTCCTTATTCTTCCCCAGATATCCGCTTCCCATGAAAGGGTGCCCGTTAAGTCGAACTGGGTAAGGCTACCATCGAAAAACGTCCCAAATTGGCTATTCTTGGATAATATTTGATGGGTTACCTGTCCATTGGCATTTAAATTTGGAAGATTCCCGGCTTTCCCCTGCCTATAATAAGCATTTGCTGCTTCAATCTGCTGCAGCGCAATTCTGATATCTATGTTCTGTTCCAGCCCCTCTTCGATGTAGGCTATCAACTGCGGATCTGTAAACAACTCCTTCCAGGAAACCTCTGATAACGAAAGGCTATCCTCCGGAAGCTGGTCGGTTCTGAAGTATGCCTCATTCACTACTTCAGGCGATTGATAATCACGCGCTACAAAACAGGATTGTAGCGAAACGAGCAACACCGGGGCGAAGATTAATTTATAAATTTTGTACTTCTTCATTTTTTACTCTTGATTTTCTTTAATAGGTCACCCTGATTTTCTTATATATTTTTAGATATCATCAGTCATTCAACCCTCCGAATTTTAAAGTCTCCCGAAGAAATGCCGGAACCTGCAGGAATAATATCATTACTCGATATCCTTACCAAATCCTCGGGAGTCAAATTTCTAAGAATCAATCAAATGTCTATTGTGTCTTTTTTTAATATCTAATGTCTATTATCTGATATCTAATATCTATTATCTGATATCTAATATCTTTTATCTGATGTCTAACATCTAATATCTAATGTCTGGCATCTGACATCTAATGTCTAACTTCTGCTGTCTCAACCACAGGCTTTCCACTAATTTTTTCCTGCAACCACTGGAAGAAGATATACAGAATCGGAATTACAAATACTCCCAACACCGTACCGATCAACAAACCTCCCACAGCACCCGTACCGATTGATCTGTTTCCTGCTGCTCCTGTACCACTTGCGAAGACCAGCGGCAACAACCCCACGATAAAGGCAAAAGAAGTCATCAAAATAGGCCTTAACCTCACCTTTGCTCCTTCAAGGGCAGCGTCGACAATGGATAAGCCTGCCTTTCGTCTTTGCATGGCAAACTCCACAATTAAAATCGCGTTTTTCGCAAGCAACCCTAAAAGCATAATCAAAGCTATCTGGAAATATATATTGTTTTGCAGTCCGGCAAACTTGGTAGAAATATAAGCGCCCATAACACCTACCGGCAATGACAGCAATACAGCAAAAGGAATGAGGTAACTCTCATATTGTGCGGCAAGAATAAAGTATACAAAAAGAAGACTCAGCAGGAAAATGAAGACTGTCTGGCTACCTGCATTTATTTCTTCTCTTGTTAATCCCGAGAAATCTATGGTATAATTGGATGGCAGGGCTTGTGCACTTACTTCTTGTACGGCTGCGATAGCATCACCTGTAGAATAGCCTGGGGCCGCTGAACCATTTACCGCCGCGGAGTTGAACAAGTTGAACCTGGTTACGGCCTGAGGACCGTAAACTCTTTTTAGAGTCACAAATTCTGTAATAGGTGCCATGCCGCCATTGTTATTTCTAACGAAAAGCGAGTTCAAATCATCTGTTGAAGCGCGGTCTTCCGGCAATGCCTGCACGAATACGCGGTACTGCTTACCAAATCGGGAAAAGTCCGCTGCATAGATACTTCCAATGTAGCCTTGTAAAGTCCCAAAAATGCTGCTGATCGAAACACCGGCTTCTTTTGCTTTGGGTACATTCAGTTCAATTTCATACTGAGGATAATTGGTATTAAACGAGCTTTGCGCATATAAAATCTCAGGGCGCTGCATTAACTGTCCCAAATACTCCTGCGTAACCCTGTCCAATTCAGTAAAGCTCCCACCAAATCTGTCCAAAACGTTCAATTCAAACCCTGAGGAAACACCAAACCCGGGAATGCTAGGAGGAGCAAAGAACAAAATGTTTGCTTCCGGAATTTGTGCTGCAACCTGGAACATCTGCGCCATAATGGCATCGGCAGACATAGATTCATCTTCCCGATCTTCCCAGGGATCAAGTTTTAAAAAGCCCAGGGCAAAATTGCTACCTGCGCCGGAAATAAGACTAAAGCCGTTAACCAATGAACCACCAGCAAAACCGGGAATTTCATTCACCTTTTCAAAAAGTTTATTGGAAACTTCAACAGTTCGATCTAAGGAAGCACCCGCTGGTAATTCTATATTGGCGAACACCATTCCCCGGTCTTCGTTGGGAACAAAACCTGTGGGCGTAGTTGCTGAAGCCCAAAGTATTCCTGCAACTGAGGCAATCAAAATTGCAGCCGTGATCCACTTATGTCTGTATAAAAATGAAAGGGATTTAACATATTTCCTGGTCGTAGCATCAAATCCTGTGTTGAAAGCACTATAAAATCTCTGAAGATAGCTTTTCTTTTTTGCAGGATCATGATTGTGCGGCTTCAGGAATAACGCACAAAGTGCAGGGCTCAATGTCAAAGCATTCACCGCAGATATAGCAATAGCAACAATTAACGTAACACCGAATTGTTCGTAAAATACGCCTGTAGGACCTGTAATAAAAGTAACTGGAATAAATACTGCACCCATAACCAAAGTAATGGAGATGATTGCACCGGTAATCTCATCCATTGCTTTATGCGTAGCTTTTCTGGCATTTTCCGCACCTTCTTCCAATTTTGCGTGTACCGCTTCCACCACCACAATGGCATCATCCACCACAATTCCTATGGCAAGGACCAATGCGAATAGTGTCAGCAGGTTCACCGAATAGCCAAACAGGCCAAGGAAGAAGAAAGTACCAATAATGGATACCGGAACGGCAATGGCCGGAATCAGCGTGGATCTAAAATCCTGAAGGAAAATAAATACCACCAGGAAAACCAGAATAAAGGCTTCAATTAGCGTAACAACTACTTTATTGATAGATGCATTCAGGAACTCGTTGGTATCAAAGTTTACCATTACAGATAAACCTGTAGGGAAATTGCTTTCGAGCTCAGCCAGTTTTTCGTGTATGGTCTCTATAATTGCCTGTGCATTGGATCCGGGAGTCTGGTAAACCGCCATACTTACTCCAGGCAGTCCGTTGGTATAGGAAATTACGGTGTAGCCTTCTGCATCAAGTTCTACCTGCGCAACATCCTGTAATCTCAAAAACTGACCATTGTCCAGCGCTTTGATGATGATGTTCTGATATTCCTCTTCCGTATTGTACCTACCGCCGTACTTGATTACGTATTCAAAAGCCTGTGCATTATTTTGGCCAAGCGAACCTGCCGCAGCTTCCAGACTTTGCTCGTTAATAGCAGCAATAACATCTGAGGGTATAAGATTGTAGGCAGCCAGTTTCTCGGGCTGAAGCCATATACGCATGGCGTAGTTTTTTGCCCCAAATACACTCACGTCACCCACACCAGTGATCCTTTTTAGCTCCGGCAACACATTGATGTTCAGGTAGTTTTGGATATATGTAGCATCGTAATCTTCATTTTCAGAAAGTACCGTGAAAAACATCAGCGCACTGGTCTGTTGCTTCTGGGTAGTTACTCCTGACTGCGTTACCTCCCTTGGCAGTAGCGGTGTAGCCCTGGCCACCCGGTTTTGCACGTTTACCGAAGCAATGTCGGGATCAATGCCCTGTTCAAAAAACACCTGAATTCTGGCACTTCCGTTGTTACTTGCGGTTGAGGTAATGTAGGTCATTCCCTCAACTCCATTGATTTGCTCTTCTATAGGTATGATCACACTTTCAAGCACAGTCTCAGCATTCGCACCTGGAAAATTAGCGCTCACCTGCACCGTAGGAGGGGCGATATCCGGATACTGCGTCACGGGCAAGGTTGTAAGACCTAAAACCCCTAAAAGCAATATAATAATAGAAACGACCGTAGATAATACAGGTCTCTCAATAAATACTTTTACCATTAGATAATCTTATTTAAATACTACTTCTAGTGAATTGGCCACGCTGTCAAAAGCAACGGGTTGAGGTATAATTGGTGTGTTGTTTCTCACCTTACCCACACCCTGGGCTACAATTTTATCTCCTGCCTCTATACCGGATTCAACGATAACCAGGCTATTAACCCTGTCTTTCACGGCGATGGATGCGGATACGGCTAAGGTATCTCCCTGCACTTCGTACACGTAAATCCTTCCCTGCTGCTCATAGGTAGAAGCCTCAGGCACTACCACCACGTTTTCGTAAGTCTTGGGAACCCGTATTTTTCCACTGTTGCCATTGGTTAATATTCTGTTGGGATTGGGAAAAACGGCTCTGAAACTGACAGTTCCCGTTGAAGGATTTATCTGACCAGTTACTGTTTCGATCTTCCCTTTTTCTTCATATAGTTGACCGTTGATTAACTCAAGAGAAACAGGAGGAGAATTTTTCAATTTATCTGAAAGGGTTTTACCCTCTGCCGTTTGAAGAAAATTTAAATAATCACTTTCATTCATCGCGAAATATGCAAAAACATTGTCAATATCAGACACCGTAGTAAGGGGTGTGGGATCACCGGGGCTCACCAATGAACCCTGACGGTAGGGAATCGCACCTACATATCCATCTACCGGACTTTTGATGGTTGCATACCCAATGTTTGCAGCTACACTATTATAAGCAGCTTTTGCCTGTGCAAGTCTGGCCTCCGCTGTTTGAAGTTGAACCTGACTGATAATTCCTTTTTCTACCAGGGGCTTTAGCTTATCAACCTCAACCTGCGCTGCATTCACATTAGCCCTCGCAGCGCCTGCATCACCTGACAGGGATTCGGTTTCCAACAGAAACAAGGTTTGGCCTTTTCTAACAGGCTCACCTTCGTCAACCAACACTTCTTTGATATAGCCGGCTACTTTTGCCCTCACAGCACTATTTACAATGCCCTCTATACTTGCCGGATAAGAAGTAAAGCCAGTCACGGTTTTTACCGGTATTTCAACAACCGGATAGGGCATTGCCTGAGCTCCCTGAGGTTGTCCCTGTTGATTGTCTTGACAAGCGGATAAAAAAATGAAGCTTATTATAAAGCCCAAATAACATAATCTTTTCATTGATCTGAATTAGTTAATATATTGTATTAGGATGTTGGTTACTATTTTGAAGTATAATTTGAGATTCCATGCCAAAGGATATCAATTATTTGAAGAATCTCTTCGTCTGCGACTGGCACTTCAGCGAATTTGTGCAGTTTTGCAGTAGAGTTTACACTTCCCAGGATAAGGACCATCAAGATTTCAGGTCTTACATCTTTGACTTCTTTTCTTTCCACACCTTCTTTGAAGAAATTGTAAAGTTCTCCTTTAAAGTGGTTAGGGTACTTAGAAGCATTATAGGGCGAATTGATGTACTGCTCAAAAAATGTTAATACGTTTGTATTTTCCACGTAGAAGCCATATATCCTCAACCAGATTTTATAAAATTTTTCTTTATAGGGTATGTTTTCATCTAAGATTTCGCTGATGATATTAGAAAGCCTCGATTTGTTATAGGTATAAAGTTCACAAATGAGTTGGTCTTTACTTTCGAAATAATGATAAATTGTCCCTGCAGCGACACCTGCATTTTTGGCTACAAGACTCATAGGGGCACCATGAAAACCGTGCTCCTGGATTAAATCTAATGTACTTTCAAAAATTGCTTTTTTCTTCTCAGAAATATTTTCCATTGGTTGATCGAATGTTCATTCGGTTTGCAAAAGTACATCAAGCGTATTTCAAGTCCAACGAAATAAATTTCTTTTTTTTAAATTTTTCAACAGCGTGCCCAGGGAGAAAGAGAAGTGAGTGGCTTTACTAATCTAATATATAACAAAGCTGATCCTCCGGGGAAGATCAGCTAATCCTAAACTACAGATCGCTATCAGATCTCCTTCTTGATCTGTAGAATTTATTATCGTTGAAGTGCTCTCTGTCATAGAAGTTCTCCAGTTTGGAACCAGTGCGGCTTTCGTTGTCAGCAGACAAAACATTGATTAGGGTTGTCTCATAATCCCGGGTTACCTGTTCGCCTGTGAAGGCCGGAATTTTGCTTACAAGCGCCTTGTCTATGCCAGGGACAAAAACCATATCGTCATGTTCATCTATTTCAGCCACGCCAATGGGCAGCAGCAAATGCCTGTCCCGGCTACCGTCCAAAAAGTTGTCATTCAGTTCTACATCCAAATACCTCACTTTCATTTCATCTCGGTCCACAATCAGCTCGTTGATGGTGCCAACTTCATTTCCATTTTTGCTGATCACTTTCCATCCTCTAACATCAGGATCATCACTTGCCACGGTATAGCCTTCCAATTCCCTCAGTTTTATCAAGGCTGCATTGCGTTCTCTCTCCATATTTCTTGCGAAATCCGATTCCCTGTATTCTTTCTCCTTTCTTAGCTGCTCCTGCCTTGAAAGGTGCACCTCCTGGTTTTCGCTTCGTTCCCGTTTTACCTGGCGCATCTTTTCCTGATACTCCTGATCGAGTTTAATTTTACCCAGCTGAATACGGTACAACTCATCGTATTTCATTTTCTCATGCTTCACCTCTTCCATCTTGTCGTCTACTATGCGAAGTTGCACATCTCTCTCCTCATTCAGATGGCCTACCTTATTGTTCAGCGAATTCATAGCCGCATCCATTTCGGCCTTTATTCTGCCAATTTTCTCTTCAAATAGCAAGTTTTGTCGGGATTGCTCTTCCCTTAGTGACCTGATCTTTTCCTGGTAAATCTCTTCTTTATATTGATCATCATTTCGGATAGAGCCGGCTTTTTGCTCATAAATCTGTATTTGGTTTGCACGCTCTCGTTGAAGATCTTCCAACGCCTCCTGGTATTTGGCATCTATTCTTTCTTTTTCCCGCTTCAAATCTTCAGGGTGAATGGCACAGTCCTGTCCGTCGATACTACTGTCAATCAAAAATGGCTCTCTGTTCCCACGGTTAAAATTCACATTGTCTTCATGCCTTTCTAAATTCTCCCTTTCTCGCTCAGTATAGTGGCCTTCTTGTTCTCTATTCTTAATTCTATCTTCCGTTTTCATTCCTTTAATTTTTTTGTTAAAAAATTTGACACAATTCCAGATTAGGACACCCTATCCGGTAAAAAAATCATCCTGCTTTGAGAACTCCCGGGAAAATTGATTGTTTATAAAAAACTACAAATTGGAATACTATTATACCCGGAAATCAAGTAGGTCTGGTAGTCCACTTCGGCAAGCGTTACCAAATAACCTCCATCGGCCTTATTCAAAATTCAGCCAAATGGTACGTACGGGTTCGGAAATTTGAACCATCTGTCTATAAGTTTGTATATTACAGACAAAAAAAAGTATGGAGAACAAAAGATTGGTACCCGCTGTAATGATTGCAGTAGTGGCTTTATTTTTAATTGTTTATTTATCTTCAAGTATATTTATCACCATCAAATCAGGCCAGGCAGGAGTAATTTATGAAAAGTTTGGAAAAGGCACCATTACCGACAGGTTTTATGGCGAAGGGTTCCATGTAATTGCGCCCTGGAACACCATGTTTGTTTACGATGTGAGAACACAGGAGGTGAAAGAGGTGATGGAAGTTTTATCTAAGAACGGATTATCTATAAAGCTAGAGTTGTCGCTAAGATATTCGCCTCAGGTGGATAAATTGGGTCTTATTCATAAAGAGTTGGGTGAAAGCTACGCTGAGAAGGTTGTATTTCCTGAAATCAGGTCCTCTGCCAGAAAGGTGATTGGAAGTTACGATCCGGAAGAACTATATTCATCAAAGAGAGACTTCATCCAGGAGGCGATCTATAAAGAAACCAAGGACAACATCGAGAAAAGCTATATCAAGCTTGATGCAATTCTTATCAGGGGTGTAGAACTGCCACCTACGATAAAAACGGCGATTGAGAACAAATTGAAGCAGGAGCAGGAATCGAAAGAATATGAATTCAGGCTGGAGAAAGAAACCAAAGAGGCCGAAAGAAAAAGGATTGAGGCAAAAGGAATTAAGGATTTCCAGGACATTGTATCTGAAGGAATTTCCGAAAAGCTCCTCAAATGGAAGGGGATAGAAGCGACCTTGGAACTCTCCAAATCTACCAATACAAAAGTTGTAGTAATAGGGCAGGGGGACGAAGGATTGCCTATTATTCTGGGAGGCCAGTAGCCCCTAGAATTTTCTGTAAAAACTTTCGCATTCAAGGCCTGGATTTTTTTCAGGCCTTTTTTGGTGGTGGGGGGTGTATG
>CAZWQB010000046.1:0-17122 GCA_964636035.1 uncultured Roseivirgaceae bacterium
GTGGCACACCAACCATTTGCCTAACTCAGATCATACTGCCAGCAAGCAAAGCTATTGTGTAGGTATGCCTCCCTTTTGGTGGTATTTTTACCAACAAGAAATCCTGTCCCGACCGCAGCTCCTTTAACAAAAATTTTTCGATTTGTTTGCTATTTAAGAAATAGTTCTTACATTTATAGTGTACTATTTAGCTAATACACAACAACTGCAACATGATATATTTTGACGATGTTTCTTTTGGCTACCACAAAAAGAATCTGCTTTTCAGGAATATGAACCTTGCTTTGGCGCCAGGACATATCTATGGCCTATTGGGAAAAAATGGTGCTGGTAAATCCAGCTTGCTTCGGCTCATTAGTGGTTTGTTATTTCCTTTAGAAGGATCGGTAAGAGTAGGAGGGCACCAGCCCCAGAAAAGGCTTCCTTCGTTTCTGAGGGAGATATTTTATATACCGGAAGAATTCGACCTGCCTGAAGCCAGTATCCGCAAATATGCGGCATCATTATCACCGTTCTATCCGAGGTTCAATGAGCAGCAGTTTAAATATTATCTTGCCGAATTTGATGTGCCTTTTGAATATCAATTGAATTCCTTGTCGTTTGGGCAAAAGAAAAAGGTATTGATCAGCTTTGCCCTCGCTACCAATACGAGGGTTTTAATAATGGATGAACCTACAAATGGTCTGGATATTCCTTCAAAAACCACGTTTAGAAAGCTCACAGCTTCAATACTGGACAATGAACGCTTAATATTAATTTCTACCCACCAGGTGCGGGATCTGGATAATCTGATAGATGCTGTAATAATTCTAGATTCCTGCAATTTAATACTTCATCACAGTCTCGATGCTATAAATGAAAAGTTGCGTTTCGAAACCCGCACAGAATCTATAGAGGATTTGGCTGTATTGTATGCAGAGCCTTCCCTGCAGGGTTATGCCGTGGTCATAGAAAATCCTGACAAGTTGGACAGCAGGATAGATTTAGAAAGACTGTTTCAAGCGGCCACTGTAAACCCTGATCGAATAAAAAAGCTTTTCTTATAATTTCAAAAAAAACATCATGAATAACCTTCTAAATCCTCGCCGGTTCTGGTGGCTTCTTAAGTTTGAATATAATCAGAAAGGAAAAAGCCTGCTAATGTCAGCCGGGTTAATTATGGGCTTGATGTTGCTACTCATGCTCCCTATGCTAGGCTCCTCTAGCTATCGGGATATATTCCATCTGTTGCATATACTCGCATTTTTCGTAGCAGTTTTAATGGGCGGAAGTCTGTTTACGAACCTTTCCTTTCTTGAATATGGCTCTTCGCTGAAGGGAATTGCAGCGATTATGATTCCGGCCTCACGAACCGAAAAATTCCTGCTGGCGCTTCTGATAAACATATTATTTGTGACAGGATTTTTAGTTCTTTATTGGAATCTGCATCATTGGTTGATTGATCTTACCAATCAAAACCTGTCGCCCGAAAGCAGACGGTATCAATATATACCTTCAAATGTGACTGTGTTCTTGAGCTATTGTTATTTCTTACTGCAGGCGGTAATTTTCCTTGGCTCTATCTATTTTACCAGGAACTCCTTTATCAAAACAGTCGGCGTATTTTTTGTCTTTGGATTGATCATTTACTTTTTCCATTTCATGTTGGTAAATTCCTTTTCAGATAATTCAGCAAATCTTATGACCTTTCCGTTTACTGCCTGGCAGATTTGGAAGGGGAAAAGCTATTTTGTGGACTTTCCTAAAGCGCTGGAATGGGTGAAGTGGGCAATTCTCGTGTCCTTTGTCATCGGACTTTGGTATGTGGCGTTTGTACGATTAAAGGAAAAGGAGATTTAAATCTTATGGAATTTAAAGAGAAACAATCAATATATATACAAATAGCCGACTACGTGTGTGAACAAGTGATGTTGGACAGGTGGCCGGAAAATGAACGTATTCCGTCCGTGCGCGATCTGGCGATATTGATGGAGGTAAATCCAAATACGGTAATGAAAGCCTATGAATTTCTTCAGGGAAAACAGATCATTTTTAACAAGAGGGGTGTGGGTTATTTTGCCAACGAGGACGCAAAGCGTGAGATCACAATCTATAGAAAAGAGCGCTTTTTAGAGACCGAGCTGCCCTCACTTTTTAAAACCTTGTATCTTCTGGATATCAGCATCGACGACCTAAAGGCACGATACGAAAAGTTTATAGATGAAGAGTATTCCACCAGGCACGAATAGAAGCTAATAAGTCTCAATAATAGAAATAAACGTAATGAAAAAAAGCAATAAACTACTTCTCAGCTTAGCAATATTCAGCTTTATTGCTATTCTTGGTTCAAATTTGATTTTAAAAGCGGAATATGAAAAGTTTGACTTCAACGATATCTTTTATGGCTATGGAAAAACAAGTGTCCCTCCATTTTCAGTAGTCAAAATAAAGGGTAACTATGCCGGATTGGTCCAGGTGCAGGCTTCCAGCGATTTTGAAATAAGGATTCAAGATGCATCAGAAAATGATGTGGGGTGGGAAGTAAAAGGCGATACGCTCGAATTATTCTATCATAGAGCAGGAAATGCTCATCGCTTTAACGCAGAATATGCTTTTACCTTTTCACCGGCTGCATTTGTAATGGCTCCGGTGGTTCGGTCGGTACTTGTAGAAAACGGGGCAGGCAAGGTAACGGGATTTGAGCAGGGTAAAATAGTCACGAGACAAAGCGGGGCAACAAGTGGAATTCTCATAGCAGACAATATATTTGGAAGCCTTGAAAGTGATCTTTCTGGAGGGGGCTTGCTTAAAATAGAGTCGAGAAATCAGATTCGGGAGGCGAATTTTGTTGTGCGCGATTCAAGTAGCATTGATCTGGAAAAAGATATTATCTCCTCGCTGAACATCAATGCAGACAGCCTTGCTTCCGTTAAGATTCCGGGTGTTTTATTCGATAGAATTTTGGTTTCAAAGCCAATTGATGAACAATAAGGCGGGCGAATGATGGATGTCCTTCTTCTAAGTGCTCAACTTCCAAACAAAAGTCCCCGTTTAGATATTATTATTGTTCACAAAGAATAAAACTGATTATATGAAAATACAAGTAAATACGAGCAACCAAATTGATGGGTCAGAAAGATTGATTCAATTTGTAACGACGCAGGTAGAAAATGCCCTGAGAAACTTCAGCGAAAAAGTAACTACGGTGGAGGTGCACCTGGATGATGAAAACAGCAGCAAAGAAGGTCCGGACGACAAAAGATGTACGATTGAAGCGCGGATTGCAAAGTTACAGCCCATTGCCGCAAGCGACAATGCTGATACCCTGGAAAAGGCAATCGCCGGCGCTGCAGGAAAAATCAAAAGAGCAGTAGAAAATAGCCTGGGAAAACTCAGACAATAATCTTCTTAAAGTGTAGTCGATCATAAAAGGAGCTCAAGGCTCCTTTTATAGTTTAATATCGTCTGTAGTAGTAGTGAAGGGCTACTTAAGCCTGGCTATTCTTCTAACCCAAGTTCTGCAATGGCTTTTATGGTTTCCAGGTCGGATTGTTTTATCGGCATGTAGCTCCAGGAGCAGAAGGAAACAAAGCCGGCATAATTATTTTCAGAAAATGGCTTCCAGAATGCAGCGATCCTGCCAAATTCATTAAAGGCGAGTGGAACAACATTGCTCTTGTTGGATACGGAAGAACTGGGAGCATTGAATGATCGCGGCAATTTCCACTCCAAACCTTTTTCCGTCGAGTTTGCAAAGTAGGTACCAAAATCCATGTGGACGTCAAAATCAAGGTCTAGCAATTCGGCAGCATACTGATGATCATAGCCTACTATATTTAATGCTTTGTCAGTCGTCCAAAACTTTGGGAAATAGTTTAGCCAAACCACTTTTCCCCCTGATTCCATATATTTCTTTAAGAGGCTGTTCTCCGCCTTTTCGCCTGAAACTTCCTCAGGCAGGTATTGGAAAGCAAATACAATAACGCTGGGTTTTTTATCAGCAATTCTGTTTCGCATAAATGATGCAATTGTCAGCGTATCGAGTTTTTGATAGCCATTTTCAGTTAAGTAGTGACCTATCTGTGGGTCGCTGTTCAATTCGCTCTTTTTCTCACTGGGAGGAAGATAAACCGCCTTAAATGCTTCTTTTCCTGCCTCAATGGCAAACAGGTGTCCATCGTCGTTTCCAATGTACAGGAGTTCACCGTCAATTAAAGGCGAAGAAAGAACGGGAGCCGCCGTTTGGAATTCCCATAGCAACTGGCCCTGCACCTTATCAAATCCGTATATCTTTCCGTTAAACGCGCCTACATACACATTTTTTTGATCTATAGCCGGTGTAGAATACACGTAAGCCCCGCAGTTAAACTTCCACAATTCCTGACCAGTTATTAAGTCAACGGCTGAAAAAACCAGTTGATCAGACCACCCTACAAATACGGTGCTTCCATCTATAACGGGAGAACTTCCCACCCAGGAGGAACCATAGGAAAACCGCCATTTTTGCTTCTCCTTCTCGAGGTTCAGACAATACAAGCCGCCATCTCTGGATCCGAAGACCATCAAGCTGTCTTTTATGGCAGGTGTCGAGATCAGGGAAGTTCTGTCCCAGCCAAACTCTTTTCCGTAGTATTCTACTCCCTTGGTTTTAAATTTGTTAAGAAGCTTTCCATTTTTCCTGTTTAACTTATATACATGACCATCAAAGGATGGAGCGTATAGTTCATTTTTAACTACTACCTGAGAGGCTCTGATTTTATCGCCTGTTTCAAATTTCCATAGCTGTTGACCATTTGTGACATTCAGTGCGTATAAATGGTGATCGCCCGAACCGATGTACACCACATCGTCATGTACCAGGGGTGAAGCATCATAATAATCCCAACCCCAGGCATGAGGAGCAGAAGCACCCATTTGGAAGCTCCAAACAAGTTTACCGGAATTTATATTAAGCGCATATACGTAATTGCCTCTCGTAACAGAAAGCAAAAGGTTGTTGTAAATAGCGGGGGTGGAGGTAATGGCACCGTTTGCCTGGAATTGCCAAAGTTGTACTCCGCTTTGTTTGTTTAGACAATAAATTTCTCCTGCAGCGTTGCCAAAATAAACATGTGCATCATCAGAAGCGATTCCACCCCTGATCGGGGCATCGGACGCAAATTTCCATTTTACCTGTGGATGGTCAATGCTTTGGGCTTGTATGAAGCCGGATAGACAAATTGAGATTAAGAAAGCTAATAAAAAGCAATACTTCATTTTACTGATCGGGTTTAATTGAATTAAAATGTGAAGCCTGAAATTAACTTTTTCGCCAAAAGGTTCGCAGGAAAATGCGGTTCAAGCTTGTACAGCGTTGTTCAATCTTGTTCAAGCCCTCGAAATCAGGCGCAATCTTTGGAAATGTGGCCTTTGAATTGGAATAGGTACAAAAGCGCGATAGTACAGTCCTTATCAGATGTTTTGAAATTCTCCACTATCAGATTATATTTAAAGCCTGGATGTGAGCAAAATGACTAATGACCTCGTATCTGCTAGCAATTCAAAAGGAAAGTCCGCACCAAGGCATGAACGATGAAATCGACAATATCACCCTTCTCCACTCGCTAAAGGAGGTAGAAAAGCAATTGGGATGGGGTGCCGGTGAAAAGTGGACCACCCAGGATTTTGCTGACTTGAGCACAAAAATATTTGAGAAGACCGGAGTGGCTCTCAGCGTGACTACGTTGAAGCGGCTTTGGGGAAGGGTAAATTATGGCAGCAGGCCTACTGCTGGCACGTTAAATGCGCTGGTGCAATTTATCGGATATGAAAACTGGCAGTCTTACCTTCAAAAATATAAAAATCTGGCCGATGAGCGTTTGTCACCCGGGGATGCAACAGCGCTGTCTGGAAAAAAGCATAAAATGGGTGTTAGCTTTGCCGGGTACATTTGGCCTGTACTTATCATTTCGACGGTGCTTGTTGGAGGTTTCCTCCTAACCAACTTTTACTTAAGGTCGGAAGAGCCACTAACAGAATTGCCCGCTGACAGCTTCAGATTCGAAGCCAAAATGATGGAAGACGAAGGAGTTCCGAATACGGTCATCTTTAACTACGATGTCTCTACTACCAGCTCGGAAGATACGATCCACATCCAACAGTCATGGGACGAAAGCTTGAGAGAGCAGGTGTCAAGATTGGATCAAATACACCGATCGATCTATTACTACCCGGGATTTTTCCAGGCAAAACTGCTTGTAAATGCAAAGATTGTTGAAGAGCGTCCCCTGTATATAAGAACCAGGGGATGGCTACCGCTGGTAGAGCAGGAGGGAAGTCCGGTATATTTTGATGAAAGTGATGCGCAAAGCTCCTCAGGCGTATTTCAGTTGCCCCTTCACAAGATTGAGGAGAAAAATATTACCTTACAGCCTAAAAGCCCTTGGGTTTCTTATTTTTATGTCAGGGAATTTGAGGATTTAAAAGCTGATAATTTTATTTTTAATACACGCATAAAGAATGTATATAATGAAGGCGCCGCGATTTGTCAGCATGCGCAGATACACTTGCTTTTTGAAGGTGGTGCATTTGTGATTCCGCTTTCCATTAAAGGATGTGTTGGTGAATTGATGTTTTATGATGTCAGTGGAAGCATTGACGACACGGAGGCATTGGGTTGTGATTTATCTGAATGGGTGGACGTGCAATTTAAGGTACAAGATCGGAAAGGGATTCTCTATTTGAACAACAGACTTGCCTACGAGCAATTGAACTTTGACTTACCCCCCTTAGCCATCGTGGGACTCCGATTTAGGTTTCAGGGACCCGGAAGTGTAGATCATGTCCGTTTTTCAAGAATTAATGGGACGTTGGTTTATCAGGAGGATTTTGAACAGCCTATTTCCGTGCAAGTTAAGAGATAGGCAGGCCCTGAGTGCAATACTAATACCCGTAACAAACCCGTTTTATTTGTAAAGTCCCAACATCCGCATCAGGATGAGCAGTTGTCCGGTATGGTAAGCCGTGTGCTCAATGATCAGTATCGCTTCTCTGAGCAAAGTTTGTCCCTCTCCATGCTGAAATGCTTTGAAAAGATCAATGGATTCATCCTGGATGAGGTGGATAAAATCTGCTCTTTCCTGAAAGTAGGATTTCTTTAGAACTTCCCATTCTCCTTCGGTTGCAGGAGATGCGCTTGAAGGCCAATAGTCGTCCGGCCAATTGGGTGCTTTATAATTGGGGTCTCGGGAAAACCCCAGAATATCAAGTTGAGTGTATCGGATATGATACAATTGCTGCCAAAGGGAGTAGGGAAGGTGATTGGGGACAATTCCGGTTTTATCAAAAGGAATTCTGTCAAGAAGGTCTTCGATGGGTTTGAAAGCTTCGCCTCCTTCTATATGTTCAGCCAGTTTTTGACGTAGGTAGATTTGGGCAGATTGATTCATAGTAGGTAATGCTTATTATAGTAATTAGGACCGCGTTGGACATCAGCGTTTAAAAATCGAAGATTAACTTTTTTCATGCAAGCCAAGTGACCTTTATCAGGCTTTAGACTATACAGCGAGACATATAAATCGATATAAAAACAAAAAGTTTCAGCAGACAGAGGAGGAAAATAATTATTGATGTAAATAATTGTTTGTCAGTTTATTGGCATAACTTACAGAAAAGCATAAACTAGAAGGAGTGTAACAATAAATCTATAATTATGGCCAAAGAAAGAAATGCTGAGAAGACTACCAAAAAAGAGCCTCAGAAGACCCTAAAAGAGAAGCGGGCTGACAAAAAAGTCAAGCAGGAGCAAAAAAGGAGATCCGAATAGATCAAGTCTCTTGTAAAAGGTTGTACAATGAACAATTGACAACTTTTTACAAGTGTTATTTCAAAAACGATGCAAAGATTATTTATTTTGGCTTGCTTCCGGAATTTTTAACTTTGTAAAAAAGTTTTGAGGAATGGACAGGAATAAAAAGATTTTTATCATTGCGCTGGTTGTTTTTTTCATCATCATGGCTATCATCGCGTATGATATGGCAAGTCGTACTACTTTCCCCGGCTCAAAAAAGCCTGATACTACAAATATAGAGCCGCAGCAGGAGTAAATTATCGCAGCAGGTCTGCTATTTCAGGAAGTATAAAATCCGTCCATTCTTTATACATATTGGGAGAGGGGTGAAGCTCATCTTCAGCCAAAAGAGAACGATCGTTTTTTGCTTTCAAAGAAATTGGCGTGATGTTGAAATATTTGATGCCCCGTCTTTCGGATATTTCCTTTTTCAATTCGTTAAAAGCACAAATTTCATCGGCAATTTTTTTAACATCCCGTTTGGCTGCAAAAGGTGTAACGCTATAATCGGGGATGGACAAAACAAAAAGGCGATGTTTATTGCCACTTGCGAGGGCTGTTGAAATGGCGAGCAGTTCTTCAAAATCAGACGCATAATTCTCTGGCGATTTTCCCTGGTATTGATTATTTACTCCGATCAATAAAGAAACAATATCAAAACTCCCTCCGAGGTTTTTTGCCTGTATAGCCGAAATTAGGTCTTGTGTAGTCCAGCCTGTTTGCGCAATGAAGGTAATCGGTTCAAAAACCAGTCCCTGTCCTGACAGTTGTTGTACGAGTTGGTTTGGCCACCTTTCAGAAGCTGCTACTCCTTCGCCAATGGTGTAGGAGTCGCCGAGCGCCAGGTATTTCAAAGCGGGTTTAGCTCCTTTGGGTGATGCCATACTGTTGTACCTTCATCAATATGTAAGTTAAAGGGTTCCATCGCTCAGCGGCCAGATATTAGAAATTGTCGAAGACGTAATCACTTAGAATAATTTTTCCTTTGTTTTGATGAATCTCGCCTGTCACATTTTCCATATTTTCGTCGCTAATGGATCTTGTTGCGTCTTTGATATAATAGGTTTGGAAGCCTTCCTTTAGCGCATCTTTCGCTGAAAAATATACGCAATAATCTCCGGCCAGTCCGACAAGATATACTTCTTTAATTTTCCTGGCCTTCAGATAATCTGCCAGTCCCGTAGATTTTAGGTGGCCGTTGTCGAAAAAGCCACTGTAGCTATCTATTTCAGGATCCATTCCTTTTCTGAATATGGCCTCCACGCGGTCCATCTTTAAAGACCCGCTGAATTCAGCGCCTGAAGAACCCTGCACACAATGAATGGGCCAAAGCACCTGCTCCAAACCCTGTAGTTCAATCTTCTCAAAAACGGCCTTTCCAGAGTGGTTTGCAGCAAAGCTCTTATGGTTGCGGGGATGCCAATCCTGCGTTGCTACCACAAGATCGAAATAGGGTTGCAATTTGTTTACAATGGGTATTATTTCATCTCCACCGGGGACAGCAAGGGCGCCTCCTGGTAAAAAATCATTTTGAATATCAATGATGATTAGTGCTTTCATATAGTAAATCGTGTTTTGAAACCGGCTGTACTAAGGTACAAAGTTTTTAATAATGCACCGAGTTTCATTTACTGTTGTCTACCAGCAATTTGGTAGCCATAATAATTTCACCTCCGAAACAAATTCGGAGGTGAACTCTTTTCCCTGTCATCCAGTAAGGAACCTGTTGGAGGCTAGTGCAAAAGCTGGATTTTTGTGAACCCCCGGTTCTGAATCGGTCTGGTTTGTTAGGCGCTTGCTTTCGTCGGCAGCGGCAGTCGGTGTGGCTTTAGCAGGCTTTAATTTTGCTGACTGCTATTTTCCAACAAGTTTCTCCGAAATCCTTCGGAGCAGGCTACCCTGATTGACAAAACCTGACTGAGTAAGCACTCCCTGAATGACAAACGCGACTGAAGCAATCAACACCCCACTGTCATCCAGTAAAGAACTAGTTGTCTGCTAATGCAAAAGCTAAAATATTCCGGACAGCCTGTTTTGAAGCTGGTTGACTTTGGCCTAATAACTTGCTTTTGATAGGTTACTGAACCACCGTCTAACAATCTCCTGTCTAAAATCTCCCGTCTAAGAATCCCAATTCACCTTCTTCTTATATTCGTTTCTTAATTTATCCCGCAGGTTCTTCAGGTTATCGCTGATTCCTACCTTGTAAATGTGGGGAAATTGGAAACGCTTATACTCCTCGGGCAATTTAGCCAATCGGCTTTGCGAATAAGAGGCAATTTTTGACAGCGGTTGATTATCTATCCCAATTTTCCCGCCATCCATCACCTTGTGGAGCAGGGGTTCATGTTTAAAATCTGTCAATTTCAACGATTTTTCCAGCTCGAACGGGTGGTTCATCGTGGTAAAATCCTTTTCCTCTTCCAGGCCAATGGCATCGGCGCCATAGAAGTTTCCGTCGTTGTCAATCATTCTGTAGACCTGCTTTTTGCCTGGAAGGGTCGTTTTCGCAAGACTTTCCGATAGTTTGATACGAGGAAGTCCGCCCGACACAGAAAGTTTAAAAACACCGTCGAGCGCAGCATCCGGTTGGCCCGTAATTAAACTGGTCCCTACGCCGAACACGTCGATAGGTGCCTGCTGATCGATCAAACTTTTGATCAGGTATTCGTCAAGCTGATTGGAGACAATGATAATTACGTCCTGTAACCCAGCTGCATCCAGCATCCGCCGGGCGTGTTTTGAGAGGTAAGCCAAATCCCCGCTGTCTAGTCGGATTCCGATTAATTGCTCTCCATTTTCAGCCATTTCCTTAGCCACTGTGATGGCATTTGGAACCCCGCTTCTGAGGGTGTCATAAGTATCTACCAAAAATACGGAATGGTCGGGCCTGGCAGCGGCAAAACTTCTGAAGGCTTCAATTTCAGACTCGTGACTGCCAATGTAGCTGTGGGCCATGGTTCCTTCCACCTTCAGGCCATACCTTTGAGCCGCGTAAACATTGCTGGTGGAGTTGAAGCCGCCAATCATGGAGGCGCGGGTGGCTAAAACAGCGCCAGGTCCCTGCGCTCTTCTTAAACCAAACTCGCTCAATATGCGTTCGCCTGCAACCGAACGCATTCTTGCTGCTTTGGTAGCAATGAGTGATTCAAAATTCAGGATGTTGAGCAGTAAGGTTTCTGCAAGCTGCACTTCAAGAAGGTTGCCATCTATACGTAAAACCGGCCTGTCCGGAAATATCACATCTCCTTCCTGAGACGAATAAATAGTGCCCGTAAATTTGAAGTTTCGGAGATATTCAAGGTATTTGGGATCAAATTGCTGTTCCTTTAAAAACGCAAGGTCTTCCTCTGTAAAACGCAGGTCATTCAGTGCCTCCAGGACATCGTACAATCCGGCAAAAATAACATAGCCGCCCTGAAAAGGATTTCTGCGAAAGAAGTAATCAAAGGAGACCTGGGTGTTTTGCTTGCCTTCCAGAAAATAGGCTTGCCCCATTGAAATTTGATATAAATCGGTGTAATTACCAGATAGGTGAAATGAAAGCATTTTGGATGGTGTTTGTTTTATTGTGCTTCAACCTTGAAGTTCTGTGCAATTATAATTTTTTTTGTTTAAAAAAAGATGTTTTACCAGATTTTATCCCCTGATGGTAAAGATTTACTAAGCGGTTTTATGGAGGAAAAATAAACCCAGGCAATGTACACCGGCTGGAAGAATAGCCTGGACCAAACATAAAAAGGGGTGGACGGAAGTCCGCCAGGGGCAGCAAGATCGTTTACGGCAACATTTATATTTGCAGGGAAAATAAGAACAAGGTAAATGATGATCAGCCAGGCAATCTTCTTTTGCCATTTCTTTACCAATAGCAGCAGCCCTAACACAATCTCTATTATTCCGGTAGCAATCACTATAAAAAAAGAGAATGGGAGGAAGTCTTCTATCATATATGCCAGCGAGTCCGGTTTAGTAAGATGTACCGCTCCGATAATGATAAAGCTCAGTGAAAAAGAAAGCCTTGCCTTAAAGGCATGAGATTTCAACTGATTCTTAAATAAGAACTTCGATAGGATCCAAAGTGCCAGCCAATAGCTAAGTAGTTGAGTGAAAAACGCCATTTTTTTTTCTGTAAAAATACCGCGTGCGCATGTTTTATTCGCCTAACCTATGTTAGGAAAGGATTTTTCTGCGAATTCTGCTTAAGCTTTCGGGCTGAATTCCCAAAAATGAGGCAAGGTCTTTAACTGATACTTCTAACACCAATTCTTTGGATTTATTCAGGAGCTTGCGGTACCGCTCTTCAGCACTTAGGGAAATCAGTTCAATCTCTTTCATGGTTTTGTGTACGTACATCCTTTCGGCCATTTTTCTACCTATTTGGTTGCCCAACAAAGAGCGCCCGTACATTGCCTCCAGTTGAGAATAATGGATGCGTTCCACCTCTACTTCAGTCAAAGCTGTTATCTGTGTCAGTGAAGGTTTTCTCTCAATGAAGGAAGCATAGGAAGTAAAAAAATCACCTTCAAACCAGAAATCCAGAATGTATTCATTGATGTCCTTGAAATAAGAGACTTTGACACTCCCTTTTTTTAGAAGATAGATAAAATTTTCTACAGTTTGATGGGGCGTGATAATACTTCCTTTGGCAAAGGCGCAACTTTCAGTTTCCAAAGAACTACCTAATTCCTCCGCTTCAAAATCCAGCCTCTTTAATAATTCCTGTAGCATACTGGTTTAATTGATAAAGAACGTAAATTTACGCGATTTTCAATCTAAAATTGTAAATGAATGGCCTGGTTTATATTAGTTGCTGCCGGATTGTTTGAAGTAGGATTTACTACCTGCCTCAAACTGTCTGATAATTTCACAAATTACAAGTGGAGCATAGGTTTTTTTGTCTGTATCTCCTTAAGTTTTATGCTTTTAAACAAAGCCATTCAAACCATTCCCATGGGTACAGCCTATGGCGTTTGGACCGGCATAGGAGCTGTTGGCACTGCTTTGGTCGGAATTATATGGTTCAAAGAATCTGCGGATTTCTGGAGGCTCTTTTTTATTTTTCTTTTGATTGGCTCAATCGTAGGATTGAAGATCGTGTCGAAATAAGCGAGTATTCGCTTAACAGATGGGGAGGATTGCAGTTAGATTTAAAAGATTTATCAATTGCAGTAAAATAGATGGTCAAACCAAAGCAATTTCGATCTGAAGGAGATTTTATTTACAATGAAAGTCCGGAAGTAACTGTTGGTGGAAATTTACGATGGGTCAAAAGGTTAGGATCAGCTTATCCTGCTTTACAAAACCAAAACTACAAATACTATTTCTATGGCCAGCTAATTTCTTTGATTGGTACCTGGCTCCAGATCGTGGCACAAGGTTGGCTGGTTCTCCAGCTCACCAATTCCGCTTTTATGGTAGGCCTGGTGGCAGCTTTGGCATTGCTTCCAACTTTATTCTTCTCCTTGTTCGGCGGTGTCATTGTAGACCAGTTTCCAAAAAAAAACATCTTGCTGCTCACCCAGTCCTGCGCTATGGTACTGGCTTTGATCCTGGGAATCTTAACCCTGACAGGTAATATTTCTGTTTGGATCATTGGGACTATTGCCTTTCTGATCGGCACAGTAAATGCGATTGACAACCCGGCCAGGCAGGCTTTTGTTCCCGAACTTGTAACCTTAGAGCAATTGCCCTCCGCAATCGCACTAAATAGTGGCGCATTTAATGCAGCACGTGTCATTGGCCCAAGTATAGCGGGCTTGCTTATAGCGGTAGTAAGTACGGGAGGCGCATTTGTGCTTAATGGACTCAGTTACCTGGCTGTTTTAGCTGCCCTGATGGCCATCAAAGTAGATGAGTTTATAAAACCAGCGAAGGTCAACCCTATAAAAGCCATAAAAGAGGGGCTTGCTTATTCGTTTACGCATCCTATCATCAGGGTATTAATTACCATTACGGGTGTTGTGTCCATTTTCGGTTGGTCGTATTCAACCATCATGCCGGTGCTTGCGAAGCGGCAGTTTGGGCTCGATGCTACCGGTCTGGGCTATTTATATGCAGCAACGGGTTTGGGTTCTTTGGTAGCTACCTTGTTTGTAGGAGCTTACGCAAGAAAAGTCCGCCCTGTATGGCTCATTTTTGGAGGGAACAGTCTCTTCGCCATCAGTATCATTTTGTTTACCTATACCACCTCACTGGCGTATGCTTTGCCCTTATTGTTCCTGGTGGGAATGGGCTTGTTGTCGCAGTCGGCGATGTTAAATACCATCATCCAGAGTTTGGTTAAAAAGGAGCTAAGAGGAAGGGTGATGAGTATTTATGTGTTGATGTTTTTGGGCCTTTCACCCTTTGGAAACTTTCAGGTGGGCTGGATTTCTGAGCAAGTGGGTACAGGATTTGCCATCAGACTGGGTGCCATTATTGTTTTTCTCTTTGGCCTACTGGTATTTATATACAGGAACAAGATACGCGCCAGCTATGAGCTTTATAAGAAAAAAAACAAGTTGTGAGGGAAACCTGCCGGACGAAAGATGTTGCAATTGTTACCACATGTCTCATCCGGCAGGACAAATCCCAAGCAGAATTACCTTTTAAATTTAAAAATTCCAGCCTTTATCAAAAGTGAATAGTGTACATTACCACAGGCAGGAGTGGTAACTGATCGAAATATTCTACCTTGTTGGTAGTGCTGTTGTAAAACTGTTCGATTTTGCCTGCATTATTGGTAGCGTTTTGTATGTCCACCTTGAATTCCTGACTGATTCTTCTGTTCTCGATCCTGTAAGTGAGGGCAAAATTTGCAATAAAGATATTGTCTCCTCTTAAAGAATAAGCCTTGCTTTCATCATAGATGGTTTCATCTGCGGCCTCGGAAGCTTGCAGGTCAATGGGCGTAAAGCGACGCGCGCCTAGCAACGAAATTTTGGTATTAACACTGATTGTTTTTTTCTTGCCGTTGCGGGCATTCAGCTCGAATTCTTTACCAAATAGCAGATTTCCTGCATAATTGCCGTTGAACCGGGTGTCTCTTTCGATGCCGTCCATCGCTTTATAGGTTGAATTGTACAAAGAACCTGTCAGCAGAAAATAATAACTGTCAGCAAAATACCTTTCCAGGGTCAGTTCCAGGCCAATATTTTCTCCGCTTCCTTCATTTACAAGGGCTCGGTCCGTAAATCCACCGATATCATTGATCAAAGAGTATGAACTTCCTGGTGCTTTGTCGACTGGTAGGTTATACAGGCTTTGATAATATGCTTCCAATTTTAAAAATAGATTCTGACTCAGGCGATTTTCGTATCCTGCTACATAATGTAGTGCTTTAGAAAATTCCATTTTTTTGTTGGGCATGGATGCGGTGCCATTATCAGATCTTACAATACTGAAATAGTTTGGTAAGGCATCCATTCTTCCATGCAGGCCAAACCCGGCGGTAAAAGCCTGTCCGGGACGAAAATTCCATCGCGCACTGGCCCTGGGTTCTATAGAGACTTCGTCATTAAGGGTCAAGGCATGGGCGTGAAGGCCACTCACGACAGAAAAATTCTCCCAAGGCCTGAATTTCCAGCTTACAAATCCCTGATAATGTCCGGCATCTCCATCCATGTCTAGTTCCCTTACAAACTCTTCCTGCACTTTGTCGAAGGCGTCATAATAGAAATCAAAAAAGTGGTGGGTGTAAAGCAGGCCCGTCTGTAGCGTGTGCCGGGCATTAAACTTATGGCTCAGCGTAGAGGCAGCTTTAATCGTTCTTTTGTTCATCTCCATATCTTCTAGCCGCGTCAGTTGATGTTCAGCATTGGGTTCAAACAAGTCGAATCCACTGCCATTTTGCGAGACTGAAACAGTACTCTGCAAAAAAGAATTTTTATTAAGCGGCAAATACTGTGTAAGACCTACCACGCCCATATTTGCTTTATAATTTCCTTTTTCTACTAATTTATCTTCATCTTCTTCGGCAAATTCCTCTTCAGAGATATTACTCATACCACCCAAACCAAAAAGAGAAAAAGTGCCAAAGGATTTTGTAGGCAGGTGCATTTTAAAGGAAAGATCCTGGTATTTGGGCACACCGTCAAAATCCACCAGGCCCAGGTTATCCAAAAGCCCAAGTGAAGAGTAGCGGTAATTCACCAGGTAAGAAGAAGGGCTGTCTTTCTTAAAAGGTCCTTCAATGCCGGCTTCTACGCCCAATGCACCCACAGAAAGACTTGCCTCCCGCTTTTCATTATTACCCTTTCTCAATTTCATGTCAAACACGCCCGAAAGCGCATTTCCGTACTCGGGTGCAAATGCGCCGGTATAAAATTCAGAATTTGCCAGCATGATGCTGTTGAGTGCATTTATCGGCCCTCCGGTCGCGCCTTCGTCTGCGAAATGGTTCGGATTGGGGATTTCTATGCCCTCCAACCGCCATTGAATACCTTTGGGAGAATTGCCGCGTACAATAATTGTATTATCCCCCGAGGCATCTGTACTCACACCTGCATAACCCGAAACCATTCTGGCCGGATCATTAAATGAGCCTGCATACCGCTTGGTTTCCTCCACCGTAAATCCACGGGCACTTATGAGCGCCATTTCGTTTGAAATTCGGGATTTATCTTTGTCGGAAGTGATTACCAGCTCATCCAGGTTGATCAAGGATTCGCGCATGTCAAATTCAACCACCACTTCTTTTCCTGAGGTTACCAGGATGTTGGGGATAACCCTTTCCTCGTAGCCAATATAACTTATGGACAGTGAAATTCTGCCTACAGGTACATTTTCAATCCTGAAGTTGCCCGTTGCATCGGTGCTGGCGCCCAAAAAGTCCTTAGAGTCCAGTACTATTACGCTTGCACCAGGGAGTGGCGATTTCGAATCCTGATCTATAATTCTTCCTCTTACTGTTTGTGTGAGGCTTTGTGCGTTTGTATTAGCAGCAAAGAATAGCAGCGTTACCGCAAAAGAAAACCAGAGTTTAGTTGATGCATTCATTTTTATAATTTATTATGGTTGAGTGAGTAGTTGTAGGTACAGATTCTGATGCTTTGGCCCGGATGATTAAAATCTGAACCCTGCATTGAATCCCGGATATATAGTTACCCGCGTATTTTTGTGTATTTCGTCATAAAAGGAGTTGGGGGTTTTGAAAATGGATCCTTCGCCGTTTTCATCGCTTGCCTTCAATTTGGACACCATTACGTTCAGGGAAACACCACCATAGATGCTGAAATTACGGGCTATTTGATACGATCCGTTCACTTTCAGCTTGTTCAAATGGTTGAGTTTTTCGGTCCACCATTCGTCTTCATTCACCTGATAGTTGATCGCATC
>CAZWQB010000046.1:17222-18341 GCA_964636035.1 uncultured Roseivirgaceae bacterium
ATGCTGTCTGCAATGTTAATAAGCCCGATTTGTACGCCGGAAAGCGTTTTCGTTTTGTTCAAAATGCCTGATATTTGTGCCCCCCGCATATGTTTGCTGTTGTTCACAATTCCTGCTAATTGCGTGCCCTGAAGTGAGTCTGAATTGATGTTGAAGATCCCGGCGGCCTGTAGGCCTTTCAAGGAACCGCTGTTTATGTTACCGATGCCGCTGGTTTGCCATCCGTGGGAAACCAGCGAGCCTTCACTTTCAGCGGCATTTTCTTCTCTTGAAATATTGATCAATCCCGCAGACTGAAATCCATTGAGTGTGGAGGAGGTGTTGATAAGTCCGGCCATTTGTGCGCCTCGTACTTTTCCGGTGACGAAATTGCCTAGTCCTGAAAACTGACCGCCAATCACCTGGCCGTTTGTTTTGTTTGCCAGTCCGGCTAGTTCCATGCCCTTTACACCAGCAGAAGCGCCATACAAAATATTATATGAAAAGTTGTTGATGGTTTGGGCTGAATTTGTGCCGTTGGTGCCAAGTGGTGTTACAAAAGAAATTTGAATCGGGCGGGTCGTCAAAGTGTCCCCATCCTGAGCTTTAAGCGCTTGCACATTTGCGAAGGCCAGTAAAAAAATAAATGAAAAAGTTTTAATTAATTGTAGGTTCATGACTTCTGTTTTTTTGTTTTATATAGACTTGACAAGCCACTTTATTTTTACCCTTATCGAGGGCGAATATTTTTTTAAAAAAAATTTAGAGATGAATTAGGAAGCGATGACATCTCTCTTTCTTCATTTACTGCAGATACTAAAAAAGTGTCATCGCTGGTGGTACGACTGCTGATGTTTTAGAGTGGGATATAATTGAGGAAGGTTTTGGGACGCCCCACCGCACTATTGCCTTCCGTGCACACCTCCGCTAAGCGCAATGTCGTTAAGTTAAGGCAACTAACCCTTCTCCTTTAGGAGAGGGACTCAGGGTGAGGTATAAAAAAAACTTAACTTAACGACATTATCCGCTAAGCGGGCGGCACGGTCAGCACTTCGTAGCTTACTTCTTCTGTTAGTTAAAAACCACCTCCGTGTCCTGTCCCCCGACAGGACACCATTGCAGTAAGCTTCGGCAGCGATG
>CAZWQB010000047.1:0-18323 GCA_964636035.1 uncultured Roseivirgaceae bacterium
GCGCCTACTTGTGTGCGTTCTCAATCTAGCTTCGCCGCTTTAGTTTTGGCAGCAGTTCTGGGCGAAGCTGACCTCATTCGACTGAAGTCGAATGTACACCCCCGCCCGTAGATTTGGCTTTAGCCGAATCATTATTGCTAATTTCTCACTCTTTCTTTTTAGTGGCTTCAACCACTGCGCGCCTACTTGTGTGCGTTCTAAATCTATCTTCGCCGCTTTAGTTTTGGCAGCAGCTCTGAGCAAAGCTGACTTCATTCGACTGAAGTCGAATGTACGTCTTTAACTGATTTGTTCAGAAAACACCAGGTCATCCACTCCAACCTTATCATCTTCGCTGATGATGGCTGCTCTGTCTACCACAGACTTTAGTTCGCGGACGTTTCCGGGCCAATTATGTCTCATAAGCGATTCCAACGCCTCTTTGGTGAAAGTCTTCATAGGCATTCTGTTCTTGTCGCATGCCTCTCTCAACAATTGCTTTGCAATCAAAATAGAATCATTGTCGCGCTCCCTCAGCGGTGGCAGGTGAATCAGGAATCCCTGCAGTCTATAATACAAATCTTCCCTGAATAGCCCCTCCTTTACGCGCTGACTCAGATTCTTGTTGGTAGCAGCAACCACACGCACATCCAATTGTATTTCTTTGTTGCTGCCCAACCTGCTGATTCTGCTTTCCTGAAGTACCCGGAGCAACTTGGTTTGCAGGTTAATATCCATCTCCCCTATTTCATCTAAAAAAATCGTACCCCCATCGGCTTCTTCAAATTTGCCTTTACGCTTGTCTGTTGCACCGGTAAAAGCGCCTTTTTCATGTCCAAACAGCTCACTTTCTACCAAATCAGGCGGAATTGCTCCGATATTGACGGGAATGAATGGTTTCTTTTTCCGGGATGAATTATAATGCAAAGCATTGGCGACTAGTTCTTTGCCAGTACCGCTTTCACCAGTAATTAAGGTAAGAATATTCTTGTTTTCAACCTTTTGAATCAGCTTCAGTACCTTCAGAATCGCAGGACTTTCTCCTATTATTCTTTCATATTTATTCCTGTCAATGATTTGCTGTTTTAGGTCTTCTACCTCCTTTTGCAGGTTTACATTCACAGAAAAATTTTTGATACTGTTTTTCAGTTCAACTAAAGCGTTTTCATTCTTTATTATATAGTGGTTGGCTCCATTTTTATAGGCTTCCACTACAATTTCCACGTTTTCCTGCCCGGAAAGAATGATCGTATAAATGCCCTTGTTATAGTTGCGGATTTTTGTCAATATCTCCAGCCCATTCATCTGCGGAAGATTGTAATCTATGCTAACAATATCCGGATTAAGGTGAAGATTTTGCAGGAATTCTTCCCCACTTGTAAAAAGCGTCACATCATAGTCGTTCTCATTATTTATTGACTTCGCTATGATGTTCCCAAATACCAAATCATCTTCTATGATGAATATTTTTACCATGTCTGCCTCACTTATTCGCTTTTAAAAATTAAAATATTACAGGGGTAATTTCAAACTTCATTACCAGATTATGGTCTTTTATGAAGTTAGTATTTTTACTTATCCGACAACCTGGCCCAGCCAATCTCAGACCCTTGGGCTAAAATAGAATTTATTTGGCAATATCGGATGACTGAGATCATAAATTAAAAAATTATGGAAAAAATATTAAACCTGAAACAGCTGAATGAGATATTTGAAGGAGACCCGGGGCCGATTCAGGAAATCTTAATGCTGCTAGATGAAACAATCCCCGAGTTTTTAGAGAAGATTTACTTTTGCATGGAGGAGAATAACTTTGACTTGCTAAAGGTCGCCATCCATAAATTTAAGTCTTCATGTCAACTTGTTACGGATTCAACATTCATAGAACTGATTAGAAGCATAGAGAAAACAGACAATCCTACCACAACAGCCGTCAAACAAGACATAGGCCAATTAGTTCATCTTACGAAGCTCCTTCACAAGGAAGTTCAGGCTACACGACAAGCTGCACAGGCACAATGAAAACATCAAGCCCAGGCCGACCTGGTAATGCTCCGGCATTAAGGTTTATAGTACTTCATCGCCTTCGGCACCAGTTTCTCAAGGTCTCTGATCCTCGTTTCGGGGGCCGGGTGCGTTGATAAAAACTCAGGAGGCCGAGCACCTTGCTCCTGCGCCTGCATTCGCTTCCAAAATTCCGGTGCCTCAGAAGGATCATATCCTGCCATGGCCATAAAAATCAGTCCAATTTCATCGGCTTCAGACTCCTGCAAACGACTGTGAGGCAGAATATAACCTACATTAGATCCTAGTCCGAAAGCTGTCATTGCCAGTTGTTGAGTCATCTGTGGCTGTTCCTGCAAGGCCACGTTCAAGGCTACTCCACCCAATTGCTGTGCCAGACCCTGTGACATTCTTTCACCACCGTGATTGGCAATGGCATGCGCAACTTCATGCCCCATTACTACTGCCACACCAGCATCGTTACGGCAAATTGGCAATATGCCAGTATAAAAAGCCACTCTGCCGCCAGGCATGGCCCAGGCGTTGATAGTTGGTTCATCAATGAGGGTAAACTCCCAATCAAACCCTTCCAGTTGATCAGACAGGTTATTTTGCGCCATGTATTGCTCAACGGCAGTTTTGATTTTATTCCCCACCCTGTTGATCATTTGGGCTTCGGCTGTATTTTTCACCACCTTGCTTTCAGTCAAAACCTCATTATAACTTTGGGCGGAAAGCGCCATCAACTGCGAACTTGGTACCAGAGACAATTGCCTTCTACCAGTTACTGGTACGGTAGAACATCCCAGCACAAATACCGCGGTTAATAAAACAGCAATTTTTTTCATGATTATTTTATTTTAAAAAAGAATTTAAATACTATACTGACCTGTTCCCGGCGAAGGAGATTTATAAAACTCAAGCAAGTTAAATACCAATTGTATTACAATATAAATTATTTAACCAAAAAATTGTTTTAGAAGGCTAAATTCCCACAGATTGGTCTACGCGCTTTCCTAATATTTGATCCGTCGTGACCTCGTTGCTTCAAATCCGATATTTTTCGAAGATCATCCGCTTCAATTCAGGAAAAATATTACTTTTGTTCTTTATTCTCAAATCGATATGAAAATACTAGCCATCGGAAGGAATTACGCCGATCACATAGAAGAATTGAAGAACGAGAGGCCTGATGATCCTGTAGTCTTTTTGAAGCCAGATACTGCAATCCTAAGGAAAAACGCAGCATTTTATTATCCCGACTTTTCAAAAGACATTCATCATGAAGTAGAAGTGCTCGTTAAAATATCGAAAGAAGGCAAATTTATTGAAGAAAAATTCGCTCACCGGTACTATGAAGAAATTGGGGTGGGCATTGATTTTACCGCCCGCGACCTTCAGCAAAAAGCAAAGGAGAAAGGTCTTCCCTGGACGATAGCCAAAGGTTTTAACGGCTCCGCTCCTATCTCCGACTTTGTTTCTAAGTCAAACTATAAATCTTTACAGAATTTAAACTTCAGTCTGAAAGTAGATGGCGTTTTAAAACAAGAGGGCAACACCAAAATGATGTTGTACAGCATTGATTACCTGATCTCATACCTCTCAAAATTCTTCACTTTAAAGAAAGGGGACATTATATTTACCGGCACTCCAAAAGGTGTGGGTCCCGTGAAGCCGGGTAATAAAGTGGAAGCATTTCTCGAAGATCAAAAATTACTTGAATTTGAAGTTAGATAAATATTTAGTCGCAGTTGTTCTTTTATTTAGTTCCCTGGTGAGTGCTTTCGCCCAAAGCAGCAACTACTACATTTTCCCTATTCGTACAGGCCAACAAAATTACCTATCAGGAAACATGGGGGAATTGCGAAGCAATCATTTTCATGCAGGAATAGACATTAAAACCAGCGGTGTGGAAGGTTTGCCGGTATATGCTGCAGCTGACGGATTTATAAGTCGCATAAAAACTTCGGCATGGGGATATGGCAATGCTTTGTACATCCAACACCCTAATGGAGAAACTACAGTTTATGCACATTTACTGAACTACAATGACCCTATTCAGGATTTTGTCAGAACAGCCCAATATGCCCAGAAAACCTTTGAGATAGAGTTGTTCCCGGAAAGAACCCAATTTCCTGTTAAGCAAGGGGAAGTAATAGCATTTTCGGGAAATACAGGCGGGTCGGGTGGTCCACACCTTCACTTTGAAATCAGGGACAGAAACCAGGAAGTTCTGAATCCGCTATCCTATGAATTTGCTGAGGTGGTGGACAACATACCACCGGATATCGATAGAATTGCCTTGATCAGCCTTGAAAAAGACGCCAGAATTAATGACCAGTTCGGGAGATTTGAGTTTAACCTGAGCAAGTCAGGAGCCAAATACCAAATCAAAGAACCCATATTTTTACACGGACTGGTAGGAATAGAGCTGCTTGGCAATGACAGGGCAAATGGAGCTGGCAACAGAAACGGAATTGCCTGCATAGAAACTTTTTTAGACGAGGAGAAGATTTTTTATCAGAACATAACAAAGTTTTCGTTTTCGGAAACCCGCGATATTCTGGCCTTCCATAATTACCCGGTTTATAAACAAACCGGAAAAAGGTTTTACAAGCTTTATATTGATGAGGGAAATTCCCTGCCGTTTTATAGTCAAACCAAAAACAAAGGGAGATTAAGAATCCGCGCGTCTTCAAAGCATACGGTTACTATAAATGCATACGACACCTACCAAAACAAGAGCCAGCTTTCGTTTCAGGTGATCCACAAGGCACCGACAAACAATTCGACTGGCAACATAGCGACCTCAGAATCGGAAGTAATTAAGAATACGCTAAAGATCACTGCTCATGCCAGCGGCGCTGGAAATAGCAGCGGCACATTCTTCGCCAACAGAATGCAGTACAAAAGAAGTCCGGACTATAGTCACGGGTCCAATAGCATCTTCCTCTGGGATCTTAGAAAAGGACTCCCGGATTCTGTAGAAATACAGGGAAATACGTGGAAGTACAATTTCCGCGCTTTGGTTCCTTCCGGCAAAGTCTTTAATTTGTACCACAAGAGGATGGATATTTATTTTCCCAAAACCGCCCTTTACGATACTTTATATTTCACCTCCGATTATTGGCAGGATGGAAATATGGAAATTTTTGGTATTGGAAATGATATTTTCCCGCTGCGAAAGAACATTTATGTAACTTTGAAGCCGTCTTTAAATTACAAGAACAAAGCGCGCACCCATGTTTACAGTGTGAGTTCTTCGGGATCCTTTGGATTTGAGGGAGGAGACTGGGAAAATTCGAATATTAAATTTAATACCCGTAACTTTGGCAAGTTCACAATTTTGGCCGATACAGTTCCACCGACTATCAATGCGATTAAGATTAACAAAGATGAACTCAGGTTTATTATTAGCGATGGGCTTTCTGGTATTGATAGTTATGAAACTACCATCGATGGAGAATGGATTTTAATGCAATATGACTATAAGCGTGATCTGATCTGGTCTGATAAGCTAAAAAAGGATCAACCATTTAAAGGTGAATTGATTCTGAAAGTAAAAGACCGGGCAGGAAACGAAGCAGAATACAAAGCAAAATTATAAATATGGAGTTAAAAGCAGGAGATAAGGCGCCGGAATTTGAAGGAGTAGATCAGAACGGAAAAACCATCAAACTGTCCGACTACAGAGGCAAAAAAGTAGTATTGTATTTTTATCCCAAAGACAATACTCCTGGTTGCACAGCCCAGGCATGTAACCTGCGGGATAACTACGAAGTTCTTCAGAAACAAGGCTATGAGGTGATTGGAGTTAGCACAGACAGCGTAGAATCTCATCGGAAATTTATAAGTAAGCAGGAACTGCCTTTTACTTTGTTGGCGGATGAAAATAAATCTATTCACGAACAGTTTGACGTATGGAAAGAAAAATCAATGTATGGAAGGAAATATATGGGGACAGTTCGCACCACCTTTGTAATTGATGAAAATGGCGTCATCACCGAAATAATATCAAAAGTAAAAACAAACGATCATACAAAACAAATTTTAAAATAATGGAACCAACTTCCCTTCTTGACAGAGACAAATTAAAAGAACTTGAATCAACAGCAAACCAGGTACGAAGAGACATTGTAAGAATGGTACATAGTTGCCAGTCAGGACACCCCGGTGGCTCATTGGGTTGCGCTGATTTTTTTGTGGCGCTCTATTTTTATTTCCTGGAGCACAATAAGGAATTTAACCCTGATGGCACCAATGAAGACATTTTCTTCCTTTCCAATGGCCACATCTCCCCTGTATGGTACAGTGTGCTTGCACGAAGCGGCTACTTCGACGTTGCTGAGCTGGCAACATTCAGAAAACTAGATTCAAGACTTCAAGGCCATCCAGCCACAGAAGAAGGTCTTCCAGGCATTAGAGTTGCTTCAGGTTCATTAGGACAGGGACTTTCTGTAGCACTCGGGGCCGCACAAGCAAAAAAGTTGAATGGCGATAAAAATCTGGTTTTTGTTTTAATGGGTGATGGCGAGCAGCAGGAAGGCCAAATCTGGGAAGCTGCCATGTATGCCGCGCACAACCGCGTAGATAATATCATTGCAACCATAGATTATAACGGTCAGCAAATCGACGGTCCCGTTGACGAGATCCTTTCTTTGAAAGACCTGAAAGCGAAGTGGGAATCATTCGGTTGGAACGTAATCGAAAGTCATGGCAACAACCTTGAAGATATCATCGCGAAATTGAAGTTGGCTAAATCCTTAACCGGAAAAGGCAAACCGGTGATGAATTTGATGAGCACGGAAATGGGCTACGGCGTTGACTTCATGATGGGCGGACACGAATGGCATGGAATTGCCCCTAACGACGAACAATTGAAGCTTGCTTTGGATCAACTGGAAGAAACCCTTGGTGATTACTAGAAAATAAGAGTAGTTGAGATTCAGAAAGCCTTTCTACCTGCTTGTTTTCATTATACTGGCAGCGGGAATAATTTCAAATCCTGGTTTTGCCCAGGGAAACCTCCAGAAGGTTCCTTCAAAAACCAGGATATTGTTTTTATTGGACGGGTCGGGCAGCATGTTGGCACCCTGGGAAAATACAACCCGGATCATGGCCGCTAAACGGCTTTTAGCCAATATGGTGGATTCTCTGCAAAGCAACGTCAATCTTGAATTGGCCTTACGGGTGTATGGCCACCAATTTCAGAGGAGAGACCAAAATTGCGAGGACTCACGTCTGGAAGTTGGCTTTGGAAAAAATAACCATCAGAATATCATCCAGAGTCTGATGCAGCTAAAGCCCAAAGGAAATACACCCATTGCCTATTCCCTGAGCCAGGCGGCGAACGACTTCCCGCAGGATCCCGATTATAGAAATATAATTATTATCATTACCGATGGGCTCGAATCCTGTGGTGGAGATCCTTGCGAAGTTTCGTTGGCCCTGCAGAGAAAAGGAATTTTCCTGAAGCCCTTTGTGATCGGCATAGGAATGAATCAGGATTATGAGGCACAATTTGAATGTTTGGGACAGTTTTTCGACGCCAGAGATATAAGCGAATTCCGTAATGTATTGAACCTGGCGTTAAAACAGACATTGGAAAAAACCACGGTGAGTGTGGAATTGCTGGATATTCAAAATAAACCGACTGAAACAAATGTAAATATTACATTTATTAATAACTTTACCGGAGAGCCTACCTATAATTTCGTTCATTATCGGGACAAAAAGGGAAAACCCGATTCGGTAGAAATTGATGCGGTAATCTCTTATGATATTTTGGTGAACACATTGCCACCTATAATTTCTAAACAGCCAAAAATTGAGGCAGGAAAGCACAATGTAATCCCTGTTAAAATTCCCCAGGGAACTTTATTTGTAAATCTGCGGGGACATACAGAATATGAAAAGGGTGTAAAGGCGATTATCAGAAAACGAGGCAGTGCGGAAGTTGTGAATATCGTAGACGTACATTATAAAGAAAAATACCTGGTTGGTAAGTATGATTTAGAAGTATTAACTTTACCACCAGTAAATATCAAAGGTGCGGAAGTTAATCCGGACCAGACTACTGAAATTACCATTGCTTCCCCCGGCGTGCTGAATATAAACGCAAGCGTACGAGGGATAGGGAGCATTTATCAAATTGCGGAGAATGGGCAGCAAAAGTGGGTCTACAACCTGCCGGAAGACCGAACAAAGCATACTATGGCGATCCAACCTGGTGATTATCAGGTAGTTTTCAGGGCTCACAATGCAATGGGCAGCAAGTACACGGAAATTAAAAAATTTAAAATAACCTCAGGTTCAACAATAAATCTAAAACTATTCGGTAGATGACCAAATTTACTTACACAGAAAAAAAAGATACTCGTTCAGGATTCGGTGACGGATTACTGGAAGCAGCAAAGAATAACCCGAATATCGTAGGCCTTTGTGCCGACTTAACCGGCTCATTAAAGATGCATGCGTTTAGAAAAGCCTTCCCGGAAAGGTTCTTTCAGGTTGGTATTGCAGAGGCCAATATGATGGGCATGGCTGCGGGTATGACCATAGGTGGGAAAATTCCCTATACAGGTACATTCGCAAACTTTTCTACCGGAAGGGTTTATGACCAGATCAGGCAATCTATCGCTTATTCAGGTAAAAATGTGAAAATATGTGCGTCGCATGCCGGACTTACACTAGGAGAAGACGGTGCAACACATCAAATCCTGGAGGATCTCGGTATGATGAAGATGTTACCTCACATGACTGTAATAAATCCCTGCGACTACAATCAGACGAAGGCAGCTACCATCGCTATTGCAGATTATGAAGGTCCTGTGTATTTAAGATTTGGACGTCCTTCGGTTCCTATTTTTACAGATCCAAACCAGGAATTTGTGGTGGGTAAAGCCATAAAATTCATTGAAGGAAAAGATGTTTCTATTTTTGCAACAGGACACCTTGTGTGGCATGCCATTGAAGCTGAAGCCATTTTGGAGCAGCAGGGAATTAGTGCTGAAGTTATCAATATCCATACCATTAAGCCGTTGGATGTAAAGGCAATCCTTGAATCGGTAGCGAAAACCGGTTGTGCGGTATCTGCGGAAGAGCATCAACTGAACGGCGGTTTGGGTGATAGCATTGCTCAAACGCTGGTTAGAAACGCTCCAGCTCCGCTGGAAATGGTAGGTGTAGATGATTCTTTTGGTGAGAGTGGCCCTCCCATGGACCTTTTGAAAAAATATGGATTGAGTACAGAGAGCATCGTCGAAGCAGCCAAAAAAGCGATTGCAAGAAAAGCTTAAGTCATTTTGATTTTAAATTTCAGTAGAAGGTGTTTGCTCTTCGGGCAGGCACCTTTTTGCTTTTAGTGCTTTAGGACTGTTGGCTATTAGCAAGTGGCGATTGGCTGTTGTGGCATTGAGGGCTGACGGTCTGAGGTGGCAAACAGCAGCGATCCGATTTTCAAATCAAGCCATTCTGCTTTGTTCCGCCCGGAGCGCGAGTAGTACGGTCACTGGTAAAAACCAAGCGATTGCTGCACGCTATGAAATTCATCTGGCTCTAACATCCCGCATCTGACTATCTATTATCTAGATTCTAACATCTCACATCCCACATCCCACATCTCACATCTGAGTATCTATCATCTAGTTCTAATTCTCCTCTGACTGGCTCCATTTCTTACATAAAACTGGCTCACTTAACACGCTGTCAATCATCCTATTCGGAACTTTTGCCACTGGTAATTTGATATTTACTTTGACAACCGAAAATAAATTGCAAGTGCTGTATAAAACCTTATTAACCCTGCTCGTTTTTATTATTACTGTTCATGGTCTCGCTGCCCAGCAAATCCAGTGGGCTGAATCTGTGGATTTCGAATTTAATCAAGCTGAAAGCAGTTTACAGACCGGAATTAAGGCTTTAGGTGCCCCTGATGCGCTTCCCTCGGGAATCACGCATCAAAATGCATTTAAATTGAATCAGGAAAGTGCCTTCGGAACACTGATCGTGACTTACAAGCAACCTCAAAAAATAAACCAGGTTATTGTCATTGAAAATCATATTCCGGGAAGAATAGTCGAAATTTCATTACATGACGAAAGTGGTCAAAAATATGTTGTTCTTAAAAAAGAAGCGGAGGTTATTCCTGACAACCACCGGGCAATGATCGTTTCGATTCCTGAAACACCCTACCTGGTAGAAAAGGTAGAATTGAATATCAACACCACACAAAAGAAGGGTTGTGCAGAAATTGATGCTATTGGGATAGCCCATAGCACGAGCGAATCACAAGTAGAGCGCGAACTCTACGGTTTTGGCCAGGCAAACGTGCAGTCTGAATTTGCCTTCACGACTGAAAAAGAAAATCTCGGGCCACAGATCAATTCACCCTTCATAGAAGCCAAACCCATTATTTCCGCTGATGGCAAAACCTTGTACTTTACAAGACAAAACCATCCTGAAAATGTCAAAGGGAAAAAAGATGAGGGGGACATTTATGTTTCGACATGGAAAAACGATTCCTGGTCGCCCGCCCGAAATATAGGTGCACCTTTAAACGACGGTTTGGCAAATGGTATCACAGGCGTTTCTCCGGACGGCAATACCCTTCTATTGATCAACCAATACAATACCAGCGGGGCGGCGGAGAATGGCGCCTCCATTTCACGGAGAACCAAACAAGGATGGAGCTATCCGGAAAAGATTGAGATCAGGGAGCATGTCAATAAGAGCAATTACGCGGATTATTTTTTGGCCAACAATGGTAAAGTGCTTTTGATGGCCATACAAACCAATCACTCCTATGGGGATCAGGATTTGTATGTGAGTTTTATCCAGCAGGACAAGACATGGTCGCCACCTTTGAATCTAGGTAAATCAATAAATACTTCCAGAGCAGAGTTTTCTCCGTTTTTAGCAGCCGATAACAAAACACTATACTTCGCCTCTGAAGGCCACAAAGGGTTTGGCGGAAGCGACATATTTTATACAAAAAGACTCGACGAAACCTGGCAAAACTGGTCTGCGCCAAAGAACCTTGGCAGCGCCATCAATACAGCCAAATGGGATGCCTATTACGCAATAGATGCAGCCGGGAAATATGCGTATTTCGTGTCTAATTCCGGCTCTACGGCAGACATAAAGAATGAATCCAAAGATATCTACAGAATAGCCCTAAGTGCCGAGTTTAAACCCGAGCCTGTGGTTTTAGTCAGTGGAAAGGTTTACAATGAAAGAACCAAAGAGCCCATTAGCGCCGACATTGTTTTTGAAACATTGCCCAGTGGCAAAAATGAAGGAGTTGCAAACTCTAATCCTGAAGATGGCAGCTATAAAATTGTGCTAACCCAAGGCAATAACTATGGTTTTATGGCCAAAGCAAAAGGCTTTATGGCGGTGAACGAAAACCTAGACTTATCGACCATAAATGAATATACGGAAATAGAAAGAGACCTGTATCTGGTGCCCATTGAGGTAGGCGCCGTTGTTAAATTGAACAACATTTTCTTTCAGCAAAGCAAAGCTGTCTTGCTGGAAGATTCCCACCCTGAAATAGAGCGGCTATCAGCATTTCTATATGAAAATCCTACTGTAGAAATTGAACTTGGCGGCCACACTGACAATCAGGGTTTGGCTAAGTTGAACCTGCAACTCTCAAAGGACCGGGTGGAAATGGTAAAATCGTTTCTTGTTGAGCGCGGAATACCTGCAAAACGGATTGAAACAAGGGCATTTGGTGGTACCAAGCCCATTGCAAGCAATCATTCGCCGGAAACACGGGCGCTCAACAGGCGCGTGGAGATAAAAATTCTCAAGAAATAAAATACTATTGGGTGCTTTAATTTTTTGTGTGACAAATACTCTTTAGTTTTGCTGTATGCTTTCACAGAGACAACTTTTTCTCGAGCACCAGGCTCAAACTACAGATTTCCCGCTTATGCTTGAAATAGTAAAAGCGGAAGGTATTTACATGTATGGGCCTGAGGGTCAAAAGTATATAGATCTAATTTCTGGCATTGGTGTAAGCAATGTCGGCCACAGGCATCCGGCAATAATTCAGGCAATTCGGGATCAGACAGAAAAATATTTACATCTTATGGTATATGGGGAGTTTATTCAGGCGCCCCAAACTGCCCTGGCACATGCGCTGGCTCAAACCCTCCCTCCTAGCTTGTCTTCCACCTATTTCGTGAACTCAGGGAGCGAAGCCATAGAAGGTGCTTTAAAGCTTGCAAAAAGGTATACCGGAAAAGCTGAAGTTATTTCTTGCTATAACGCTTATCATGGCTCCTCGCAGGGTGCTTTATCCATCGGTGGCAATGAAAAATTTAAAAGAGGCTATCGTCCGCTTTTGCCGGGTGTAAAACATGTCAGGTTTGGAGAGATTGATGATCTGGAACTGATCTCATCAAAAACGGCCGCGGTTGTAATAGAAACTGTACAAGGTGAGGCAGGAATTCGAATCGCAGAACGAAATTATTTTGAACAGGTAAGAAAGCGCTGTTCAGACAATGGCGCGCTACTCATTTTGGATGAGATCCAATGCGGGTTTGGCAGGACAGGAAAATTCTGGGCCTTTGAGCATTACAACATTCATCCTGACATCCTGGTTTGCGCCAAAGGAATGGGAGGAGGAATGCCTATTGGCGCCTTCATTGCATCCAAAGAGATAATGGGTGCATTAAAGAACAATCCAATTCTTGGGCATATTACTACTTTTGGGGGGCATCCGGTGAGTGCCGCAGCATCCCTGGCAACCTTGGGGGTTATTTTCAATGAGCGTTTGCTTGACTCCGTTGAAGCTAAATCCAACTTATTTAAGGAGCGGTTGATTCACCCTGCCATAAAAGAAATTCGCAATAAAGGGCTGATGATGGCAGTCGAATTCGAATCGTTTGATGTTTTAAAACCAATCATCGATGAGGCCATTCAAAAAGGTTTGGTGTCCGATTGGTTTCTTTATTGCGACAGTGCCATGCGCATTGCCCCTCCCCTGACCATTACGCCAGATCAAATTGAGGAAGGCTGCAATATCATTCTGGCTGCAATAGAAAGCCACGCACGCAGCTAAATATAGCAGCTACTCAAGGATTTCCCGTACATTTTCAGGGGGTCTTCCAATAACTGCCTTTTTTCCATCAGTTACAATGGGACGCTCAATTAAGATTGGGTTTGAAGACAACACAGTAAACCATTCTTCGCTTGTAAGTTCTTTGCCTGAGAAATTTTCTTTATAAATTTTCTCGTTTTTGCGGATAATCTCCTGAGGCTCTTTGTTGAGCAAGCTTGTTATTTCTTTAAGGTGCTCGCTGCTGGGCGGCGTTTTCAGATACTCTACCACTTTAAAATCCTTTCCGGAGCTTTCTAAAATTTTCAGCGTTTCCCGGCTCTTAGTACATCTGGGGTTATGGTATATTGTGATCATGAATCTAAAGTTTACTAGTTCATAAATTGCCGAAAAGTCTAAAAAATAAAAGCGGAGACTATATTTGTTCATCAAAGCCTCCGCAAACCCTCACATTGACCTAAGCTTCCACCACTTTTTCGATAATGATGTTATGGTTGGTGTAAATGCAAATATCGGCCGCTATATTGAGGCTTTCTCTTACGATTTCTTCTGCAGAAAGCTGCGGAGCATATTTTTTAAGCGCGATTGCTGCCGCCTGTGCGTACATACTACCAGACCCAATGGTGGCAATTTGATTATCCGGCTCCAATACATCACCGGTTCCCGATAAAATCAGTATTTCATTTTTATCAGCCACTATCAACATGGCCTCCAGTTTTCTCAAATAGCGGTCCATCCGCCAATCCTTCGTAAGCTCAATGGCGGCGCGCTTCATATTTCCACCATAGCCATTGAGTTTTTCATCAAACCTTTCCAGCAGTGTAAAAGCATCTGCAGTAGAACCGGCAAAGCCAGTGACGATTTTACCATCCTGCAGTTTTCTCAGCTTTTTCACATTGCTTTTGGCAACCGTATTACCCATGGTGGCTTGTCCATCTGCACCAATAGCCACCTCTCCGTTATGCGCTACTGCAACAACAGTAGTTGATCGAATTTTAATTTTTGTCATTATAATTTAAGTGAATTTATTGTACGACGGCCTGGGAAACTATTCCGTCTGGAATTTTTAAGAAACAGCCTCTTAATAAAAAATCAAAAGGCTTAATATAAAAAGTGTAAAAGTAAAAATTTCCAGAACAAACCATTTTTTCAGAACTCTTATAAAACGGCTTCTTTTAATTTGAAAGTTCATAGTCGTAGAAATGAAGTATAAAAAAAGTCTCGTTAGTTAAAACGAGACTTTTTTTATTATGTTCTTTCTAAACCAAAATTCTAACCGGATCTTCCAGCAAACCTTTTAACGTTTGAAGGAAGGCAGAACCAACAGCGCCATCTACAGCCCTATGATCGCATGACATGGTGACCTTCATTACATTTCCGGGAACTACCTGCCCATTTTTAACAATTGGGGTCTCTTTGATTCCACCAACAGCCAGAATGCAGGCATCGGGCGGATTAATAATGGCGGTAAACTCTTCGATACCAAACATGCCAAGGTTAGAGATGGTGAAGGTACTTCCTTCCCAGTCTTTTGGCTGCAATTGCTTGTTTTTTGCCTTCGCCCCAAGGTCTTTCACTTCGGCAGCAATATGTGAAAGCGATTTATTGTCTGCAAACCTCACTACAGGTACGAGCAAGCCTTCATCTACGGCTACTGCTACTCCTATGTGTATGTGCTTGTTGAAACGCATTTTGTCTCCACGGTAGGAAACATTTACTTTTGGATGCTGTCTTAACGCAGCCGCGGTAGCTTTTAAAACCAGATCATTGAATGAAACCTTTACAGGCGAATATTCATTGATGCTTTTTCTGGCTTCGATGGCTTTATCCATATTGATTTCCATCGTCAGATAGAAATGAGGCGCCGTATATTTACTTTCTCCAAGGCGTTTGGCAATTGTTTTTCTCATTTGAGAAACATTTACCTCCTCAAAGCTCTCTTCGCCCACTATTTCTGGCAATTGAACCACTGGTGCTTTTGAAGCAGTTTTTTCTGATGGCTGCTCTTTTGCCTGCGGCGCCTGCGAAGGTTTAAATTCCTCCACGTCTTTCCTTACGATTCGGCCATTGTCGCCTGATCCTTTTATTTTTGAAAGGTCAAAACCTTTTTCCTCAGCCAGCTTTTTAGCGAGAGGAGAAGCCTTGATTCTTCCCTTACCCTCTGATGATTCCGCTGCTGTGGCCTGTGGCGCAGCATCTGCAGCTTTTACGTCACGATCTTGTTCCTGTGTTTCAGCTTTGGCCGGCTTTTCTTTCTTCTCAGATTTACCACCGACTTCGTGTTGTTTTAATAATGCTTTATAATCCGCACCCTTTTCACCAACCACTGCCAAAACTGCATCTACCGGCACCGCATCGCCTTCTTTGGGTCCGATGTAGAGCAGAATGCCATCTTCGTAAGCCTCAAGTTCCATAGTAGCTTTATCAGTTTCTACCTCTGCTAATATATCTCCTGAAGAGATTTGATCACCTTCTTTCTTTAGCCATGAAGCAATGGTGCCTTCCTGCATCGTATCACTCATTTTAGGCATGGTAATAACAGATGCGTTGATTTCCGAAACATCTATATCTTCTGTAGCACTTTCCTGGCTTTCTGCTGCATCCTTGCCATCTGAAGAAGCTGATTCTGAAGACCTGTCAGCGCCTGAATTTTCCTGAGCACTTCCTCCTCCTTTGGCTTGCTGGATAAGGTCATCAATGTTTTCTCCTTTTTCACCAATTATGGCAATTACACCATCTACCGGTACAGCTTCTTTTTCTTTTACACCAATATAAAGTAGAGTGCCATCTTCATAAGACTCCAGTTCCATGGTAGCCTTATCCGTTTCAACTTCTGCAAGGATATCTCCTGACTTTACTTCGTCGCCCTCTTTTACCAACCATGAGGCAATAACTCCTTCCTCCATGGTGTCACTCATCTTGGGCATTTTAATTACTTCGGCCATTATGATTTTTTCGTATTTGTGTGCTCAAAAATAATTGGATTATCACTTTATTCAAATATTTAAGCTGAATTTTCTGGAAAGGTTTCAGATAATCTTCTTTTATTTAAACTAAGTGTTACTCGGCTGCTAAGTTCATTATTAATTTTACGAAAACCTAGATGTTTAGGGATTAGGTATTCGTTTTTCGTTTTGGTTCACAGTTCACCAGTTCAGGGTTCACAGTTCATGGTTCACAGTTCAGAGTTCAAGGTTCACGGTTTGTTGAATGTTTCAGGTTTCAGGTTGCAAGTTGTTGCTTTACTAAACCTTGTTCAATGAACCGCAGATTATCATCATGCCTAACAATCTGGATAACCGTGAAATGCTTGAGGTAGCGTGAGGTTTGGTAAAGCTTTTCGCAGATACGCTTTTCTTTAAGTTCAAAGTTCAAAGTTCACAGGTCATAGTTCAAGGTTCAGAGTTCAAAGTTTAAGGTTTAAGCTTTTAAACTTTAAAGAAAATTTTTGTCCTTTAGCAGAGACCTCCGTCGCAAGGGCTCCCCACTTCAGGGGGAAGCTGTCCTGGGCATAGTCCCGGATGCTGAGGGGGTCGATAGTTCATAGTTCAAAGTTCAAAGTTCAGAGTTCAAGGTTCATGGTCAGTTGCCAGGATTGGGTTTCGGATTTGCTGCCTTAAATCATGATTTCGTATGTTTTTCTCTTATTTCTAATATACGGAGTTCAAAAGGCCAGGGCTTTATCATCCCCACGTGTATAGTCTGCTGCGGCTTCCAGGGTTCCATCTTCGCGGACTAAAATTCCTTCTACCCTCCCAATTTCTTTGGTAGGTAAAAGTACGTGCCCTTTTAAAAAGAGTGCCACCAGGGCCTCAAAAGTAAGCGCTTTTTTCTCCATGATCACATAATCCGGCAACCATTGATGGTGCAGGCGCTTTGCATCAATTGCTTCCTGCATGGTCATGCTATGTTCTATTACATTCAGGATTGTTTGAAAGACAGATGTAATGATAGTAGATCCTCCGGGTGTGCCCACTACCATAAACAGATTTCCATCCTTCTCAACTATAGTTGGAGTCATTGAACTTAACATTCTTTTACCCGGCTCAATCTGGTTTGCCTCGCTGCCGACCAAGCCATACATATTGGCTACCCCGGGTTTGGCACTAAAGTCGTCCATTTCATTGTTCAAAAAAAATCCTGCACCTTCAACTACGAGCTTTGATCCAAAATTCCCGTTAAGGGTGGTGGTAATCGAAATCGCATTGCCCGCTCCGTCTACTATGCTATAGTGGGTTGTTTCCAGGCTTTCTATGCTCTTTACTTCCCCCTGTTTAATTTCCTGCGATGATGTTGCACTGTTAAAATCAATATTTGAAAATCGATCTGTCAGATAATTATCGTTGATGAGCATGTCTACAGGAACGGGATAATAATCCGGATCGCCAAGGTGGGTTGCTCTATCCGCATAAACCCTTCGTTCCAGTTCAGTCATTAGATGAATGGACTTGACCGAATTGTGCCCCCACTCGCCAATAGGATGCTCTTCAACACCCTTCAGCAATTGGATCAGGGCCAGGCCTCCAGAGGATGGAGGTGGCATAGAAATGATCTTGAATTGTTTATAACGCCCCTCAATGGGTGATCTCCAAACCGGCTCATAAGCAGCCAGATCTTTTAAAGAAATGATACCGTTATGGCGGTTCATGGTACGTTGAATCATGGCAGCTACTTCACCTGTGTAAAAGCCCGCCGCACCTTCATCTTTTATTTTCCGAAGCGTTTGAGCCAGTTCTTTCTGTACGAGCGTGTCACCCTTATCCCAACCGCCTTTTTGGAAGGCCGTCTCCACGGCATTCTGATCAGCGATTTCATCTTCATACCTATTCAAAATATCGGCTTCGTCATCAGTGAGTGCTACGCCATTTTCAGCAAGAAGAATGGCTGGTTCTAGCAAATCGCTCCAGGGCAGTTGGCCGAACTTGTTGTGCAATGCAAACATCCCGGCTACTGAACCGGGAACGCCCACCGCCAATGCGCCTGTCCTGCTCAATCCCTTAATGACTTCCCCTTCGCTATCCAGGTACATGTCGCGGCTGGCTTGCGCGGGGGCAGTCTCTCTAAAATCCAGGGTTTCTGCCTGACCGTTTTGCAGCCGTAAAACAGCAAAGCCGCCGCCTCCGATATTACCGGCTCTGGGATAAACTACCGCCAGGGCAAAATGCACCGCGACCGCTGCATCAAAGGCATTTCCTCCACTTTTTAAGATCTCTATACCGATTTCGGTAGCAACAGGATGCGCCGTGGCCACCCCTCCTTCTGATCCTATCGC
>CAZWQB010000048.1:0-10081 GCA_964636035.1 uncultured Roseivirgaceae bacterium
AATGGTCAGAATCTTGTCCCGGACTCGTTTCGGGATGGAATAACCTATTTTCGTTTGAGGTAATTCCGACTCCCCGAGATCAGTTATTCTCCGTAAGAGTCCGGTCCGAAAGACTCCGGACTCGATTCGGAGAGTCTTTCGGACATTCTCGGTGGGTATGGTTCCCCTTATGGTTATTTCATCTTAAATCATTTTTGATATGAATAAATGCTCATATAGTTTTAAAAAAATAATATTAGCAGATAGAAACATCAATAAATCAACAAAAAATTAAATATTATTAGACATGTATGTAAAAAAACTAATCTTCTGATGGAGAAAGCAATTTCCTTTTGTATATATTTGTTGTTGTACTAATAATTGGGCATGAAAGAATCATACAACCATTATTCCTTTCTTTTAGACAGAACCGCGCGACGGGTGAAGCAATACGCCCAAAGCAGGTTTAAAGAACTGGGATTTAATATCACCGTGGATCAGTGGTTGGTACTCAGAAACTTGTCTGAAAACCAGAACCTTACGCAAAAGGAACTTGCAGATCTGATCTTTAAAGATACCCCAACATTAACCAGAATTATCGATTTGCTGTGTTCTAAGGGATTAACAGAGAGAAAGGTACATCCGGAAGACAGAAGATGCTTTAATGTTTGCCTTACTACTGAGGGAGAAAAAAAGGTAAAACAACTAAAACCACTGGTACGCGAAGTGAGGTTGAAAGCCTGGGAAGGGCTTAGTGATCGTGACTTTGAGGAGTTTAAGAGAATATTAAATTCGATTTATCAGAATCTGGAGTAAGTTTTTTTTCTTTTTTTTATTGCTATACTAATTATTGTTGAGCAAATTTGTGTATTAATTTGAAGATCATGATACAAACTGATATATGCATAATAGGGGCGGGTCCTGTTGGATTGTTTGCTGTGTTCGAGGCCGGGCTTTTAAAAATGCGATGCCACCTGGTAGATGCATTGCCACAAATCGGGGGACAGCTATCCGAGATATATCCCAAAAAGCCTATTTATGATATTCCTGGCTTTCCCGAAATTAAGGCGCAGGATTTAGTCGATAATTTAAAGCAGCAAATAGAGCCTTTCAAACCCACGTTTACTTTGGGAGAAAGAGTGGATAGTCTCACGCGACTGGAAGATAAGAGCTTTGTCTTGAAAACTTCTGACAACACTGAAATCCATGCAAAGGTGGTGGTAATTGCCGGTGGTTTAGGTTGCTTTGAGCCGCGAAAGCCCGAAATTGAAAACCTTCAGAAATTTGAAGGCAAGGGGGTGGTGTATATGGTCAAAGATCCGGAGCATTTCAGAGACAAAAAGCTGGTAATAGCCGGTGGCGGGGATTCTGCGCTCGACTGGACTATTTTCCTGGCAAATCTGGCGCAGGAGGTGACATTAGTGCATAGAAGCGACTCTTTTAGAGGTGCACCTGATTCGGCAGAAAAAGTATTTGCATTGGCCGATGCCGGCAAAATTAAGTTGTTGCTGAACTCCAACCTGAAATCGGTAGAAGGCAATGGAACGCTAAAATCTGTTGCAATCATAAACAAAGAAAAACAGATCAAAGAGGTGGAAGCAGATTACATGATTCCGCTTTTTGGTTTGAGTCCGAAACTTGGCCCAATTGCTGATTGGCAGTTGAATATTGAGAAAAGCGCCATTGCAGTAAATACTTTTGACTACAGCACCAATGTTCCGGGTATTTATGCTATTGGTGATATCAACACCTATCCCGGCAAACTAAAGTTGATCTTGTGTGGTTTTCACGAAGCGGCTTTGATGTCGCAAAGTGCCTACAAGTTTGTGTATCCTGATCAGAAAATAAGTTTCAAATATACAACTGTTAACGGTGTCAATACATTTTAATAACAGCAACAGAAAAACGACAGCAGCAATAGTATGGTAACATTTGATGTAGAAGACAGCGAGAAAGGAATCCAGTCCATTGAAGTTCCTACGGATATGAATCTAAGCCTGATGGAAGTGCTGAAGGCCTCCGACTATCCGATTTTGGCGACTTGTGGAGGCATGGCCCTTTGTGCCACCTGCCATGTGGAGGTAGTGAAAGGTGTCGAAAACCTGGAAGATCCCAATGATGCAGAACTGGACATGCTGGATACGTTGCCCGATGCCGATCCGAACAGCCGCCTCGCCTGCCAAATCAGAGTAGGCGCAAATCTGGAAGGCGCACATTTCAAGCTTCGGGCCGAAGAAATTTAGAATACTTTCCGATGCTTCCGTAAAAGTAAAAACATTAACAAAAGCAGCTCCTTCGGGATCTGCTTTTTTTATGCCTGAAGTTTAGAATTTTTATCAAGGATTTTTAGAAAGTTCAATAGGAGTTTTGGAGGTATTTTTCAATCTTTATGTGCTGCTGTTTTTTTTAACTATTTTTTTAATCTTTTTCATCCGATGGCTAATTTCAAAATTTTAACAATAGATGGGGGAGGAACCAGAGGGATAATTCCAGCTACGATTCTGGACGAAATTTATAAAGACAAAGGGAAACACCCTGTAGATATTTTTCCCCTTTTAGCTGGCACCTCTACCGGCGGGGTTTTGTGTACTGGCTATGCCTATGGGATCGAAACCGGTCGCCTGGTGGACCTCTACCTTAGTAAGCCCCGGGATATCTTCTACGATACCGGCTGGGATGATTTCCGGGACGGATTTGGAAAAAACATAGGAGCCGATTACTCCAATAAAAAGTTCAAAAGAATTCTAAGTGAAATATTTGGCTCCGATACCCTGGGACATATAGATCAAAAACTCAGAGCCGAGGAAAAAAGTCTGATGGTTTGCAGCTTCGACTTAAATCCCGAAGAAAACGGAACGCCCATCAACTTCAGACCGCGGATTTACCACAGTAATTTCATAAAAGACAAAGACCTGTCGCTGGTAGATCTTTGCCTGATGACCTCTGCCGGTCCCACCTATTTTCCTATCTATAAAAACCACGTAGATGGAGGAGTTAGCCTCAACAATCCTTCAATGGCAGCGCTTGCTTACGCCATTAACAGTCACGCAGATGGCGAAGGTGAATACAGGCACCCGGATGGAAAACGAAAAGGCCTCGGATTGAATTTGAAGGACCTAAAGGTATTTTCGCTGGGCTGTGGCACTTCCAATAAAAATTACATCGCTGAGAAAGTGATAAAGAGCAATAAAAACGGAGACTGGGGAAACCTTCAGTGGGTAAAATACTTACCAGATATGCTGACAGAGACTAACATGCAGGCATCTACCTATTATGTAAATCAATTACTAACTGCCGACCGATACATCCGCATTCATCCCAGCTTCAATCACCAGGATGCCCCTGCATTGATCAGAAACAAAGTACTGGGCCTGGACATAAAAGAAACCAAATACCTCCAGGCAATGCACCAATACGCCAAATCAATTTTCGCAAGGGAAAAAGGAAAAATCTATGAGTTGCTGGAGCTATGAAAGGTACAGATATGAGACAGAAGATTTTAGATATGAGATGTTAGATAGAAGATTTTAGACAGGAGATTTTAGACAGAAGATGTTAGATAGAGGATGTTAGATAGAAGACTTTTAGACAGAAGATGTTAGATATGAGATTTTAGACTGAGGATTCTAGACAAAGGGTGGTAGACGGAATATCGTAGACAGGGGGGGGTGGACAGAAGAGATTTGATTATAGAGAGTCGGTATGATAGGTTGGACAAGGGAGTTGAGCTGTCCTTGGGAATGGTTGATTCAGAGTTATCCATCACAACAAAGCACGGTCTTTTCTACTTAATAGATCAGCGAAATTTGAACGATGAATATAAATTTTTTGGGACCTTATATTATTGCTTTTAGTGATTGGATTTGGGATCTGCCGCTGTTGATCCTGCTTATGGGAGGCGGCCTCTTTTTCATGCTGTATTCCGGTTTCGTTCCTTTTCGATATTTGGGACATGCTGTCAAAGTGGTTGGAGGAAAATTTGACCATGAAAGCGGACCGGGTCAGATTACCTCTTATCAGGCTTTGTCTGCCGCAATTGCCGCCACAGTTGGGCTTGGAAACATCAGCGGTGTTGCTGTTGCCATCAATATGGGAGGCCCGGGGGCGATCTTCTGGATGTGGATGTCGGCTTTCGTGGGAATGGCTACCAAATATTTTACCTGTACGCTGGCCATTATGTACAGGGGAAGAGATTCGAATGGCGAAATTCAGGGTGGCCCGATGTACGTGATAGAAGAAGGTCTTGGAAAAAAATGGAAGCCCCTGGCTGTCGTTTTTTCGGTTGCGGGTGTCATTGGCCTGCTGTCCATCTTTCAGGCCAATCAGCTCACAGTGCTCATCCGACAGGTTATTCTTATCCCCAACGGATGGGACTATGGTGAAACTACAAAATGGATTATTGGGTTCATAATGATGTCGCTGGTGGGATTGGTAATCATTGGAGGCATTAAGCGGATTGCGGAACTGGCTTCTAAGTTAGTGCCTACCATGGTGGTAATTTATTTGCTGACGGTTCTATACATTGTAGCGAATGACATAGCGCGCGTGCCCGAAATATTGGCCATGATTGTTGAAGATGCTTTTACAGGGAATGCGGTGATGGGCGGCGCTGTGCTTGCTGTTATGACCATAGGAGCGCGCAGGGCTGCCTTCTCTAATGAAGCTGGTATTGGCACTGCACCTATGGTACACGGTGCCTCAAAAAACAATGAGCCTGTGAGGGAAGGAATGGTGGCTATGTTGGGGCCCTTTATTGATACCATTGTTGTCTGCACCCTAACAGCACTGGCAATCTTGTTGACAGGTGTTTGGGAAAGCACAGAGGTTGATGGTGTACGGCTCACAGTCTCTGCTTTTGAGATGGCCATTCCGGGTGTAGGGAGATATCTGCTAATGCTTTCTGTTTTTATCTTTGCTTTTAGCACCATGTTTACCTATTCCTATTATGGCCATAAGTGTTCCAATTACCTTTTTGGAGCTGATAATGCCAAATACTATAACTACTTTTATATGATTACGATCGTGCTTGGTGCTGTGGTATCTCTGAATGTCGTGCTGAGTTTGGTAGACGGCATGTATGCAATTATGGCAGTTCCAACAATGGTTTCGGCCATCCTGCTGGCTCCAAAAGTGAAAAAAGCCACTAAAGACTATGTCCAAAGAATGAAAAGCAAAGGCGCTTTTTAAGGTATGTCGCTTTTCTCCCGCATCTGTACCTCATTACAGCACCGTATCATGCCGGATTTATCTGCACCTTTAATATTCGTAAAGCAATATTGTTACCCCTGGAATCAAAGGTTTGAACAAAGCTTTCCCATGGCTATTCATTTTTCAATTTAAAAAACAGCCTTGACACCGGGATCAGCATTAGCCCTGATAAGGCAAAAAGAACAAAAGATATCTGCAGATTGAAAGCATGAGACAAATAACCAATGAGTGGAGGCCCGATTAACATTCCGACCAGACCGTAGGTTACCACAATGGAAATTGCCATGCCTGGTGAATATTTTTTTGAAGCCCCTGCAAGCGAATAAACCATGGGAATTACCGCAGCGGTTCCAAAACCCACCAGAGAAAATCCTATCATAGACGGCCAGAAATGCGGAAAAACAATTGCCAAAGAAATTCCGGCAGATATTAGCACAGCGCTGATTGTAAAAGAGGACGCCATACCAATTTTATCAATGACTTTATCAGATAAAAAACGGGACAGCGCCATGGTAGTCATAAAAATAAGGTAGCCGGCAGTAAAGATTTCAACCTTTACCACTTCCTGGAAATAGATGCCACTCCAGTCGAACATGCCGCCTTCACAAACCGCGGCAAAAAAGACCATCACACCCAGGTAAAAAATGTAAGGGTCTGGCTTTCCCAATACTAGTTTGTTACCCGTTTTTGATTTATCGTCCCGCAGCAGGAAACGATAAGTGTATACTACAGTGGCGAGCGCTAAAATCGCAACAATCAGAAGATGTAGCACGATCCCAACATCAAGACCAACCATGAGCGTCGTAAAACCAACGCCAACGATGCCTCCGGTGCTCCAGAGGCCATGAAATGAGCCATTGATTTTTCGGTCAAACCTCTTTTGCAATGTTATGGCCTGAGTGTTCATGGCAATGTTACCAATGCGCATACTGAAGGCGAACAAAAAAACCGCGATGACTAACGTGAGTGTAGAATTTGCAAAACCAATGCCCGCTAAACAAATCGCGTGGAAGCCAAAAGCTACTGAAAGAGGAATTCTGCTGTCGTACTTTGAAACCAACCACCCCGAAATCGGCAAGCCAATCAATGAACTGATGGGCATTGTGAGCAATACCGTCCCCAATTCTGCATCGTTAAACCCAAACGTTCCTTTGATAGTAGGAATTCTGGAAGCCCAGCTCGAGAAACAAACTCCGGAGAGAAAGAAAAATGCACTTAAGAAAAACCTTTGCTTATTAAGGGACTCCATTTTCAATATAAAATGCAAATATGCGTTGTTACCAGTAGCTAACAAATAATCGCGACTTATATTTATTAAAAAGGGGGGGGGTGGTTTGAATATTTTAAGAGAACTCCTTTACTTTGGTTAAAGAAGTTAATTATCCGGGCAGCATAAATTAACTTTAGCGTTTTGTCATTGATTCAAAGATTGAATGAACATATATTTTTTGAAAGCATTTTTTTGCACGTTTTTATTAATTTTAAATGCTGTAGGTTTAATTGCCCAACAGCCTACTTCCCGGGAGGTGACGGCCAAAGAAGGAGATGGCATCTACAGCATATTAAGGGAAAATGGTTTAAATCCCTCTTACCACATGCAAATGTTTCTCGAGCTGAACAAAGAGCGATTAGGTGACAATAATAGCCTATTGCTGGGCAGAAACTATTTGCTTCCCGCTGTTGGCGATAGCCAGCTTACAGATAAGGATTCCGCTGTATCAAAAACTGTTCATTCTGCTTCAGATATTGCTTTGCCCGTCGAAAATTCGATTGAGGCCTCCGATCTGGAAGAGAAAGGTCTTATGATGAACGTTCCTTACTTTGGAAAAGAGCATGCCAATTTCAAAGTAAAAGACCAGCAATTAAAAGGTGCGGTATATTATCTGTTGGCGGGTCATGGCGGTCCTGATCCGGGCGCACTTGGACAATATGGTCCACACCTCCTAAGCGAAGATGAGTATGCCTATGATGTTACCATCCGCCTGGCAAAGCGGCTAATGGAACATGGGGCCACGGTTTATATGATCATTCAGGATGAAAATGACGGAATCAGGGAAGATAATATTCTCCTGAACGATACGGATGAGGTTTGCTTTCCCAATGAACCCATTCCATTGAACCAGAAACAAAGACTCAGGCAGCGCACAAACGCTGTAAATAAGCTGTATATTGGCCACAAAGGAGCTTACCAAAGAATGTTATCGATCCACGTGGACAGCAGAAGTAAAGGAGAGAATATCGACGTCTATTTCTATCACCATGAAAACAGTCCCTCCGGCAAGAGACTGGCCGACAATATACACGCTAAAATTAAGTCGAAATACGACCGCCACCAACCCAACAGAGATTACCTGGGAAGCGTAAGTAGTAGAAGTAGCTTGTATGTGATCAAATACAGCCATCCACCAGCAGTTTTTATTGAATTAGGAAACATTAAAAACGAAAAAGACCAACGACGATTCGTGATAGCGGACAATCGCCAGGCGCTTGCAAATTGGCTTTTTGAAGGCATGTTGGTAGATTATAATGTAGAAAATCGGTAATAATGTTGTTCTTCATCCAGCGTCTTAGAAGGTCAAGAAAAGCGCTTCTAAAACGTTTTTAAAACTCAGCTTTAAACGACTTTAAAAATTGATTCTCCTTTCTTCAAAGTTTATTGCTTAGGGAAGATTAAAGAAGAATTACGCACACCGTCAACTCTCCTCCTTTTCCAAGAGGAGACTAAGAGGTGGTTATCATAAAAACATGTATAATTCTTCTTTTTCTTGCACCTTAGGTACTCGCAAACATTTTATCCGGATTTTACTTTTCCGGAAGACGCTCAAGTTTTTTTAAAGATCAGCTAATTTCCAATTGTCTATCATCCTTTGAACCTAATTACCGGTTGAAAATCCAAATCGATGATCCTCTCCAAAAATAATGGTACCTTCGTGAAAAATTACGATTATGACAGAGGGCTTTTCGCGACTTGGGGTACCGACAACAATTGTTAAAGCCCTGGCCGATTTAAATATTACAAATCCAACAGCAATACAGGAAAAGGCCATACCCGCGCTCCTTCAGGACGACGAAGATTTTGTGGGGCTGGCCAAAACCGGAACAGGAAAAACAGCGGCTTTTTGTGTGCCTCTGCTGTTACGCACAAATCCTGATGACCTCCATATTCAATCTTTGATCCTTGTACCTACCCGGGAGCTGGGACAGCAAATATTTGCCAATATGCAAGCATTCGGAAAATATTTACCAGCTATTGTCCCGGTATTGGTTGCCGGAGGTGCGCCTCTCAAGGCGCAGATCTCAAGCATTTCTAACGGGGCTCATATTATCATTGCTACACCTGGGCGGCTAATAGATTTGATCAAAAGAAATGCGATTGACCTTCGTAAAATTCGAACCCTGGTAATGGATGAGGCAGATGAGATGGTAACTGCCTTGAAAGAAGGATTAGAAGTAATTATGCCGCATCTCCCACAAACGCAAAAGACCTGGCTTTTTTCTGCTACCATGCCGGATGCTGTTCAGCACATTGTAAAAAATTATATGAACCCGCCGGTTAAAAGGGTAGTCGTTTCACCAGAAACAACAATAAATCAAAACATTGGCCATGAATACGTATTAGTCGAAGCTGCAGAAAAGCTGGAAATTCTCATGCATTTTCTGAACCAAAGCGAAGGAGAGCGGGGTATCATATTTTGCAATACCAAAGCCGCTGTGGCTAAGCTTGCAAAAAACCTGGCTATCAACAGGTTTTCTTCCGGGGCTTTGCACGGTGGTTTATCCCAGCCGCAGCGAGATAAAATTATGGAACAATTCAGAAATGGCCATATAAGACTTTTGGTAGCAACAGATGTGGCTGCCCGGGGACTTGATCTTCGGGCTTTGGCATTTGTGGTCCATTATCATCTGCCTGATGTAAACGAAACTTATATTCACAGAAGCGGCAGAACGGCAAGGGCTGGCGCTTCCGGGCGGTCCCTTATTGTAATTCAGGATGATGAATTGCCACGGCTACGGAAATTGGAAGAAGAATTAGGCATTCAAATTTCACCCTTTCAAAAACCAGGGAAGGAAAGTTTGGAAGAGAATAGTGTCTATTTGTGGGCGAAACAGGTTTTCAAAACCAAACCCCACCATCAACTCGATTCGGCAGTGCAGAGCAATATTAAAGATGTGTTTAAAAATCTTTCTAAAGAGGAGCTTATTGATAAACTCATTGCACATTATCTTTTACAGCACAAGTCTTCGCAAAGCACGGGGGCAGGGGTGAAGAAGAAAGCTAAAGGTCATGGAAGATAGGAAATTGCAACCTCTAGCACGATCGTCCGTGCGAGATTTCCGCCGTTGTTTGTGTCTCACAAACAACTCACCTCATTTTACAGCCGCCGTGAGGACACATGCGACGGCGACAGGATTTTATCAAATCCTGATCGATTTATAGAATCGATCACCAGTCCAATCTTCTGCTGATATAGGGACAAGGCGCTTAAGCAGATAGAAGAAGGTTTACCTCCAAAACCCTGAACGTTGAAACCCCCTCAGCCTTTGGCAGCTCCCCCTGAAGAGGGGAGCCCTAAGCGACGGAGGTCTCTGCTAACGGACAAAATTTTCTATAAACTTTGAAAACTTGTGGGACTTAAAACATGAAACATTGTATGAACTCTGAACAACCCTGAAACATCTTCCTACTTCCCACTTCCGACTTCCTACTTCATCCTCTGGCGCGAGCGTCCGCTCGAGTTATTTGTGTGCATCTGCTCATCTTCCAACTTCGTTCTTCCAACTCCATCAGCTTTACGAAACCTTCTTGTTTGCGACCCTTGCAGATTCTTTAAGATGTCTGCTGTTTGTAGGCCCTCTATGTTCTATTTTGCAAGGTTTAGCAAAGCGTAGAGAT
>CAZWQB010000048.1:10181-18273 GCA_964636035.1 uncultured Roseivirgaceae bacterium
GCTGTTTGTAGGCCCTCTATGTTCTATTTTGCAAGGTTTAGCAAAGCGTAGAGATTTCCGCTTCCAACTTCCATTTTTCATTTTTCAACCTCACCAGGAAAGATACTATCTCGAAAAAGGGATAGCATCTGGTGGTTTTTATCCCGGATTCCCACTCCAACTAGCCAATAGGACGCACCTACGGAGCGTATCCCTCATTATTGTATTTTCTACAAACAGTTTGCCCCGCCGGGGTCGGATTATTGGCACCCCTGAATCTTGGACTCTGCACTGAACAACTTTAAACTATAAATATCTTCCCTCTACAAACAGAGGACCCCACTGGGGCCTGGTTTATGGTCCCCCTGACCTTAAACTTAAACCTTAAACTTTGAACTTTGAACCCTGAACTCTGAACTTTCCTACTTCATCAAGTGGTTAGTCGCGACGCCACGAAGTCTTCCCAGTTTTGAAACTGTTCATCTTTCATCATCCTTGGCGTCTTAATTTGTCCGCCCTTCTTTTTCTCTTTTTCCGCCCAGTCATAAAAGAGGTTTTTCGGCACGATGCGAACATCCACACCTGTCAGCGCCTTTTGGCGTGCACTCACGTAACTCTTGTTATTGCTTTTTAGGGTTTCATCAAGAGCATTTGCAATTACCTCTTCGGATAGGTCTGTGTGCTCCTCCACACCTAAATACCAGCGATGGATGTATTTGTCGTTCACTTTCACTGCAGCGATGGTGAATTCAGGTATGGAAATGTTAAACTGCTTTTCTAGTTCTATCAACGCTTCGTTCATTTTATTAACCGACATTTGAGAGCCCACTACATTCATAAAATGTTTGGTTCGGCCGGTTATGATTATTTCGCTGTTGATCTTGTTGGTAAATTTGACTGTGTCGCCAATGCTATAGCGCCAGGCGCCAGAAACCGTGGAGATGATGATGGCATACTCTTTGTCTACTTCGACATCTTTCAAACTAACAACAGGCGCATCTGGTACCGGGGAACCCTTTTCGTCGAAATACTTCTCTTCGAACGGAATGAACTCAAAATAAATCCCTGTATCATAAGACAATGCCATGGCCATTTTTTCGTTGGGCCGCTTTTGATAGGCGAGGAATCCTTCAGAAGCCAGATAAGTATCCAAATAAATCAATGGCCTTGCAAATAGCTTCTCCATGCTTTTTTTATAGGGAGCAAAGGCAGTTCCGCCGCTTGTATAGACAGAGAGGTTTGGCCAGATGTCATGAATGGTGTCCAGCTTGTTGTATTCTACAATTTTCTGCAGCATCAGTTCTATCCAGGAAGGAATTCCCGAAAGTGCACCAATATCCCAATCCGGTGCCTTTTTTGCTATGTTGAGAACCCGCTCGTCCCAATTGTCGATGGCAGCAATTTCTTCCTCGGGCTTGTAAAATCCTTTGAACCAAAAAGGCAGGTTACTTGCACTGATCCCGCTTATTTCACCCTCCAGATGCGCTTCTGACTTTCTGAGGTTGGTACTGCTTCCTAACATCAAAACGCCGCTTTGATAAAATGCTTCCGGAAGGTCAAACTGGGGCAATACCAATGCCTGCTTGATACCTGTTTCCCTGATGGCTTTCAAAGTATCAGATGTAACAGGTATTTTCTTGCTGGTATTTCCGGTAGTGCCCGCACTCACAGCAAAATATTCCGTTTTTCCGGGCCAGGTGATATTTTCCTTACCCGCAATTTGCTGGTGCCACCATTCATTATGAATTTTTTCATAATCGTGCAAAGGAACCCTTGATGCAAACTCCGACTTAATATCGGGAGCATTTAAGATATCGCTAAAGTTGTAATGTTTACCAAATGAAGTAAGGGCAGCTTTCTGTAGTAGTTTCTCAAGAACATGATCCTGAGCCTCTATCGCATCTTCACTGGAAGAAAGGTTGCTGGTGACATCCACCACCGTCTTGATTATTTTTCCGATTAAAGGCATACCATTATATTTTCATGTCAACTTCCTGAATTAGAAAATAGTTTTAAAATCCCATGTTCAAAGCGAAAGTTCCGGGACATGAAATCAGAAAGCTTGAAGGTATTTTCATAGTGCAGTTCATACCTCCGGGACTTTCTGTCAGATCAGAAGTACAGCCTGGTCATCTTCCATTTTTACCAGGTGTTGCAACCTAATGAAGAATTTGCGTAACCTTGCATTCTAATTTTAGTTACTATGTTTTAGATTTAACACGGTAAATCGATCATTTTTTTGATTGCTTGCCAGAACCTGAAAACTAAGAAACAAAAAATGCAAAATTTAGAAAACAAAGTCGCCATCATTACCGGTGGAAGTAAAGGTATTGGTTATGGCATTGCCGCGGCTTTAATGGAACAAGGAATGAAAGTCGCCATCACCAGTCGATCTCAGGATAATGCAGACAGTGCTGCAGCATCACTAAAGAAAGCAGGCAAAGGAGAAGTGATAGGACTTGCGGCAGATGTCAGAAGCCTGGAATCTCAAAAAGATGTAGTTGAAAAGGTTCTTGATAAATGGGGCAAACTTGATTTAATGGTAGCCAATGCCGGAATTGGCATCTTTGGAAGCATTGAAGAATTGACTGAAGACCAGTGGAGAGACACCATTGACACAAATTTGACCGGTGTGTTTTTTAGTGTGAAAGCAAGCCTGGATGCTTTAAAAGCTACCAAGGGCTATATCATAACCATCTCGAGCCTGGCAGGCACCAATTTCTTTGCGGGAGGTTCTGCTTACAATGCCAGTAAATTTGGGCTAACAGGCTTCAGTCAGGCTGTGATGTTAGATGTAAGGAGTCATGGTGTGAAAGTAACCACCATTATGCCGGGATCTGTCGCCACTTACTTCAACAACCACGAACCCAATGACAAGGATGGCTGGAAGATCCAAATAGAAGACATTGGTGAAATGGTAGTTGATCTGATGAAGATGAATCCGCGAACGCTGCCCAGCAAAATTGAGGTGCGACCCACTATTCCACCAAAGGGTTAATCATAAGCGAAAATCAATACAAATGCCATTGCCAGAGATGTGAAGCAGTGGCATTTGCACATATACCACAAACGCCGCTAGCAATCATCAGAGACGTTAGCTCCTTCATTTAACTGAAAACAAATATCCATGGCGGAAACGCAAAAGAACAACCCGCTCCACGGCAAAACACTTGAAATGATTCTGAACGAACTTGTTGCCGATTATGGTTGGCAGGAACTGGGTGAAAGAATCAATATCAGATGCTTCAAAGAAAATCCAAGCATAAAATCGAGCCTCACCTTTCTCAGAAGGACCCAATGGGCACGAGACAAAGTTGAAGCGCTATACCTGCGAAAAAAGCGGTTTTGATTATTCCGTGTCGACAGGCAGCTCACCTTCGCGAGCATCATTGCTGTCCTGGATTACAATTCAGCTAAGTATTGGTGCACAAACTTGATAGCCATTGCTCCTTCTCCCACTGCCGAGGCCACGCGATTCATGGCTCCTGACCGCACATCGCCCGCTGCAAATATACCCGGGGTGCAGGTTTCCAAAAAATAGGGATCACGGCTTTTTTTCCATACCTTCTTGAAATTTTTGTGAAGAAATAGATCGCGACCGGTCGTAATAAAACCTTTGTCGTCTTTAAAGATATCTTCTTTCAGCCATGTGGTGTGGGGTTTGGCGCCGATGAAAATAAGTAAAGCATTGGCATCTTTTTTTGTCTTTTCTTTGGTTAGGCAATGCTCGAGTACCAGCTTCTCCAGTCTTCCGTTCCCTTCGGCAGCAACTACTTCCGTATTGCTCAGGATTTCAATGTTTTCTACGCCTCCTATCTGATCAATAAGATATTTCGACATGGAATCTGTCAGATCGTCCCTTCTGATGACGATGAAAACCTTACTTGCATAGTTTGATAAATACAGAGCCGCCTGGCCTGCAGAATTGCCTCCGCCTACTACATACACATCCTTTTGCCTGCAGGCGTTCGCTTCTGTGGTAGCGGCACCATAATATACGCCCGCTCCAGTATAATCGTCTAATCCACTCGCTTCTAACTGTTTATACTCTACCCCGGTTGTAATGATCACGCATTTCGCATTGATTTCACAGCCGTCATCAAGCACCAGTATCTTGTAGGGATTTTTGAGTTTTATAGAAATTACTTCTTGTGGAGAAAGAAATTCAATACCGAACTTCGTGGCCTGCGTAATGGCCCTTTTCGTAAGTTCGGCCCCACTCACCCCATTGGGAAAACCAAGGTAATTTTCAATACGGGTGCTGGTGCCGGCCTGTCCCCCTGGAGCTCGCTTTTCAATCAAAACGGTTTTCAATCCTTCTGATCCACCATATACGGCTGCTGCCAGGCCAGCCGGACCGGCGCCAATAATAGCAACATCATATAAATCAGAAGATGGCTTTATTTTCAATCCCACCTTTTCTCCCACTTCTTTAAGGTCCGGGTCCTGTAAAATGGCACCATCTTCAAAGAACACAGCAGGATAGGTTTGGATATCATTTCGTTGACATAAATCCCTCGCATCTTGACTTTTTTCCAGGTCCAACCACTCATAAGGAACAAGATTGCCCGCAAGAAAGTCTTTCAGGCGATGTGCTTTGGGTGTAAAGGCATGGCCGATAACCTTAATGCCTTCAAATCCGGGCCTGTAGTGGATTTGCCAATCTTCGAGGAGTCCCGTAAGCACAGGAAACAATCTCTCTTCCGGTGGGTCCCAGGGCTTCAGCAAATAATAATCAAGCTGAATTTCATTGATAGCACGTATGGCCGCCTCCATGTCAGAGTAAGCTGTTAGCAAGACCCTTTTCGCATCGGGAAAAATCCCTTTTGCCTTTTCCAGAAAATCAACGCCGAGCATGTCAGGCATTTTCTGGTCGGAGAGGAACAAAGCCACCGTTTCGCCTTTATTGGCCATGTCGTTCAAAAATTCCAGCGCTTCCTTGGGAGATTCTGTACTGATAATTCTATAAGCCTTTCTAAACTCCTTTTTTAGATCCCTGCTTATGGCTCCTAAAACCTGAGGGTCATCATCAACTACAAATATTACAGGAAGCTTCATTTAATTAACTTTATTTTCTATGGGTAAACATATCTGAAATACCGTTTTCCCAGGCTCTGATTCTAAATTGATACTACCCTGATGCTGAGCAATGATATTCCTGACGATATCCAGACCCAAACCGGTTCCTTTTCCGACATCTTTGGTGGTGTAAAATGGGTCAAAAATTTGGTTTTTGGCAGATTCGGCAATCCCTGACCCATTGTCCATGATGTTTATTTTAATGTTGCCATTTTCCTGAAATGTTTTGATAGTGAGTGTACCGCCTTCACCCATCGCATCTGCGGCATTGTCGATTAAATTAGTCCAAACCTGATTGAGTGTACCGGCATAGGCTTTTACTTCATCCAGGGAATCAGAAAAATCTTTAACAACATCAATCTTCTTCGTCTTAAGCTTGTGGCCTAACATGGTCAGGGTGTTATTTATACCTTCGTGAATATCAAGGCTTTCCTTATCCGGCGACCTGTCCATGTGCGAGTATGATTTTATCGCATGTACCAGGTCAGATATGCGTTTCGATGCTTCCTGTATTTCGTCAACAAGTTTGTTGAAGGTCAGAGACTGACATAGCCATTCCAGCAGGGGTTTTAAATTGGAAGCTCCCACCTGGTCGCTGATAGTTTGAAGGTCGCCCGTCGAAAAACCATAATCGCTTAAAACTTCGGCAATCTCATAAGGGTCTTCAATTCCCTGTGTCTCCAACCAATCGTTTAGCTGATCCTCCAGTTCTGTCCTATCTTTTAAGCTGAGATCTTTTCTGATTTGTGCCTTTTCTAAAAAAAGCTGATGAACGGTCTTCAGTTTCTGCGGATCGATATCCAATGAAGCCACTTTCCTGACCAAGCCGGGTAATACTTCGTTTGTTTTTTTAAGCGCTGCTGAACTTCTTACTACAGCCGAGGCCGGATTGTTCAATTCGTGCGCCAGGCCGGCAGAAAGCTTGCCTAGCGCCATCATTTTATCATCTTGTTGCTGCGCCGTGGTAAACTCCCTGATCCTGCTGGCCATGATATGAACCAATACAGTAGTGAGTTCATGGTGGTGCTTTATCATTTCCTCAAAACAGGACTTGTCGAGGAGAAAAACTGTGCAATCGGCTTCTGCAATTCCGCTCCCTGTGCTTTTATCTGCACGGGAGTAGGGGAGGGCGCCGCTTATTCCACCTTTCACTATTTGATTGATTTCCTTGAACTGTCCATTCTGGGAAACCTTTAACGAAATAAGGCCAGCTAAAACGATGATCATCTTATCCAGAGGTTCATCGTTTTTGAAAACATAATCACCGGCTTTATACTCCAGGATCTTCCCTTTTTCTGCCATCCATTGAAGTTGATCTTCCGGCACATCCTGAAGCGCTTCTACTTTCTTTAATAAGGCAACGACTTGTGGCATAAGCAACAATATAGAATATAACAAAACGAGATATCAAGAAAGAAAACCTAAACGACAACATTAAGTTTAAACTGTGTAGACAACTTTTAAGAATCAATGGAAAAAACGATCTGGACAATTGGACACTCTACAAGAACCTTCGAGGAATTTTTCAGCCTGCTTAGTGGGCAGAGGATTCATCTTTTAGTCGATGTTCGGCGATTTCCAGGCTCCAGAAAATGGCCACATTTCGCCCAAGAAAATCTACAGAAGCTATTGAAAGAGCGGGACATCGAATACCTGCACATGGAAGCATTGGGAGGAAGGCGAAAAATTAACCCCGAGTCCGAAAACGTCGCATGGAGAAATTCTTCATTTCGAGCTTACGCAGATTATTCAGAATCCCCGGCTTTTCATCAGGCTTTGCATGATCTAATGGAACATGCTACAACTAAAAATGTAGCATACATGTGTTCGGAAGCCGTATGGTGGCGGTGCCATCGATCCATTATTTCTGATTACCTGGCAGTGAAAGGATGGGAGGTTTTGCATATCCTTTCTGAAACCAAGCCGCAAAAGCATCCTTATACCTCTGCAGCTAACGTAAAAGATGGTTCATTGAGCTACAAAGGTATATTTGGAGAATAGGCGCTTTAATTGACTTCGTAAAAGCCTACTTTTTAATTATACGCCCTACTTCTTCTTTTAAAATGTCTCCTTGCTGAGAAATCCTGATTTTATAGAAATACAAACCATCATTCAGCCCGGAAAGCCGATTTTGTGTTAATTGGACATCCTGGAAACCACCGTCAACGGAGAAATGAAATGGTGTTATGATTTGTTTGCCTACATTATTATACAGCACGACATCCACCGCGTAATCCCCTTCCGATTCCGGCAAAGCTAAAGGAATCGCAAACTCGTCAGAAAAAGGGTTCGGATAAACGGCGCCAATGTAAACAGATTCAGCATTTAAATTTTTCGCAATAAATGCATTATCGCCATAATATGCCTGAAGCTTTACTTCGCCTATAACTTCATATTTCTCCACAGACTTCATATCAATCTGTCTTCTTCTGACCGGGTCAAAAAGAATGAGATTCTTACCTTCGGGAAGCTCTTCTGGCTTTTTCCAGGATATGATCACCGGTTTGTTGCCCTGGCTCGAGACAAGCTGCATTTCCCAAACGTAAGCATCCTGAAGTGGCACGATGTCTTTGGTGAACTGTGGTGAAAAATATTCGGGATGTTCAAAATTCAGATCCAGATAGGAGGGAAGCCTGGGCAATGCGATTCTGTCAAAACGGTCTTTGCTTTTGCTGGCCTCGCTATGCATTCCCAGCCCGGCCAAATTATAAACAAGCTCATCGGATGAAAGCGCGAAATCAACATTCCAGCCGCTCGGTGCCTGTTTGTCAGCTAAGAACCTTCCGGATTCAGTCGTCATAGAGCGACCGGCGCTGCTGCCCTCCAGAACGCCTATTGGTATCACAATAGTGGTTGCTTCTCCCGAGTGAACATAAGCCCCCTGAAAAACGCCCAATGTTTGTGTTTCAACATAGGTACCATTGTAGCTTATTAAGGGGCCGATGAATTCCGGGTTATTGTTCGCCTGCATCACCTCATTCCAGGAAATGTCAAACATGTAAGGGTTGCCAATCTGGTTCCATCCTTCATTTAG
>CAZWQB010000049.1:0-18247 GCA_964636035.1 uncultured Roseivirgaceae bacterium
AATGTCAAAAAGATAATTTATATAAGTGCTACTTCTGTCTACCCGCCTGACTACGACATGGTAGATGAGACAACCCGTTTGAGCTTACAAAATACCGGAAACAAAGCACTGTTGCAGGCAGAGAAGCTGATGGAGCAGGAATATGATGGAGACCTTATCGTATTCCGCTGTGCCGGGCTTTTAGGATATGACAGAATACCAGGAAAATATTATATAGGAAAAACGATTGATACGGGAGATACGCCGGTGAATTACATACATCGGGACGATTTGATCAGGATACTGGAGAAGTCAATTAAGAAGAGAAAATTTCAAGGCCTGTATAACCTGGTGGCACCATTACACCCTTCCAGAAAAGCTGTTTTTTTGAAGAATGCTGCCGATTTTGGATTTGAACCACCTATGTTTAATGCTTCAGGTAACTCAAATGTGAAAAGGAAGACGGTTTCAGGAGCTAAGATCATGGAGGAGTTGCCATACAGTTTTATCTATCCTGATCCGCTGGAATTTTTTTATACTCCTTAGGATGCCATTTGCCAGCTTCCCGGTGCTTTTTTCTACGTTTGAAAAAAGTACCGGTGAGCCAACAATATTTTGATTAGCAATTGATTTCTTCCTGAGCTGGATTTTCAATAGGAGCTTGTGTATAAGTCGGACATGTTCTTACAGAGCAACTCGTAATAAGGAAAATTGTCAAAGCAAAGAAACCTGTAACTACTTTTTTCATGTTTAAAGATTTTATTTTTCAGATAGATTTTACTTTTTGAAGAACCTGAACCGAGTGAATTATTATCTTATTAATGCTCCATTGGTCTTCTTCCAATATCAATAATTCAAAATTTAGTCCTATCGATTTGTTATCGTACCTGCCTTTTAATGAATCACTGGAAAACAAAACTATGCATATTCCGTATTTTCCTTTGACAAAAGTGATATGGAATAGTACATGTGCAATAAAACATTCAGCTCAATTTAATTCTGCCATTCTTCCCGGATGTGTGAATTGAAACGTTCTTTTTTATGTTAGACCATTGACAAATGATTTTTCGTTATCATTCGGTTGACCAATAAAAATTCTCAATATGGCAGGCTACAGGTTTACAGAATACATTCCAGAACAAAATGCTTCCCAAAGTAATTTCGATAATCTCTTGAATATTTTCATGCAGTTGTTGCTCATCACTGCCGGAGATGCCGGAGAGGCGCTAAGGTGGCTGAGCAATCTGGACAAGCAACACAATCTTACCAACGAGAACTATGGCATAGGAGATTTCATAGAAGATTTGAAAAGCAAGGGATATCTTACAGACGATAATGAAAAAGGTGAGATTAAGGTCACACCAAAAATGGAACAGAATATCCGAAGGAGTGCGCTTGAAGAAATTTTTGGGAAATTAAAAAAGGCAGGGCGGGGCAGTCATAAAACGCCATTCACCGGCACAGGCGATGAAGAAGGTACTGATCACCGAAATTTTCAGTTCGGAGATTCTCTTGACCAGATCGCCATGACAGATTCTATCCGTAACGCTCAGATTAATCACGGGTTGGGAAATTTCATGATGACGGAAGGAGATTTGGAGATTGTGGAAAAGGAACACAAATCGCAAACCTCCACCGTTTTGATGATCGATATTTCGCATTCAATGATACTTTATGGAGAGGACAGAATTACGCCTGCTAAGAAAGTAGCCATGGCTTTGGCTGAGCTGATTACAACCAGGTATCCCAAAGATACGCTGGACATTATTGTTTTTGGAAACGACGCCTGGCAGATTCAGATCAAGGACCTTCCGTTTTTACAGGTCGGACCCTATCATACCAACACGGTGGCGGGCCTTGAATTGGCCATGGACCTTCTGAGGCGCAGAAAGACCAGGAATAAGCAGATATTTATGATTACGGATGGGAAACCTACCTGCCTGAAGCAAGGTATCAAATATTATAAGAACAGCTTTGGTCTTGACAGCAAGATTTTGAATAAGACTTTGAATCTTGCCAGCCAGTGTAGAAAATTGCACATTCCAGTCACAACCTTCATGATTGCTTCAGATCCCTATCTCAAAGAATTCGTAAGGGAGTTTACTAAGGCCAACAACGGGAATGCCTATTATAGCAGCTTACAGGGGCTTGGCAATATTGTCTTTGAAGACTACAATAGAAACAGGAAAAAGAATTTATAAACAGGCATCATAAAAATGCAGGATAAAACAAAAAGATTAGAAGAATTAAAAAGTATAAATACATTAGGAGCATTAAAAAAGCAGGGCTACCAACCTAAATCCATTAAACAGGAGCTTCGGGATAATTTGATCTTGAAGCTCAAAAATAAAGAGAATGTTTTTGAAGGAATTTGGGGCTACGAGGAAACTGTGATTCCCGATATCGAACGGGCTATTCTTTCAATGCACAACATTAATCTGCTGGGGCTGCGTGGCCAGGCAAAAACCAGAATAGCCAGACAAATGGTTTCATTGCTCGATCCATACATTCCTGTTATAGAAGGTTCAGAGCTAAATGATGATCCAATACAACCCCTTTCCAGGTATGGTAAGGATAGGGTAGCTGAAATGGGCGATAATACACCTGTGTCGTGGCTTGCCAGAGAAGACAGGTACACAGAGAAGCTGGCCACGCCAGACGTTTCCGTAGCTGATCTGATCGGCGATGTAGATCCGATAAAAGCAGCAACATTAAAATTGCCTTATGCTGATGAAAGGGTAATCCACTACGGTTTAATCCCAAGAGCACACCGTGGGATCTTCGTTATTAATGAATTGCCGGATTTGCAGGCAAGAATCCAGGTGGCGCTTTTTAATATCCTGCAGGAGGGCGATGTTCAAATTAGAGGCTTTAAAATCAGATTGCCGCTTGATATCCAGTTTGTATTTACAGCCAATCCCGAAGACTACACCAATCGGGGCAGCATCGTAACGCCTTTGAAAGACAGGATCGATAGTCAGATTATTACGCATTATCCAAAGTCGCTGGAAATAGGCAAAAAAATAACGCAACAAGAGGCGCGCATCAAAGAGCCTCAAAAGAAAACGGTTACGCTGAATGAAATAAGCAAAGACTTGATAGAACAAATTGCCATCGAGGCAAGATCAAGTGAATATGTAGACGCAAAGAGTGGTGTTTCGGCCAGATTGACAATCTCTGCCTATGAGAATCTTGTAAGTGCAGCAGAAAGACGTTCGCTGGTAAATGAGGAGGAGAACACCTTTATCAGGATATCTGACTTCGTAGGGGTATTGCCAGCAATAACCGGCAAAGTAGAGTTGGTTTATGAAGGCGAGCAGGAGGGACCGGGCATTGTGGCTAATAATCTGGTAGGAAAAGCAATCAGAACACAATTTGCAAATTACTTTCCTGACCCGGAGAATATCAGAAAGAAAAAAGCCAATAATATTTATAAAAGCATCACAGATTGGTTTGGAGAAGGAAACGTAATAGACCTGTTTCATGATGCCAGTTTTGCGGAATACAAGGAAGCTTTGGAGAAGGTGCCTGGTCTTAAGAAGCTGGTCACCAATTTGCACAAAAACCTGGATACATCTTCGCAATACTTTATGATGGAATTCGCATTGCATGGTCTTGCAGAAAACAGCATGTTAAGTAAAAAACAATTGTCAAAAGGATTGCAGTTCAAAGATTTGCTAAGCAGCATGTTTTCCATGCCGGATTTGGACTTTGATGACAATGAAGAGTGATTGTAGACTGTAGATTATAGATGTCAGACTTTAGAAGATGGAAGTTGGGAGATGGAAGTGGGAAGATGGAAGTGGGAAGATGGAAGACACAGTTGACGGGGTGTTAGCAGTAGGCAGTAAGGTATAAGCAATAAGCAAAAGGCAGTTGACAAAGTATGGAAAAAAGGCAGTACGCAGCAGGCACAAAACCCGAAAGAGCTTGTGCCTCAACGGGGCAGCCTGTTTGCAGAAAAACATGATAATGAGGTATACGCTCCGTAGGTGCGCCCTGTTGGTTAAGCTGGAAGTGGGAAGCTAGAAGGGAGTTAGAAGTGGCTTTTCAGCTTCGAATCGTGAAAAAGGTATTAAACATAGTTGACTTTAGGTAGCTGCAGGAAGGAAACCATGGATTGTACAGACCAAGGGACTGTATGCGAATGCTGTTGCCTGGGTGTTTAAAACGAAATTATATGACATTAAGGGATATTCAGACTTTGGTAACCAAAGGTGAAAGCCTAACCCTTGAATTTAAAAGAAAAGTTGCGCATCCAGAAAAGATTGTGCGCGAAATTGTCGCTTTTGCCAACACGGAAGGCGGCCTGCTGCTCATTGGTGTGGACGACGATGGCTCCATTCCGGGACTCAAATATGCAGAGGAAGAGGCCTTTGCGCTGGAAACTGCCGTCAGAAAATTATGCAAGCCCCCGATTCCTCTTCATTTCGAAATTGTCCCCCTTTCGGAAAAGCGTGCCATTCTAAAATACCAAATCGAATCCAGTACTAGAAAGCCTCATGTAGTAAAAGACACCGATAGGCTTGTTTCCTATGTGCGCTTTAAAGATAGAAGCATTCAGGCAAGCAAAGAAATGCGGGAGATACTAAGAAGGCAAAGGAAGCCGAAAAACATGCGGTTTGTTTTCGGGGAAAAGGAGAAGATCCTGATGGAATATCTGGAGGAGCGGGGAGAAATCACCCTGCAGGAATTTGCCACGGTAGCCCGAATTAAGAAATATGTTGCGTCAAAGACTCTCATTCTGTTGGTGTTGGCAAACTTATTAGAAATAGAACCACGTGAAGGAAAAGATATTTACAGGTTAAATGGGGTAGCTTAGGCTTGCCCGGCTATAAAGAAACGGATTGAAAAATATTTGTACTTTTTTCTGATTTCTCATCCGCTTTGATTTTAAATTTTTAATTTAGGCTACGTCCTTCTTAGCATGCTGGTATCACATACGTATCTGTCGTGGTGCAGAGGGACATTTTGTTGCAGATCAACTATTAATGGCTTTTTGAAGGAAATATGGGTAAAGAAGAAAAGATATTTGTATTAGACACTTCCGTCATATTATATGCGCACGATGCTATTTTAAATTTTGCAGAACATGATGTAGGAATTCCTATTACCGTACTGGAAGAATTAGATCAATTCAAAAAAGGAAACGATACTAAAAATTTTGAAGCAAGGGAATTTATCCGAATGCTGGACAAGCTCGCTGAAAACCAAATGTTAAAGGACTGGATTCCCCTGAATGGAAAAGGAAGGGGGAAACTGAAGGTATTGATGGACCTGGACAGCAAAATAAATGCTGAAAAAATATTTGATGAAACCAAAGCAGATCACAAAATATTAAATGCCGCACTAAAGCTTCAGCAGGAATCCAAATCAAAAAAGGTAATCCTCGTAAGTAAAGACATCAATTTGAGGCTAAAGGCGAAGTCTCTCAATTTGCCGGCTGAGGATTATGAGACGGGAAAAATCAAAAATGTGAACACCCTGCACAGCGGAAAAACCGTCATAGATCAAATTCCACATGAAGAAATCAATGCTTTGTATGAAAATGGAACCTGTGATGCCACTGCCATCTTAAATCAGGAAGAGCCGGCCGATAACAATTACTTTATCCTAAAAAGTGATAAAAATTCTGTGCTGGCATATTACAACCCTATCAATAAATTGATTGAGAAGGTTGATAAAAAGAGCATTTACGGCATTAAACCGCGGAATGCTGAACAGACTTTTGCGATTCATGCCATCCTTAATCCTGAAATTAAGCTATTGACAATCCAAGGTGTAGCAGGAACGGGCAAAACATTGCTGGCACTGGCGGGGGCACTTGAGCAGCGAAGAGATTTCAAGCAAATCTACCTGGCCAGGCCCATTGTTCCTTTGAGTAACAAAGACATCGGTTATTTGCCCGGCGATATAAAATCAAAATTAAATCCTTATATGGAGCCTTTGTGGGATAACCTCAAATTTATTCAAAACCAGTTTCATGAATCCGATAAAGACCATTCGCGATTAACAGAAATGGTGAATACCGAGAAACTGGTAATCACACCCCTGGCATATATCCGTGGAAGAAGTTTGTCGAATATATTTTTTATCGTAGATGAAGCCCAAAATCTGACGCCGCATGAAGTAAAGACAATTATTACCAGGGCGGGAGAAAATACGAAAATCATATTTACAGGAGATATATATCAGATTGATACGCCTTACCTTGACTCGCAAAGCAATGGACTGTCTTACCTGATAGACAGAATTAAAAATCACCCCATTTATGCGCACATTACTTTGGAAAAAGGAGAAAGATCGGAATTGGCCAATCTTGCCAATGATCTGTTATAGCGAATCACTTTTTTAAGGGGAATTGTTTTTCCCAAAGTTGAATCTAAGTATCTTCAAGTATTAAAGGAAAGTGGGAATGTTGAAAATGGGTGATTTGAATTTTTTCAATAATAATATTTATTTTTATCATAAAAAGAAGTTGTTTGTATAATTTTTAGGATATTTGCGCTTGTTGTAGAATTATTTTATAATTTTTTCACTTAACTTATAGTTAACCTTTACTTAATAGCTAACCCGGCATATTTTTTATCAGGAATTGCCAGTGTTAGTAGCAAAATGATCATTAAGGCAAAAATTAAAATTATGAAATCTGTAAAGTTACAGTTTGTTATCGGTGCAATATTGCTTGCGTGTAATGTAGCCATGAGTCAGGATACCGGGGCGCAAGTGGAAGTTACTGAAGAGGCTAACACCTTATCTCAGCAATTCAATGCGTTAAAAGACAAATCCAATTCCTATCAGGAGTATAAAGTAGTTAAATTAACTTCTTTAAACGCTTTTTGGAATAACGTCAATGATTCACTGGCCGCAGTTCAAAAAGAGATAATTATTGCAAACAATAATATATTATCCCAACAGCGGAAATTAGACAGTCTGGTCAATACCCTTGAGGTAAGAGAAGCCGCTTTAGAGAAAAGTGAGTACGATATCGCACATTTGAATGTTCTCGGGATGGACGTACAGAAAGAGACTTACGTTTCTTTTACCTGGGGTGTATTTTTTGTTTTGCTTTTGCTTTTGGGAATAGCCATTGCAAAATACAGAAGCAGCAATAAGGTAGCCGTTGAAAAGAAGTCAGATTACGACGCACTGAATAATGAACTAAATGACTGTAAACAAAAAGCTCGGGAAAAGGAAATAAAGTTGATGCGGGAGCTTCAGACCGAGAGAAACCATGTAGAAGAACTCAATCAAAAGATAGTAGCATTGAGAAAGCAGGCGCATTAAAACGCCTCAAAAAATAGGTATAAAGGTCCGTTGGGAATTTATCTCACGGCCTTTTTTGTTTGGTGAGTTGACCGCTGGCACTTGTCGCTTTGCACAAAGACGACAAGTGCTAGCGGCTTTCTACAAACCAGTAAACCGACCACTGAAGTTTTTGATAGCCTTTATTTTTATATTCAAAACCGAACATGGGAGGTTTGATCCCAGCATCCCAACACGGTATCTTTAATCGGCGTTGGATGTATGGCTTGTGAAAGGCTGGAATTCCCGGTTCCAAAAAGAATACCTGAAAAATTTTTCAAATAACCTATAAACCAAGGTCAATCGGTATGGATTTAAGGCATCTTTACCATTCTGCCATACTGAAAAACCATCTTAAATATGAACAACAAGTTATTAACAGCCGTCTGTGTTACTATATTTTCTGCGCTGATTGGGTGCACTTCTACCCAATCTGACGGGATAGAACAGGCAGAAGCGTTAGATCAACAAGAAGCTATGGATAATGTACTATTACAGGAGTGGCATGGCCCCTACGGCGGGGTCCCTGCTTTTGATAAAATGAATCTGTCCTTATTGAAGCCGGCAATAGAAGCAGGCATGCAAATGCATTTGCAGGAAATTAATGCGATTGTAAATAATGAAGAAGCGCCAACATTTGAAAATACAATTTTGCCTTATGAAAGAGCGGGGAAGGCCTTGGACAGAGCTTTTACCTACCTCGGAATTTGGAGGAGCAATATGTCGACACCTGATTTCAGAGAAATTCAGGAAGAATTGGCACCGCGAATAGCCAGCTATCAATCCGAAATTATTCAAAACACTGGCCTCTTTCATCGGATCCGCGAAGTGTATACCAATGCAAAGGAAAACCCATTGCCTGATGACCAGCAACGGGTAGTAAATCTAATATATCAGGAGTTTGAAATGGAGGGCGCGGGGTTGGATGAAGAGGCCAAAGCACGCTATGCAGCCATCAACAATGAACTGTCCACCTTATACACACGATTTTCCAATAATGTGTTGGCAGATGAGGAAGAGTACATCGTGTACCTCAATGAGGACCAACTAAGCGGATTACCCGAAGCATTTGTTAAGGCTGCCGCGAAAGCTGCTACCGATAGGGGAGCGGATGGGAAGTACGCGGTGACCAACACGCGCTCTTCTATGGACCAGTTTCTTACTTACTCTGATGAAAGAGGCTTGCGGGAGCAAGTTTGGAATAACTATTATTCCCGCGGCGATAACGGCGATGATAAGGATAACAATGAGATCATTGCGGCAATATTAAAACTCAGGGACGAAAGGGTTGCTTTATTGGGCTTTGAAAACTATGCGACATGGCGCCTACAGGATAGAATGGCAAAAAATCCGGAGAATGCGATTACTTTGATGCAGTCGGTATGGCCGGCTGCCCTGGCGAGAGTTGAAGAAGAAGTGGCTGACATGCAAAAGATAGCCAACCAAAGTGGAGCGGACATTCAGATAGCACCCTGGGATTATCGTTATTACGCTGAGAAAGTTCGGAAGCAGAAATACGACTTGAACTCGAATGAAGTTAAGCAATATTTGCAGCTTGATAAATTGACCGAGGCACTTTTCTTTGTGGCGGGCGAACTGTTCAACTATGATTTTGCTCCGGTAGCGGCCAATAGGGTGCCGGTATTTCATGAAGATGTGAATGTCTGGGAAGTAACCGATAAAGCTTCCGGCGATCATGTGGGGCTTTGGTACCTGGATCCTTTTGCACGGCAGGGTAAACGATCCGGTGCCTGGGCAACTATGTATCGCAGCCACACAACTTTCGATGGTAAGGAAACTGTTTTGGCATCAAATAATTCTAATTTTATAAAACCAGGTCCTGGTGAACCGGTTTTGGTTTCCTGGGACGATGCAAAAACATTTTTCCATGAGTTTGGCCATGCCCTCCATTTCTTTTCTTCTAATGTAAAATATCCTACTTTGAACGGCGGTGTGAGAGACTATACAGAATTCCAGTCTCAGCTTCTTGAGCGATGGTTGAGTACGGACGAGGTCATTAATAAATTTTTGGTGCACCATGAAACAGGCAAAGCCATTCCCGCTGAGCTGGTTGCTAAAATAAAAAATGCGGCTACTTTCAACCAGGGATTTGCAACGACTGAATTTTTAGCTTCAGCGCTGATGGATATGAAATTCCATACGATAGACCCTGAAGGGTTGGATGTAGATAGTTTTGAAAAAGAAACACTTGCCGCGCTGAATATGCCTGAAGAAATTGTAATGCGCCACCGATCGCCTCATTTTGCGCACGTATTTTCCGGAGAGGGCTATGCCGCAGGTTATTATGGCTACCTATGGGCTGATGTTTTGACTTCCGATGCCGCAGAAGCATTTCAGGGAGCTCCGGGCGGATTTTACGACAAGGAAATGGCTTCTAAGCTCGTTCGATACCTATTTGCTCCACGAAATGCCATTGATCCCGCTGAGGCATACCGACTATTCAGAGGAAGAGATGCAGAAATTGACGCGTTAATGAGAGATAGAGGATTTCCTGTGACAAAAAATTGATCAGGAGCGAACTTTTGGTACATAAATCCGATTGTACTAAAGGTAAAAAATGCAAGCCTTTTTTTGTTATCAACCGATCTCAAGTTTTGGGGTGATTATGGAGCCTCATTGATTGTTTGATTTTTAAACTCCATACCTTTAATCAAACAATTTTTGGAATCCAATGCAGGAGCAAATCTCTATTTCTACAGACGATCTTATTAAAGATATAGAATCAGTAAAGCGTATCCCCATCATCCCTTCGATGTTGGAGGTTATTTGTCAAACAACAGGAATGGGCTTTGCGGCAGTTGCAAGAGTAACGAGCGAGCGGTGGATAGCCTGTAGCGTGCGGGATGAGATCCAGTTCGGCCTGACAGAGGGAGGTGAACTCAAGATCGAGACCACGATTTGTAATGAAATAAGAGATCATAAAACCCCTGTGGTGATAGATCACGTTAATGAACACCCACATTTCAAAAATCATCATACGCCAAAGATGTATGGGTTTCAAAGTTATATTTCCGTGCCCATAATGCTCAAAGATGGCACCTTCTTCGGAACGCTTTGTGCAATTGATCCGAAACCGGCTCTTTTAGATAATTCGAAGATCATTGGCACTTTTGTCATGTTTGCTGAATTGCTTTCTTTCCATTTGCAGAGCCATTACCTGCTGGAACAAAGCTATACTAATACAGTAACCCTGACCAATAAAAATCGCCTGTTAAAGAGAGCCAATAAAGACCTCGACAACTTTGTTTATACAGCTTCGCACGATCTTAAATCGCCCGTAAGCAACATTGAGGGGCTTATTTCAATATTTTCTAATGCGATTGAGCAGGAGCACCTGGATAGGCAAAAGCTCAAACAAGTTGCCGGATTGATGAAAAGCTCTGTTCAGCGTCTCGCAGAAACTATTCATGATCTCGCTACTATTGTTGAATCGGATGTGGAAGCCTCAGAAAACGGACAAGTAATAGATATTCTTGAAGTTGTGAAGGGTGTTAAAGAAGATTTACACAACCAGATAAAAGAATGTAATGCTAAAATAGAAGTAGCTTGTCAGGAGGAATTTCTAGTGAAGTTCTCAAGAAAAAACTTTAGAAGTATAATTTATAATCTGCTAAGTAATGCGATTAAATATGCTTCGCCCGAGAGAAGCCCCCACGTTCAGATAATCGCCTGCGAATCAGATGGAAAAAAGATAATATCTGTGAAGGATAACGGCCTAGGTATTCCTGCCGAAAAAAGAAAGAACCTTTTTTCGATATTCCAAAGATTTCACGATCATGTGGAGGGAAGCGGCGTTGGGTTGTTTCTTGTAAAGCGCTTGGTCGAGAATGCAAACGGCCAGATCTTGGTTGAAAGCGAGGAAAACAAGGGCACAACCTTCACGCTTGTTTTTTAATTCTGAAACATTCAGGCAGAGAGCTTAAGAGTCTGCCGGAGAGGAAGTCCGGTAAAATGCCTTGGGTCGGGTATTGGCTAAAGGTGTGCCTCGTTCCGAAGACCATTGCCGCTTGATCCACAAAGCACGGAAGGCGAATAAAAAAACCGCTTCAGTAAGAGTTTCATAACTTCTTACCGAAGCGGTTTTTTATTGCTCTGATTTTTAGTAGCCCCGACGAGAATCGAACTCATATCTAAAGTTTAGGAAACTTCTATTCTATCCATTGAACTACGGGGCCAGATCCGGAAAAATCCAACTTGAAAATTCAGGATCGTTAAACCGGAATGCAAATTTATTATAAAATCCCTCTGTTTACAAACTTTTAAACAGGCTATGGAAAATTTATAGGAATTAGGCCTCCCTGTCGTCAGGTTCTCAACTGATAACTATCATGTTTTCTTTATGACCTGAATCATAAGTTTCCCTTTGAACCTCCGATACATTTGTAGTGTGATATTGATCAATATGAACAGAAGATCATTTGGATTTATATCAAAATTCAACTTAAATCAAAAACTTATGAAATCAATCAGGACGAAATTCAAAATTAGTCTCTTGCTTTTTGCACTTGTGCCCCTCATTCATATTTCCTGTTCAGCAGATAAAAAGCAGGCAGAAAATGCTGCCGAAATCACCAGGCCGGTAGCCGCGACAGAACAAGTGGGGCCCGTAAAATCGGTTGATGTTTCCGGCCCTGTAGATGCTGTACTGGCAGAAAGAGGACGATCAGTTTTTGAAGGTAAATGTACCGCCTGCCATAAGTTTGACGAGCGCTATGTTGGTCCCGCCTTAGGAGGGATTACCGAAAGAAGGTCAGGTGCCTGGATCATGAATATGATCATTACACCGGAAGAGATGACCAAAAAAGATCCTGAAGCAAAGAAGCTTTTGGCAGAATACATGACCCAAATGGTAAATCAAAATGTAGAAGAAGATGATGCCAGGGCAATTCTTGAGTATTTCCGATCAGTAGATCAAAATTTATAATTTAAACACTATGAAAAAGTTAGGTCTTATTTGTATGGCAGGCTTACTGGCTATGTTTAGCGGATGTAAGCAAAGTGAAACCGGTGTTTCAGCTGCCGATGGCGACGCCGCGTCCAGGGTTTATGTAGCCCCGGGCAATCATGATGAGTTATACGCCTTTCTTTCCGGAGGTTATAATGGTCAAATGTCTGTATATGGCCTTCCATCGGGCAGGTTACTAAAGGTAATGCCGGTATTTACCCAGCATGCTGAAAACGGCTATGGTTACTCAGAAGAGAGCAAAGCCATGTTGAATACTTCTTTTGGATTTGTGCCATGGGATGATTTGCACCACCCAAAATTGTCACGGACTGATGGTATGGCTGACGGTCGGTGGTTATTTGCAAATGCCAATAACACCCCTCGTGTGGCCAGGGTAGATTTGAAAACTTTCAAAACGGTAGAGATCCTGGAGATTCCAAACAGTGCAGGAAACCACTGTTCTCCCTATCCCACTAACAACAATGAGTATGTAATTGCTGGAACAAGGTTTAGTGTTCCTATCAGAAATGAAGGTGGAATTGCCGATCTGGGGCTGGACCAATACAAAGACAAATTCCGTGGCTCTATTTCCTTTATTAAAGTAGACCCCGAGCATGGCGACATGGAAATTGATTTCCAAATTTTGGTACCAGGCTTTGACTACGACCTTGCAAACGGTGGTAAAGGTCCTTCTTCAGACTGGGTGTTTTTTACAACCTACAATACTGAACAGGCCGGTACGCTCAAAGAAAGAAATGCTTCGTTGAACGACAAGGATTTTGTGGCCGCCATCAACTGGAAAGTAGCTGCAGAATACGTTAAACAAGGAAAAGCAAGGGAAATTCCTGCTGAATACTACCACAATAAGTTGGATGAAAAAACCCACGTAGCCACCTCTGATGTTAAAAAAACTGTCAGGGTGCTTTTAGCAGAAGATTGCCCCGGCATGATGTATTTGATACCTACTCCGAAATCTCCGCATGGCGTTGACGTGGATCCTTCTGGCGAGTTTATTTCAGTAAGTGGAAAGCTGGCTTCAGTAATTCCCGTACATTCATTCTCTAACATGATCAAGGCCATCGAAAACAAAGATTTCATTGACGAAATCAACGGCATCCCGGTATTGAAATATGAATCAGTGCTCGCAGGCGAAGTACAGGAAGCAGGTTTAGGCCCATTGCACACAGAGTATGACGGACGAGGAAACGCATATACTTCCATGTTTGTGTCTTCTGAAATTGTAAAATGGGATATTGCTACGCGCAAAGTGTTGGACAGAATTCCGGTATACTACTCAGTGGGACATTTGCTGATTCCCGGCGGTGATACAAAAGAGCCTTATGGAAAATACCTGGTGGCAATGAACAAAATTACCAAAGACAGGTACTTACCCACCGGGCCTGAACTTACCCACAGTGCGCAACTAATCGACATCAGTGGCGATAAAATGAAGATGTTGCTTGATTTCCCCACACTTGCCGAACCACACTATGCACAAGCTGTTCCTGCGGATCTTATCAAAGAGAACAGTGTGAAGTTCTACAGGTTGGATGAAAACGAGCATCCTCATGCTGTGAAAAAAGAAAGCGACACCAGAGTTGAAAGAGATGGCAATATAGTGCGGGTGTACATGACAGCCATACGAAGCCATCTTGCTCCTGACAATATTGAGGGAATCCACCTGGGCGATACCGTGTATTTCCATGTTACCAACCTGGAACAAGACTGGGATGTGCCTCACGGATTTGCGGTGATGGGAAACCAGAATGCTGAAACACTCATTATGCCCGGTGAAACACAGACTTTAAGATGGATACCTACCAAAACCGGAGTCACCCCATTCTATTGTACTGACTTCTGTTCTGCCCTCCATCAGGAGATGCAAGGGTATGCTAGAGTTTCGCCAAAAGGCGCCAATACTCCCATCAAATACTGGCTGGGAGAACCTAAGAAAAATAATTAATTAATCTAGTTGGAAGAGGGAAGTTTTGAAGTGAGAAGTCAAGCACTTTTTACTTCAAGCTACCCGCTTCCAACTTTAAACTTTACAAATATGAAAAAGCCGGCAAAATTAATGATACTTGTTGCATGTGCATTTCTTGTTTCTGTTTTCTTTATCCCGATTTGGCATATAGAACTAATAGCACCTCAATATCCGACAGGACTGGACATGTACATTTGGATCAACAAGATCACCGGAACTGACGAATTTACACTTCAAAACATCAATATATTAAACCATTACATAGGAATGCAGGCAATTTTCCCTGATTCTTTTAAAGAGTTGGAAATCATGCCTATGGTTGTCATTTTCTTTATCATAACTGGAATAATTGCAGTACTTTCAAATAACAAAAAGGTGGCAATGGCCTGGTTGGGAGTATTGATTATTGGAGGTACGATCGGTTTGGTAGACTTCTACCTATGGCAACAGATGTTCGGAAATAACCTTGATCCCGCTGCTCCTATTAAAGTAGAGGGAATGAGCTACTCGCCACCCTTTCTGGGTGAGAAAACGCTGTTGAACATAAAAGCCACTTCTTATCCTCATTTGGGTGGTATATTTTTTGGAATTGCCCTTCTATTGACCACTGTTGCAGTATTTTATGACAAAATAGGTAATATCGCTGTTCCGAAAATCAGATCTACAGCATTCAAAACAGCGGCTGCAGCAAGTCTGTTTATCTTGTTTTCTGCTTGTAAGCCCGAAGCCCAGGCAATTGACTATGGTTTTGACGCATGCTCGCACTGTAAAATGACAATTGCTGACAACAGATTTGGTTCCGAACTGGTAACCGATAAAGGAAAAGTACTAAAATTCGACGCCATAGAATGCCTTGTTGAGTATCACAATCACGCTGAGGAATCATTTGCAATAAACCTGGTGTCTGACTTTGCAAGCCCAGGTAATTTCATCGATTCTCAACAGGCCTTCTTCTTACAAAGTGAGGCCATACCAAGCCCTATGGGAATGAACTTAAGTGCGTTTGCAAAACAAAGTGAAGCCGAAGAAGTCATGAAAAATAACGGCGGCGAATTGATGCGTTGGGCTGAAGTAAGCGTGCTAAAAATTGGTAAGCATTAAATTTTAAGCATATAGTATTCGGGTGATGTTTTAAGCAGGTGATCCTTAAAGATGCAGATATGAACAAAATTAAAATTATATTATGTGTACTCTTATCGGGTTGTTTATGCCATCACGCAAGGACCGCAACACTGGAAGTATCAAAAGGTGGGGCAATAAAATCTATTGCAAATGCTTTAAACCTGGCAAGTAACGGGGACACAATATTGATCAGAAAAGGGACTTACACTGAAGGGAATATTTTGATTGAAAAGGAGGTTGTTATAATTGGCGTTGACAATCCGGTGATTGACGGGGAAGGCACTTATGAAATATTTTCCATTGCAGCTAACAACGTGGTTGTGAGGAACATTACCTTTCAAAACGTAGGCGCCACGCACTTAAAAGACAATGCAGCCATCAGACTGATAAGAACAAGTGGCTGTATTATCGACCAGAATACACTGTTGGATACCTATTTTGGGATCTATCTGGAGTTTGCTGACAGTTGTGTAGTGAGTAATAATAAAATTGAGGCGCATGCTGTGAGGGAGACAACTTCAGGAAATGCTATTCATCTTTGGAACAGTAAGTCTATAACTATAGAGAATAACACCGTTTCGGGGCACAGAGATGGACTTTATCTCGAGTTCGCAGAACAAAGCCAGATACGCGGAAATATCAGTAAAGGAAACCTCCGCTATGGGTTGCATTTTATGTTTTCGAATGACAATACTTATACGCAGAATCAGTTTGTTGACAATGGAGCAGGAGTGGCGGTGATGTATTCAAAGCGAATAGAAATGCTACAGAATATCTTTAAAGACAATGAGGGTGCCGCAGCCTATGGCATATTGTTGAAGGACATTACAGATAGTCGCATAGAAAGGAATGATTTTGAACAAAATACCATTGCGATATTAGCAGAAGGTTCTAACAGACTAAAGGTGGTACAAAACAATTTCAAGCGGAACGGCTGGGCGGTCAAGGTCATGGGAAGTTGTGAAAACCTGGAATTCACGGAGAATAATTTTATAGGAAACACTTTCGAAATGGGAGCAAGTTCTAAAAATATTTCAGGACATATTTTAAAGGATAATTATTGGGCAAGTTACAACGGTTATGATTTAGACAAAGATGGGTTGGGAGATATTCCGCACAGACCGGTAAGGTTATTTTCATATCTTGTGGAGCAGGTCCCCACTTCAATTGTTCTTATAAACAGCCTTTTCATTGATCTGCTGGAGTTAGCAGAAAAGGTTACGCCGTCGCTTACACCTGCAAACCTGGTAGATAATAGCCCCAGTATGAATATTAATAATTGGTAGACCATGATTACAATCAATAATCTCGAGAAGTCGTTCGGAAAGTTGAGAATTTTGAAGGGGGTAAACCTGTTTCTGGAAAACGGACAGGTTTATGCGTTCCTGGGCCCCAACGGATCAGGAAAAACTACCCTGCTGAAATGCCTGCTGGGATTGGTAAAGCCGGATCGGGGAGAAATAATTATTGACGGTCATCAGGTTCGAAAAGACTGGAAATACCGGGAAGAAATCGGATACCTGCCACAAATAGCGCGATTCCCTGAGAACCTGAAGGTATCGGAATTATTCAGGTTGATCAAAGATATGCGGAAGGAAAATGTGGACGAAATGAAGCTGGTCCGCTATTTTGGATTGGAAGCCTCACTAGACAAAAAACTGAAGAACCTGTCAGGCGGTATGAAGCAAAAAGTGAATGCGATTTTGGCTGTGATGTTCGATCCTAAGATATTGATTATGGATGAGCCATCAGTAGGTTTGGATCCCACTTCTCATATCAAACTGAAGGAGGTAATCCTGCAAAAGCGCAGGGAAGGCAAGACCGTTCTTCTGACAACCCATATTTTAAGTGACGTAGAAGAACTGGCAGACCAGATCATCTACCTCATGGAAGGAAAAATATTGTTTCAGGGTTCACCGGAAGAACTGATGGCTGCACAGCAGGAGGTACGAATTGATAAAGCAATTGCGAAGCTCTCCGATGCAGAAAACAACAGAAAACTTCCTGAGGAAGTAATGAAGTGAGCAGGCAACAAATACACAGGCATTAAAAGGCCGGTTTTGTCGGAATGGTTAGGAGCTTTAAATTTTCGCACATGAATAGTTTATTAAAGATTTTAAAATACACCTTTTATGATTTGCTCCGCAGTTGGTGGGCAGTACTTTATTTCCTTTTCTTTTTTCTGAGCGCTACGTCTATCCTGTATTTTTCGGGTGACTTTACAAGGGCAGTTTCGAGTTTGTTGAACATCATTCTTTTAATTATTCCCTTGGTGAGCATTATTTTCGGAACAATGTTTTACTATAACTCCCGAGAATTTGTGGAGTTGCTCCTGGCTCAACCACTAAAAAGAACCGCCATTTTTATGGGGCAATACCTGGGACTTTCGATCTCTCTGGTGCTGAGTTACTGTGCAGCCATGGTATTGGCATTTCTAATCTACCAGGGCAATGCAGAGGAATTTTCATTTCTTGTGCTTCTAATTATATGCGGCTCGCTGCTCACTTTTATTTTTATTGGGTTGGCATTCCTGATCTCCGTTTCCTATGAAGACAAAATCAAAGGCTTTGGTTTTGCGATATTGCTGTGGCTCGTGGCTGCCGTTATTTATGATGGTCTTTTTCTTGCATTGCTTGCTATATTTCAGGATTACCCTTTAGAGACACCTTCCATTATTATCAGTTTTCTTAATCCGATAGATCTCATGCGCATCATGGTTTTACTGCAATTAGAGAGTGCCAGTCTGATGGGGTACACGGGGGCGGTGTTCAACAAATTCTTTGGTTCTTTTTATGGCTCCTTCATAGCCATCGCAATCCTGGTGGTATGGGTATTGTTGCCCATGGTGGGTTTCACATTTAAAGTTAACCGAAAAGACTTTTAATGATGGG
>CAZWQB010000050.1:0-18229 GCA_964636035.1 uncultured Roseivirgaceae bacterium
GCTTCACTTGCCTATTCGAAGGAACGACACCAGTTTAATCAACCCATTTCTAATTTTCAGGGGATAGCGTTTAAGCTTGCCGACATGGCTACAGAACTGGAAGCAGCCAAATTGTTGACCTTCCGGGCCGCTTATTTGAAAGATCAGGGGGAAGATGTAAACCTCGAATCTGCCATGGCAAAATACTATGCCTCCGAAGTTGCCGTAAAATTAGCTACAGAAGCAGTACAAATTTTTGGTGGCTACGGCTATGTGAAGGATTATCCGGTGGAAAGATTCTACAGAGATTCTAAATTATGCACGATAGGAGAAGGAACATCTGAAATTCAAAAGCTGGTTATTTCAAGAGGAATTTTAAAATAGACGGCTTCAATTCTCTTGATTTCAAATAAAAGCAGAAAGATGCTGTGCTTACCGGGTCCGACAAGCCGGGTTTTGATAGATCATAAAATTAAAAGTCCAATTTTCGTAAAATTGAAATATAAAGGCTAATTTAGAACTTGCTGATAGGCTTCGGCTTCGTCTCAAAAATGGCGACAAGTTGAAGTGGTAACGTAATACTTCGAACTAAAGTCAACAGGTTAGATGATGCCTGGGCCTGACGGAAAGCTACTGGAAAGTGGCATTTCGCAATTTCAGCATGCCTTGATTTTGAAAGAATCCACTACAATTTGATTTGCCGGACTGTGCTTTGCCTATGAAAATAAAGACTGCGATTATCGATGATGAAATACATTGTGTAGAGACACTGGCGTATGATCTTAAAACCTATCATAGCAATAAAATTGATGTTTTATTTACCGCCCGGAATGGAGTAGAAGCATTAAAGCTCATTAATAAACATAAACCACAGCTTGTTTTTCTGGACATAGAAATGTCGGGTTTGGGAGGATTTGATATCCTGGAGGTTATAAGCGACGAGCAAACCAAAATAGTTTTTACAACAGCACACAGCAAGTACGCAATCAAGGCGGTGGGGTCTAGAGCGGATGGCTATTTGCTAAAGCCAATATTGCACGAGGACTTAAGGGAAATAGTGGATAAAATTTACGAGGAGATAGGTAATTTCTCTAACACGCAACAAGGAACTCCGCTATCGCTTCAAAAACTTTCTGTACCTAATAACAACGGCATCGATCTTATCCCATACAATGACATCATTTATTGTAAGGCAGATGACAACTATACTACTTTTTACCTGTGTTCGGGAGAGAAAATCCTCGCAAGTAAAACCCTCAAGCACTATGGGGAAATTTTGCCGGAAAACCAGTTCGTTCGAATCCATAAATCCTACATAGTGAACCTGCTGCATCTTAAAAAATACTTGAAAACGGATGGGGGAATCGTAATTATGGAAAATAAAATTACACTTCCTGTGTCCCGGGTTCAGAAGGACAATTTGCTTAGACTCATCCAAAGAGCCACTTAGTCCGGCGCGCAGTGTAGTTAACTCATTGTGCCTTTTTTGTCTTTTAATTTTTATATTCTTTTGAAGTATTATTCAATTAAAAAAACTTCAAAATTATGAATTTGATGAAAAAAGGCATTATTCTAATCTTTATCCTCGCATTAACCGCAACATCGCAAAAACTTCAGGCACAAGCTGCTGTGGGAGGTGGCTTAGCGTATGGAACAGAAATAGAGAGTCTGGGAATCAATATCAATGGTACGTACAAAATAAATGAAAACATTGCTTTAGCGCCGGGCCTAATCTACTACTTTCCAAAAAAGTATTTTGCTGATTACAAATTGAAGTGGCTTGAGGTTGATCTCAACGGTCATTATTACTTCAACACCTCAGGCAATATCAAACCATATGCGCTGGCCGGGCTTAACTTCTCGTTTATCACCTTTCCTACTTATAGTTTCAGCGGCCTCTTTGGTGGAACCGGAGATGTGGAGAATGAAACAACGACTAAAGTCGGCCTCAACCTCGGTGGAGGAGTGGAATTTGACATTGATGCTCCTGTGAAGCCATTTGGACAATTGAGCTATAGCATAATAGATAGCTTTGACCAACTGGTAATAGTTGCCGGCGTGAGGTTCCCATTAAATTTTTAATCACTAACAAATCAATTGAGACATGAAATCACTTCACTTTTTATTTTTCCTTTTTGGATTTTTGTTTATTCTTTCCTCCTGTTCCAAGGATGACAGTCAGGAACCTGCAATCGAAGAAGATGACGTACCGCAAATTGGCATTTTTGGCACTGAAGATGGGTTATTACCCATACAAGTCCCTCAGGCAATGGCAGAGTCAACTGATCCGCATGCGATTATGGCAACTGCCTATGTCAACCTTTCTACCTCGTTCAGTATCTATGGCGCTTTTTTCGAAATTCCTGAAGGAGCCACTTCAACAAACCGCCCAATTACGGCAGCCAATGGCCGAATTGCTGCCGACTATAGAACTTACGAATGGGTAGGCACTGATGGATCCGCAATAGCCTATCAGTTCTCTGAACAGGGAAATCAACAACTTTTTGAGATTTTTATAAAAGAAGGTGGAAAGGGCTATCTTAAGATGATGGAAGTAGTCCAGGACAAGGGTGGAAAATCTGGTACCATGAAATGGTTCTCTGAAGTTGGAATGAGCGCTACCTGGACCTGGGAAATTTTGCAGGATGAGAGTTATTTTCTGGTTTTTAGTTCGGACGATTCAAGGTATGAAGTAAAATCAAATAAAGACCTTTCTGGCACTGTTAAGTTTTATGATGAAAGTCAGCTTGTCTCGGAAATTTCCTGGGACAGTAAAGGGAATGGGGCATGGACAGACTATGATGATGCAGGACAGATAGAAGATGCTGGAGAATGGGCTGTGTAAGCCTATGAAGACGGAAAGGGTGAGGCAACGCCTTGGCGCACAGCATCAACAAATTTGCCGGGCGTTCTGTGCTTTCTCACCCTTTTTTTTTGATGATCTACCCTGTGTCTAACATGGCCTTCGAATGATTGCTAAACAGAGATTTGGATGGCAGGATTGTTTTCGTAACTATTACCGCATGAGTCATTTCAATACAGCATGGTTTTTCAAAATTTTAATTTATTGTTTTACCTTTTTAATGGCGTGCGGTGCTGAAAACACCAAAGTTTCAGCTGAAGTTGTCTTAGATTTTCCCGGCCCTCCCTGTGATTTGCTTCATGAGAATTTGGTAAAGAAGATATTTGACCTTCCTGAAGATGTCACTTTTGACAAAACAGATGAGTATGATGTCTGTATGTATGGCTGGTCTAGCGAAGACACCCGCAGTTTCTATTCATTAAGTTTAAATTTTGCTTCCGGAGGCAAAAGAAGCGATGAAAACGCCAGAGAGATATGGGACGAGCAAGATAAAATAGTTTATAAAGGCATAGATATGCTGGACGTTCATGGTGTTGGCCAACGGGCATCATGGAGTAGCCTTGGAGGCGGGCAGCTTCGAGTTTTAGCCGAGGGTTATATCTTTTTTGTTTCTTTTTTTGTATATCCTGAGGAAGAGGCTATGTCTACCGAAGAAAGGATTGACAAGGCAGCGGCAATTGCCGAAGAGGTTATAGAGGACATCAAAGGATAATTGCAGGCTTTTTCGAACAAAAGTTTTAGGCTAAATGTTTAGGATTTAAAATAATGTTGTATATTTGCAGCCCTAATTAAGACAATTAAAAAGTAATTTATATATGATTATTGTTAACGTTAAAGAAAACGAATCAATAGACAAAGCATTAAAACGCTTTAAAAAGAAGTTTGAAAGGACCGGAGTTCTTAAAGAACTAAGAGCCAGAACTGCTTTCGAAAAGCCGTCTATCAGCAGAAGGAATGAAAAAATCCGTGCTGCCTACAGACAGAAGATGTTTGCAGCAGAAAATTATTGATCTATTCTGTTTTTTTAGGTTTAATTTTATCATATTAGTATTGGCTGCAAAAAGCGGACGGTATTAATATGATAGAATCATTTTTGCAATATATCACATTCGAGAAAAGATTCAGTAGCCATACTGTAACATCTTATCGAAATGATCTTCTTCAATTCCATACCTTTCTTTCCGAAAATTTTCCTGATCTGACCATAGACAAAGCGAGTAGCGTTTGTGTAAGGTCCTGGATTATCCATTTAATGGATCTGCAGCTAAATAGCCGCTCAGTCAATAGAAAGCTCGCATCATTGCGCGCCTTTTATAAGTTTTTGCATAAACAGGGCCTGTGTAATGACGACCAGATGCAAAAACTTAATGCTTTAAAAGCCAGAAAAAACCTGCCGGTATTTGTACAGGAAGACCATCTTTCCAGGCTTCTAGATGATTTCCCCTTTGAAGATAATTTTAGTGGCTTGCGCGATAAGCTAATTCTGGAGCTTTTGTACGCAACGGGAATTAGGCTGTCAGAATTAATTGGCCTGAAAGAAAATGATGTTAATCTTTTTAGCCGGGAAATTAAAGTTCTGGGAAAGCGAAACAAAGAACGCATTATCCCTTTTCCCAAAAGTATAGGATTAATTATAGAAAAGTACAATGGCCTTAAATTTAAACAGTTTCCGGATAACAGACATGGCTGTTTAATCGTTACAAACAAAGGTGAGCCATCTTATCCAATGTTTATATACAGAGTGGTTAAAAAATATCTTGATCTTATTCCATCAGTAGAAAAGAAGAGCCCTCATGTTCTGCGGCATACTTTTGCAACACATTTGTTAGACAAAGGAGCAGATCTAAATGCCATAAAAGAGCTTTTAGGTCATGCCAGTTTAGCTGCGACACAGGTCTATACCCATAATTCGCTGGAAAAGCTAAAGGCTATATTTGACCAGGCACATCCTAAAGCGTAAGTTTAACTTTTAAATACCAAACCTATGAAGTTACAAATGCATTCTATTCATTTCGACGCTGATCAAAAGCTTCTCAATTTCATTCAGAAAAAAACTGATAAGCTGGAGACATTCTATGATCGGGTTATTGATGGGGAAGTTTTCTTAAAACTGGATAATAATGACGTAAACCAAAACAAAATTGTAGAAATCAAACTCAATGCGCCTGGGAGCCAGCTTTTCGCAAAAGGGCAAAACAGCTCATTTGAAGCGGCAACCGATCTGGCTGTAGAAGCATTAAGAAGGCAGATTAAAAAGTTAAAAGAAAAGCAATTGGCTAAACAATAAATTCTATATCATCTTGATAAAAAAAAGAGGCAGTTTCAAACGGGAACTGCCTCTTTTTATTTCGGCTTGGAATGCATCCCAAAAACATGCTGTTACAGATTGAACGCAGCTTTTATCTTATCCACGTAATCTAGCTTTTCCCAGGTAAAAAATTCAAATTCCTTATCTTCTTTGGTGTGCGTCACTTCCTTCGACTTGCCATTGTCCTTAATTTTAATGCTTTCAACAGCTACCGCCTTCTTGTAGGGCTTTCTTCCCATGTGGCCATAAGCAGCAGTATCAGAGAAGATAGGATTTTTTAATCCGAGTCTATCAATAATCGCTTTAGGCCGCATATCAAAAATAGCAGAAACTTTTTCAGCTATCTCAACATCCGATAGTCCCAATTTTGACTTGCCGTAGGTGTTTACGTTGAGTGATACCGGTTTCGCGATCCCTATGGCATAAGCTACCTGCACCAAAATTTCATCTGACACACCAGCAGCTACTAAGTTTTTGGCTATATGCCTTGCCGCGTAAGCCGCGCTTCTATCTACCTTTGAAGCATCCTTACCTGAAAATGCACCTCCCCCATGTGCACCTTTACCGCCATAAGTATCCACAATTATCTTTCTGCCGGTAAGGCCTGCGTCGCCATGAGGACCTCCTATCACAAACTTACCTGTGGGGTTGATGTGAAAAATAGTTTCCTTCAACAACTCAGCCGGAATTACTTTTTTGATTACATGTTCGATAACATCTTTTTCGATCCTTTCAAGCATTTGTTTATCAGCAGCCTTTCTGGCCTCTTTCGTACCATCCTCAGGTGTCACAAAATCATCGTGTTGCGTAGAAACAACTACTGTATGTACTCTTACAGGAGATCCGTTTTCATGGTCATACTCAATTGTTACCTGTGCTTTGGCGTCAGGACGTAGGTATGGCATAAGATTTGGCTGTTCTTTTCTGATCCGCGCCAACTCCTGCACCAACTGGTGAGAATATGCCAGCGCCATAGGAAGGTATTCAGGCGTTTCCTTTGAGGCATAACCAAACATCATTCCCTGGTCGCCCGCCCCCTGCTCTTTGTCTTCATGTTCGTCAACCCCCTGCGCAATATCGGCAGACTGGCTGTGTAAGGTGACCATTACACCACAAGACTCGGCATCAAATTTATAGTCATCCTTATTATACCCTATTTTTTTTATAGTCTCTCTGACTATATCTGGTATTTCCACATATGCATTGGTGGTTACTTCGCCCCCCACCACGACCAGTCCTGTGGTAACAAAGGTTTCGCAGGCTACCCTGGAATCAGGGTCCTGCGCCAACAATGCGTCAAGAATTGCATCGGAAATTTGATCAGAGATTTTATCGGGATGACCTTCAGAAACAGATTCCGAAGTAAATAAATAAGCCATAGTATTTGGTATAAGTTGGGTTATCGTTTAATGGGCAAATTTAGGTTAAAAAGCGTTAAAAGAAAATTGCTTTTTTACTTCTGACCACCAGAATCATTTGTCTTTTCGTCATGGTACATAGATCATAAATATGGTTGGCACCTTGTGGAGGTTAATTTCGATATTTTTCCACTCACTTACCGCTTTCGTAACCACAAATTCGTCCTGACCGGTTAGTCCTTTGGCAATGCATAGTAGCGTGGCCGGATTCAGACTTTGTAGAATATCCTTTAAAAGTTTATCGTTTCGGTAGGGCGTCTCCATGAAAATTTGGGTTTGTTTCAGCTTGTGGGCATCTGATTCTAATTTCTTCAACACTTTAATTTTCTCATTCGCGGGTATAGGCAGGTAACCATGAAACACAAACGACTGGCCGCTGAAGCCCGAAGCCATCAGGGCCAGAAGTATGGACGAAGGCCCTACCATAGGAACAACCCTGATTCTGTTTTTATGCGCATGCTCAACCGCCAATGCACCGGGATCCGCTATGCCCGGACAACCTGCTTCAGATAAAATACCTGCATTTCTACCATTAACTACATGGCTCATAAGCTTTTTAACCTCGTCAGCAGAAGTGTTTTTGCTAAGTTCAACAAATTCTATTTCGTGGAGCGGCTTTGGCAACAGCAGATTTTCAAAACTATTTTTCAATTCGCTTATAAACCTTCGGGCCGTTCTTATATTCTCCACTAAATAGTAATCCAGGGTAGAAATTGTTTCCACTATTTGAGGTGGAATTACGTTGTGAATGGTATCTGGCGCAATAACTGTCGGAATTAGATAGATAATGCCAGTGTTTTGTTTAAATTCCATCTATATTCCTTTGTAAACAATCATCCATGAAAAAACCACGATCGAATATGGGCTTGATTTTAATTATAGCAGGTGTCATTTTAGCATTGGTTGGCCTTGTAATTTACTTTTTTGACGACATTCCTTTTTTAGGTAAAATTCCCGGCGACATTCTGGTAAAAAAGGAAAACTTTACATTTTACTTCCCTTTGGCTTCCAGTATCATTGTCAGTATCATCCTTTCATTGATTATTTATTTTATTCGAAATAAATAAGCCGGAATGACTAATTTCTTATGAATCCCTCTATGTACTGAATCAATTCTTCGGGATTTTCAGCATGCACCCAATGTCCCGCATTTCTTACAGTCTTAATTTCCGAATTGGGAAAAAATGAAACAATAGAAATATTGTCTTTATTGGAGATGTAATCAGAATTTTCCCCACGAATAAATAACGTTGGTTTATCAGAGGCCATTCTGTCTTCCAGACCTTCCCCTACGTTTTCAATTTTTGCATCTATTACCTGCAAATTAATCTTCCACTTAAAGTTGCTGTCAGTGTCTCTGCTGAGGTTTTTAAGCAGGAATTGCCTTACCCCCGGCTCTTTTACATGCTCCGAAAGCTGATCATCAGCGTCTTTTCGCGAATTCAGGTTTTTCAGATCTATTGATTTCAACCCTTCCAAAATTTTCTGGTGGTGCGGCGGGTAAGCCCTTGGTGCAATATCAACTACAATTATTTTGTCAAACGACACAGAAGCAGAAACAGCAAACTTCATCGCAACCTTTCCTCCCATTGAATGGCCAATGATGACCGGATTTTGAATTTTCTGATTTTCGATAAAATCAGCCAGGTCATTGGCCATTGCTCCATAGCTAAAATCTTCATCATGAAAGGAGTCTCCATGATTTCTCAAATCCAACAGGTAAATTTCAAAGTTTTCTGCCAGTTTTTTTCCGACTGTGAGCCAGTTATCCAGCGAGCCAAACAGCCCGTGCAATATAATTACAGGTTTTCCTTCTCCTAATTTTTTGAAATTCAATGTCTTCATCACGAAATGTTTATTTATACTTCGAGTTTACGTAAATACAGTTGGATCGTATTTTCCAGGCCCAGGTACAGCGCATCGCAAACCAGCGCATGGCCAATGGAGACTTCATCCATATAGGGTATTGATTGCTTCAAAAATGCCAGGTTATCAAGGTCCAGATCATGGCCTGCATTTATTCTCAGGCCGAGTGCCTTTGCTAATTCAGCAGATCTCACATAAGGCTCGATGGCCATCGATCTGTCTATATGAAAATTATTTGCGTAACTTTCTGTATAAAGTTCTATGGCATCTGTGCCTGTGGCTTTCGCACCTTCTATCATTTTTTCTTCAGGATCCACAAAAATGGAGGTTCTAATCCTCAATGCCTGCAATCGCGCAACTATATCTGATAAAAAATCCTTATGTTTTACTGTATCCCAACCAGCGTTTGACGTAAGTGTTTCAGGTGGGTCGGGAACTAGCGTAGCCTGTGCAGGCTTTGCTAATGCCACCAGCTCCAGATATCTTTTATCTGGAAATCCTTCAATATTAAATTCGGTGGTAATATGATCTTTAATTGTTAGAACATCGTTGTACCGGATGTGCCGTTCATCAGGTCGCGGATGAACTGTGATTCCTTGCGCTCCAAATCTTTCACAATCGAGCATAACCTGGAGTAAATTTGGATTGTTGCCTCCTCTTGAATTTCTTAAAGTGGCAAATTTGTTAATGTTAACGCTGAGCCTGGTCATAGTTAAATTTCTAAAATTCTTACAATTGCAGCCGTGCTTTCAATTTGATCATAAAGCTAACCAAATATGACTTCTATTGTGTAAAATCAGGGGATATTTATTCGAATTCGCAGACTGCTGCATCAAGCAGGCCCGTGCTTCATGCGCAGGGTATTGTTAGTGTCCAGGGGCTTACAATGCCGCTCAGCTAATGTCGTTAAGTTAAGTGTTTTTTAATACCTCGCCCTGCGTTCCTCTCCTAAAGGAGAAGGGTTAGTTGCCTTAACTTAATGACATTGGCCGCTCAGCGGTGGCTTTTTCCCTGAATTCCTTCACCAAATAACCAATTACAGCTAAAAATTATAACTTTGTAAAATCTAATGATAATTAAATTAAAAGACAATGAGCCTTAAGAAGACTATTGAAGATGATATAAAAAAAGCCATGTTGGCCAAAAACAAAGAAAGATTGACCGCTTTACGGGGAATCAAAGCTGCGATTTTACTTGCTGAAACAGAAAAAGGAGCCAGCAGCGAACTGAGTCAGGACGCGGAAATAAAGTTATTGATGAAAGCTGCCAAGCAGAGAAAAGATGCGGCAGATTTATACGAAGAGAACGGTAGAGTAGACTTGGCAGCAACTGAACGCGCGGAGCTGGAAGTGATAAGCGAATTTCTTCCGCATCAGCTATCAGACGATGAATTAAGAGAAGAACTTAAAAAAATCATTGCAGAGGTGGGCGCTTCCGGCCCTCAGGATATGGGCAAAGTAATGGGTGCTGCAACCTCGCGTTTAGCGGGCAAAGCGGATGGGAAGGCAATTTCTTCTCAGGTAAAAAATTTATTGCAATCGTAATTTAGCAGGTTTCTTGAATGTTCTTGATATAATCCTTATCGGCTTGCTTGTTATTGGTGGCATAAGGGGGTTTAGGAAAGGGATCATTTTAGAGGTAACGGGTCTTTTTGGTCTGCTCCTTGCGGTTTTTGGTGCCTTTCAGTTTATTGACTGGGGTGTAAATTTTGTTGCGCGGTTTGGAGAGTTAAACGCCGGATTGGTCACCATTATAGCTTTTGTAGGGATATTTCTGGCTATTTTTCTTGCTGTTTACATGGTAGGATGGCTCGCCAAAGCCACCGTTCATATCACGCCTTTTGGTATTATTGACAGCCTTCTGGGGATGATTGTCGGTGTTTTCAAATGGTCGTTCCTGATTAGCCTGTTGTTCTATATCATGTTGCTCTTCGATTGGAATCCGGACCATGAGCAATTTAAAAACTCAGAAGTAATGCCTTATGTAGTCATATTGGCGCCGTATTTTCTGGATCTAATTGGCATGGTAATCCCTTATTTTGAAGAGCTGGTCTCTTCTATTGAGCGTTTATTTAACGGAGAAAAGCCTTGATCCTCATACTGGATAATTTTGATTCATTTACCTATAATCTACTGGATTATTTTGAGCAAATCAAAACCGAATGCAGGGTATACAGAAATGATACCGATCCGGCGGACATCTTCAGGCAAAACTTCAAAGGGATAGTGCTATCGCCCGGACCTGGAATACCCCATTCCTCAGGATGCCTTATGGAGGTATTGCATCATTATGAAAAAACACATCCAATTCTGGGGATTTGCCTTGGGCATCAGGCGATTGGCCAGTATTATGGGGCCGCACTTGTAAAAGCAGATAAACCAATGCATGGTAAAATTAGTACTATAACTCATGGGCAGGATGTTCCATTTGAAGGATTAGCAGAAAAGCTCCAGGTGGTCCGTTATCATTCGCTTGTATTAAAAAACATTCCGCAGGCATTGGAGGTAACGGCCCGTACAGAACAAAATGAGGTAATGGCCATCAGGCACAAGCAATTACCCATTCATGGAATTCAGTTTCACCCTGAAGCCATTTTGACAGAAAAAGGGCTTCAAATGTTACATAATTGGGCCAGGTATTATAATCTGGATAATTGATATTGTTTTAAAATTCTTTTATTTTGCAAGGAACGTCTATTAATTAAAACGCATGGCTTTAAATATTAAAGAGAAAAACGGATATAAATTTATCGAAGAGGGAGAAGGGGAGGTTTTATTGCTCTTACACGGATTGTTTGGTGCGCTAAGTAATTGGGAAGGTGTTGTAAATAGATTTTCCAGAGAATATAGGGTCGTAATTCCAATGTTGCCAATTTATGAAATGCCGATAAAGCAAGCCGGCTTAGAGGGTTTGGTTACGTTCTTAGAAGATTTTATCAGCGCAAAGCACCTTGAGGATATACATATTATGGGCAATTCCCTGGGAGGGCACATTGCTTTAATTTATACGCTTGCAAATCAGGAAAAAGTAAGCAGCCTTACTTTGACTGGGAGTTCGGGGCTGTTCGAGAACGCCATGGGAGGATCTTTCCCGAAGAGGGGCAGCTATAACTATATCAAGGAAAGGGTTGAATACACTTTTTATAGCCCCGATACAGCAACAAAGGAATATGTGGATGAAGTGTTTGAAACAACTAAAAGCATTCCTAAATGTATGCGGATTGTTGCCATCGCCAAGTCTGCCCAGCGGCATAATATGGCTTCAGAAATAACTAAGATCCAGGTTCCCACGTTATTAGTGTGGGGCTTGAATGATACCATTACTCCGCCAATGGTGGCTCATGAATTTAACAGGCTAATACCTAATTCCACCCTGAAGTTCATTGATAAATGTAGCCACGCGCCAATGATGGAACATCCCGATAAATTTAATGATTTATTAGAAGCATTTATTAAGAAGCAGATAGCGGCATGATAGCAAGAGAATTGATTAACCATATGATTCCTCCATTAAAAATGACAGATAATGCCAGAAAGGCGATTACCTGGATGGAGGAGTTACGTCTTAATCAATTGGTGGTGATTGAAGGTGGTGAATATAAGGGACTTATAAATGAAGAAGTAATTCTGGAAGATAAAAGCTACAACAAGCTGATAGCGGAGTATGAACTTATTGGCCACGACTGTTTCGTCTACCACCACCAGCATTTTTATGATATTCTTAAAGTTGCCACAGATTTCGGTATTCACGTGGTGGCTGTTCTGGATGACGATAAGAAATTTCTCGGATCCATTACCATCGAAGATACCATAGTTGCTTTTGCTCAAACTGTGGCGGTACAGAGTCCGGGTGGAATTATCGTGTTGTCCATGAATTACCTGGATTATTCACTATCAGAAATTAGCCGGCATGTTGAATCCAATAATGCCAAAATTTTAAGTACTTGCCTTAAAAATGATCCTTTAGAGCCCAGTAAGGTAAAACTGACCCTGAAAATAAATAAAGAGGACATTACTCACATCATTGCTACCCTTGAGAGGTTTGGTTATAAAGTAATTGCCCGTTTTCAGGAGGCTCATATTGAAACAAATGAGAAGGAACGACTAGGTATTTTGATGAAATATCTTGAGATTTAGTACATCAGGCAGTACATTCCCTTTATAGGATACTTTTTGACACTTTTGAATTTATGAAGATTGCTCTCCATGGAAAAGAATTCCAGCCCGACACAGTACCGTACATTCAGGAAGTATTCGACATACTTCAGTTAAAAGGCGCAGATGTCATTGTCTCTAAACCTTATCACGAGCTGCTAAAAGCAAGTCAGGTTCAAACCAGGAAGTACAGAATTTACTGCAGCAAAAAAGATCTATCCGAAGCAAATTTTTTCATCAGCCTGGGAGGAGACGGAACCTTACTGGAGTCGATCACACATATAGAAAGACTTGAGATTCCGATTTTGGGGATCAATATAGGAAGGCTGGGCTTCCTTGCCACTACACCAAAGTTCAAAATCAAAGACGCCATCAACGCGCTGTACAATAACCTGTTCTCTTATGACTACAGAGCGTTAATCAAGCTGGAATCCGACAGGGATATTTTTGGCGATAAAAGTTTTGGGATGAATGAATTTACCATTCTAAAGAAGGATACCTCTTCCATGATTGTGGTCCATACCTATATTGATGGTGAATACCTTAATTCCTATTGGGCTGACGGTCTCATCATTGCCACGCCTACCGGATCCACAGGCTACTCGCTCAGTTGCGGTGGCCCACTAGTACTCCCGCAATCAAACAACTTTGTCATTACGCCAGTTAGTCCTCATAACTTAAATGTTCGTCCGATGGTAGTTTCTGATGACAGCGTAATTTCCTTTGAGATTGAGGGAAGAAGCAAAAATTTCCTGGTGTCTCTCGATTCCCGGTCACATCCTGTTGATGCCTCTATACAAATGGCAGTACGTAAGGAAGATTTCAGAGCTAAACTTGTAAAGATGAATGGTTATAATTTTCTGGATACCTTACGTCAAAAGCTGAACTGGGGATTGGATATTAGAAATTGAAATATAAATATTGGAATGTAAACATATATATTTGTAAAACCACCTATAGAATGCTTTGGTTGTTCTAATGAATTTATACAATATGAAAAAAATTTACATCTTATTTGCACTGGCCTTTTGTATCCTTGCTTCCGGAAATGAAGCAGAGGCTCAGCGGCGTGATAACTATAGGGGGGACATTTCAAAATTCAGAGGTTTCAAAAAGCGATTTCCTAAGCAGAGCAAATATTTTTCACTGGGGGTGACTGTAAACGCCTTAAATTATTTTGGTGACCTTGCTCCAAAAAGTGGTATCTTTAGTACCGATATTTCGTTAACCAGACCGGGTTTTGGCCTGGTGGGCTCCTATCGAATGGGTGAAAGGTTTTCTATGCGAGGTTCTTTTACTTATGGCCGCATTTACGGAGACGATAGCGAGGCGGCCGATCCCACCGGCGAGGAGTCTGTTTACAGGTACGTGCGAAATCTGCATTTCAGAAATGATGTGAAAGAATTAGCAGTAACCGCGGTTTTTGACCTGTATAAACATAGAAGAAGTTATATTAGCCGCGTTGAATTTACACCTTATGTTTTCGGAGGATTAGCAGTAATGCATCACAATCCCAAAGCGCAGGTGCCGGATGCATACAATGGACCTGAAGCCGGAAAGTGGGTAGACTTAGAACCTCTTGGAACAGAAGGGCAATATGTTGAAGGGGCAGGCGTTGATAAGTACAGTAAAATTCAGATAGCCATACCGCTTGGTATAGGAGTTAGATATAAGTTGAGTCAAGACTTTGACCTTGCTTTTGAAGTTGGTTATCGGCACTTGTTCTTTGATCATTTAGATGATGTTGGAGGGAATTATATTGACAAGAATCGCCTAGGCGGAGTGGGTTCACTGGCGGCCGTTATGTCAGACGGATCTACCAGGCTTACGGATGCACAGGATCTGGACAAAATTCAGGCACCCAGAATGCATGACAGTTCCCATGGAGCGTCTTATTTGGTTATTCCAGGTTACGGGCATGAAAACGGAGAGGGTGTGCTCCCAAATGTCCGGGGAAATTCAAAGGACAACGATATTTATATTGTCACCAGCATTCAATTAAATTATGTATTTGGTGCGCGGAATTTTAAACGGGCTAAATTCAGATAGATTTAAATTCTAATATATGAAGTTATTGAGTAGAGGAAAATCAGGCGGTTTTCCTCTTTTTATGTTTTTATTGATTTTTTCTTTTCCGATGATGGGGCAAAACTCAGAAATTGGAATAGGTCTCGGCGGATTAAGTTATACCGGGGATTTGCAGAGAGGTTATAAGCTTCTGCAAAATCGTCCTGCGGCAACCATATTTTACCGCCATACTTTTTCTAATGCCGTCAGTGTACGGGGTGGTTTCACGGGCGGACAATTGATAGGTAGCGATGAGAATCCTATAGATGATTTTGCCGCTGCCAGAAACACGGCATTTGATTTATGGATGCTAGAAGGCGCTGTAACGATAGAATACAACTTTCTGGACTTCCTCCATTCTAAATCATGGACAAATTACTCCCCCTACTTTTTTGCAGGTGTGGGCGCTTTTACCCTGTTTGGAGAAGAATCCAGGGGCAATAAATACAGAAAAATTCAACCTGCTATTCCTTTCGGTGTCGGCATGAAGTTTTTGCTGGATCCACGGTGGCAGTTAGGTGTTGAGTTTGGTGCCCGGAAGACCTTTTTTGATTATCTGGACAACGTTTCAGAGTTCGACGAAGCCTTGAGCAAGAAAGGGCAGAATTACCAGTATGGCAATCAGCATGATCAGGATTGGTATTATTTTGTTGGGGTAACCCTCAGCTACACCTTCTATACAGTTCCCTGTCCATTCGCTCCCTAGCAAATGACAAAAGAACATATCGATGAATGGTTAGTACGTCTTTTTGGTTTATCTCTCAACTCATTACCGATTTTTTTCTCATCATTTATAAATCACCCACAGCGGGTCAATGATAACCAGCGCCTTATATACATCAGCTTGTTTTACTTCCCTAAAGAAATTGGATTAATTTTTGTTAGAAGGGAACCTAATTGCAAGGGTATGTTTTAAGTAAATTCGAAACCCCGGATATTTCTGGTTTAAAGGCGCTTCCAGCTTAAAATACTTTAAGAAGAAATGTAGAGAAAGTTTAAATAAAAAGTGCATTTTTGTAACTTGCGAATTATATCATTTACAGGTTTTTATGAAAACACCTTTATTGATGTTTTCTACTAATTCAGTGTAAATGGCAAAGGAAACAGCTTATTCACAAATACGGGTGAACTGAAAATTAGATAATATGGAAAGGCGTCTCATATTTGTTTCCGATTTATTTCTAATCCGTAAATAGAATGAAGGAAAATATTGATTTAAATAATTTGCCCAAACATCTTGCCGTTATTATGGACGGGAATGGTAGATGGGCGAAGCAAAAGGGAGCGGCGAGAGTTTTCGGACATAGAAATGCGGTAAAGGCAGTAAGAGAAGTTACAGAGGGTTGTGCAGAATTAGGAATTCAATATTTAACCCTGTATGCCTTTTCTACAGAAAATTGGGGAAGACCTAAAGAAGAAGTGGATGCGCTGATGCAATTGCTGGTTTCGACAATCAAAGCCGAAATAAAAACTTTGCATAAAAACAGGGTAAGACTTACCTCAATAGGCGATATCGGAAAATTACCCAAAGGTTGTCAGAAGGAATTAAAAGAAGCTATTCATAGTACCAAAGATAATGACGGGCTTACCCTCATCCTTGCCCTGAATTATAGTGGCCGCTGGGAAATCCTTGAGGCTGTGAAAGGAATTGCTGAAGACGTAAAACAGGGAAAACTAAGTATAGACGAAGTTACCACTGATCTTTTTAGCGGTTATTTGAACACAAAAGATATCCCCGATCCGGAGCTGATGATCAGAACCAGCGGAGAAATGAGAATTAGCAATTTCCTGCTATGGCAACTGGCATATACGGAGCTGTTCATCACCCCGGTATTATGGCCGGATTTTCGAAAGGAGCATCTTTACGAGGCACTGGTAGCCTATCAGCATCGGGAAAGAAGGTTCGGCAAACTGATAGAGCCGGTAAGTAATTAAAAAAAATTTAATTTAGCCCCATTTGGCTAATTGTATAAGCACTTAAGACGAGAGAAATCTTTGCATTGTCAATGAAAAAATATCAAGTTGTCCTCCTCATTATAATCCAGGTACTAGGCTTTTCAACTGTTTATGGACAGGTGGGATTGGGTAAATACTTTAGATCGGACTCAAAGCCTGAGGAAGTTGTAGATTATTCCAATCCGAAAGACTATGAAATTGCCGAGATCAAAGTTCAGGGGGTGGAGTTCTTAGATCATAACGCCCTGATATCGCTTACCGGCTTAAAAGTGGGTGACAGAATTAAAATACCTGGAGATGCCATATCCGGTGCTATCAAAAAACTGTGGCAGCAAGGAATTATTGGGGATATTTCTATACAAATTGAAAAGTTTGAAGGCGATAAGGTATATCTTTTAATTGCGCTTACCGAGCGGCCAAGGCTTTCGCGCTTCACCATTGAGGGAATCAATAAAACCGCTACCAGTGAGGTGAGTGATAAATTGAAGCTGATAAGAGGACGGGTGGTGACAGATGCACTGGTAAAAAATGCCGAACTTACTGTTAAAGAGCATTTTGTTGAGAAAGGGTTCTTAAATACCGTAGTAACTGTGAGGCAGGAGCTGGATCCACAGGTGTCAAACAGTGTGCAGTTGATCATTCATGTGGATAGGAATGAGAAGGTGAATATTAACAAGATTGACTTTATTGGCAATGAAGATTTCGACGACAGGAGACTGGAAAAGCAAATGAAATCTACCAATGAGCATGTGAGGATCGCGATTTTCAAGGATATTTTTGGAACCCTCGCTTCCCTGAACAAGGAAAAGATTAAAAACTTTCTGGACACGACTCAAGAAGTTACCGGTAAAGACCTAAAGACATACATCAACGATAATATCAAATTAAATTTCTTCAACAGTTCTAAATTTATCGGGGATGATTATGAAGAAGATAAGGAGAAAGTTATTGCCTTCCTGAATTCTAAGGGTTATAGAGATGCTGAAATTGTTAAAGATTCAATTTTCAGGCATGATAATAACTCTATTAATATCAATATTCACATTGATGAAGGAAAGAAATATTATTTCAGAAACATAGACTGGACGGGGAATTTCGTGCACGATGACGCGACTTTAAGTAATATTCTCGGCGTTGAAAAAGGAGATGTTTACGATATGGAGCTGGTCAATAAGCGTTTGCACTATAACCCTACCGGCCGTGATGTAAGTGCCCTGTACATGGATAACGGATATTTGTTTTTTAGTGTGCAGCCTGTTGAAGTGAATATAGTAGAAGACTCCATTGATGTTGAAATGAGAGTTTTTGAAGGAACACAGGCTACTATTAATAAAATTCTGATTACCGGTAATGACCGTACCAATGACCATGTAATCCTTCGGGAAGTCAGAACCCTGCCCGGCCAGAAGTTCAGCAGGGCTGACCTCATCAGAACGCAGCGTGAACTTTCCCAATTGGGTTACTTTGACCCTGAGCAAATTGGCATCAATCCCATGCCGAATCCTGCAGATGGAACCGTGGATATTGAATATTCGCTCGTAGAAAAACCCAGTGATCAGATCGAGCTATCCGGCGGTTGGGGTGGTTACTACGGATTTGTGGGTACCCTCGGATTGGT
>CAZWQB010000051.1:0-4743 GCA_964636035.1 uncultured Roseivirgaceae bacterium
AATGTTAAAGTGCAATGGACGTGCTAAAACAACTCGTGTGCGGCAAATAAAAGACGAGGGAGGTTGAAGATGTATATTTTCAGTCAGTTGAAGTTTGAAAATTTTCGCTCCTATGCCTATCTGTCGCATTTGTCTCGGATGCTATTTTCAATCCTCGCTAAGCTAACATCTTTCACCATCTCACTATTATACTATGAAGCGACCATTATATCTGAGAAAGGGCGACAAAGTTGGTATAGTTGCTACCGCGAAAAAAGTATCAGAAGCAGAAATTGCCCCCGCAGTTGCCGTATTTCAATCCTGGGGTCTGAAGCCCGTTTTGGGGAAGCATATTTTTTCTGTTGACAATCAGTTTGCTGGTACAGATGCAGAACGGCTGGAGGACATGCAGGCCATGATCGATGATCCGACTATAAAAGCAATCATTTGTGCCAGGGGAGGCTATGGAACTACGCGTATAGTAGATGCTTTAGATTTCACCGCCTTCGAGCATAATCCAAAATGGGTGGTGGGATTTAGTGATCTTACGGCGTTGCTCTTCGACTTGTATAAGCGGGATACAGAATCCGTCCATGGAATTATGGCAGGCCTGTTTCATAAACCGCATCGAAGCGAATCCATTGAAAGTTTGCAAAAGGTGCTTTTTGGAGAAGATATTCTGATTCAGGCAGCCCCTCATCCATTCAACAGAGAGGGAGAAGTAAATGGCAGGATAGTTGGTGGCAACCTTTCGATTATTTGCCATTTAATCGGAACCCCCTCAGATATTGATTATAGCGACATCATTCTATTCATCGAAGACCTGGATGAATACCTGTACCATGTGGATAGGATGATGGTGCAGTTGCAAAGGTCAGGAAAGCTAAGGCAAATAAAAGGGCTGATCGTGGGCGATATGTCTGACATGAGAGACAATGAAATACCCTTTGGTCAAAATGCTTACGAAATAGTTCGTGCACGCATGCAACCCTATGAAATTCCGGTGGGCTTTGGATTTCCGATTGGGCATGAAGCAAAAAATATGGCGGTGCCTGTGGGAAGAATGGCGAAGTTGGTTGTATCTGGTACGGGTTCTATGCTTCAATTCATATAATAAACCCAAGCAACAATCCCGTTATAATGATGAATGGCGCCGGAACCTTTGTGAAAACGAGAATGCAAAAGGTGCCTCCAATAATGAGTATGTTCACGGGATTGGCATCAATCGGATTGAACATGATCAAACCTGCGGCTACCACCATCCCGGCACTTGCGGCGTTGATTCCCTCCAAAGAAGCTTTTACCACACGGAATTTTTTAAGGGCACTCCAAAAGCGGATCACAAAAAAGATAAGGAAGGTGCCTGGCAGAAAGATGCCGGCGGCAGAAATAAAACCGCCCAGAATTTCTCCTCCGATTCCATAATCTCGCATTGCGAGCGAGCCAATATAGGAGCTGAAAGAGAAAGTGGGCCCGGGCAAGGCCTGAGCGATAGCATAGCCTGAAAGAAATTCCTCATTGCTGAGGTATCCCTTGAACTCAACAAACTCAGTATAAAACAGTGGGATTAATACCTGCCCTCCTCCGAATATCAAGCTGCCGTTCCGGTAAAAATTTTCAAAAAGTCTAATGGGCAATTCCCTTGTAATCCCTCCTAATGCAGCAGCCCCAATAAATACCAACGCCCATAGCGTAAAGTTTGCCCATTGGATCTTTAACTTTTCTTTGGTTTCTATGGGTTGAGTTTTGAATTTGATGGCTGTAACCGCTCCTCCAAAAATTAGAATGACAGGAAATACATAGGGAGAATTGAAGAAGTAGGAAATAACAGCCGAGATAATCAGTAATAAAAAACTACTTTTTGTATATATTACTTTTTCACAAATCCGAAAAGCTGCAAAGGCTATAAAACCCACGGCCATGGGTTGTATAAATTTGGTAAACTCTATAGAAAGGCTTTTTTCCTGTAGATTGGAAATGACGATGGCTGCAGTGGTCATTACAGTAGCCGCCGGTAGCATCCACACCAGGAGCGTTAAGTAGGCCAAATTTGGTCCCCCTGTCTTGAATCCTATGGCAGTGATGGTTTGCGTGGAAGTGGGGCCGGGCAGTATCTGGCACAAGGCATACAATTCAATCAGCTCCTCTTCCGTGACGTACCTCCTTTTTTTGACCATCACCTCCAGTAGTAAAGCCAAGTGAGCCTGTGGGCCTCCAAAAGTGGTTAAAGCAAGTATTAATACATCTTTTAAAAATATATAATACCTGATTCTGCGCATAATTAACGGAACCTTTTATAAGTACATTATTTTTTAAGGCCGATCTCCGCTAATCTCTCATTCAGAAAGTCTCCCGCCGTGATATCAGCATATCTTTTAGGATTAGATTCCGAAACGCAGCTTTCTAAGCAACTGAGATCCATTTCTGAGCGCGGATGCATAAAAAATGGGATGGAATACCTCGAATTTTTCATCAGGTGTCTTGGTGGATTTACCACCCTGTGTATCGTAGATTTGAGCTCGTGGTTTGTCAATCTGTCTAACATGTCACCCACATTTACTACCAATTGTTCCGGCAAAGCAGTGATGGGTATCCACTTTCCGTCTCGTCGTAATACTTGTAAGCCGTCTGCACTTGCTCCCATGAGGAGCGTAATCAGGTTAATATCGCCGTGTTCAGCAGCCCTTACAGCATCAGCGGGTACCTCATCCGGGTTTTTAATGGGGAAATAATGAATGGGACGTAATATACTATTTCCGTTTTTTACTTTCTGGTCAAAATACTCCTCTTCCAGGTTTAGATATAGCGCAATGGCCCGCAACATTTCCTTGCCGGCAGCTTCCAATGTTTTATAGACTTTTAGACCGTATTCTTCAAATTCAGGTACTTCTTCTGGCCAGACATTGTCCGGATAGAGCCTTTTTATAGGATCTCCGTCAGTCACCTCCTGCCCTATATGGTAAAATTCTTTCAGATCGCCGGTTTTCCGGCCTTTGGCATGTTCTTTCCCTTTGCCTATGTAGCCCCTCTGACCAGCAAGTCCCGGAATTTCATATTTCTGTTTAATGGCATCAGGCAGCGAGAAAAACTTTTCAATGGCAGCGTATAGTCCCGAAGACAACTCCTGTGTAAGCCCGTGATTTTTAATGGCCACAAATCCTATATTATTAAAAGCATCTCCAAGTTGGGCTACAAATTTTTTTTTCGTAGCATTGTCTTTACTTTTAAAGTCTGCCAGGTCGAGCGAAGGGATTTCTTCTAATAACACTTTAGCCATATCTTTGTTAAAAATTGTAGATTTTGGTACATAATAAACATAAATTTAGAATAACTTTAAAACCCGTCAAATTAAAATAACAAAAACTATGAAAAGATTATTTTTTGCACTTGTTGCGGCTACCACTATTACTTTTTCCGGTTGTGATTCCACGAAAAATACAAGTGAGGAGCAATCAACAGCAGACACCACTCAAACTGAAACCCAGGAGATTACCATTACCCCGGTCACAGGTTTTCCAGAATACGGTGATGCCATGTTAGAAATGAATGCGCCTGCAGACAACGCATCCATTACAGAAGATTCTGTGAGTTTTTCCTATAATGTAAAAAATTATGAACTCGGTACGCAGACTGAAAACAACACCATGAATTTAGCTAATTCAGGGCAAGGACAGCATATTCATTTGATATTTAACAACGAGCCTTATCATGCACATTACGGCACCGATTTTAAAATGGCATTGGAAGATGATCATTACATCGCTCTGTCGTTTTTGTCTAGGTCTTACCACCTGAGTGTGAAGAATCCGGATGCATATGTACTTAGACAATTTACTGTGGGCGACGCCGAGACAAAAGAGGTGGATTTAACAGCCCCCCATATGTTTTACAGCAGACCTAAAGGGGAGTATTCAGGTGCCGAAACAGAGAATCTTCTTCTGGATTTCTACCTGGTGAATACTGAGCTTTCAGAAACAGGAAACAAGGTCAGAGCTACCATCAATGGAAAAGAATTCATGATTACCGAGTGGTTGCCTTATGCAATACAAGGTCTGCCAATGGGTGAAGTAACCATTAAATTGGAGTTGCTTGATTCAGAAGGTAATCTTATTGAAGGACCTTATAACAGCGTTGAAAGAACTGTAACCTTGAAAGAGTAGATTATTCTCATTGTACCTGCCTTCATCCGAATTGGAAGGCTCTGCAACAGTGGGTGAATTCTGAACATCATAGGAAAGAGGCTGTCTTTGATATGGCCTCTTTTTTTGTGCTTCTGGAAAAGGTCTTTAGACCGATTTCAGCAGGGATTTAACGAGCCTAAATGAATACAATATCCACCAAGGCATCTTCTCCAAATTCTTTTAGAAAAAACCCTTTTACTTTATCTTTCGATAGAGATAGCTCTTGCTTAAGAGGACCGGAGCTTATTTTTACGTAAAGCTTTTTATCCTTTATAAAAACTTTTTCGGTTCTTTTGGCGATTGGCTCGCCCATAATCCGCTCCCAGGAAGCTGCAATTTGTGTGGCGTTAAACTTATCCCGTATCTTATAAGCACTTAATAATTCCTGCATGGCTGACTTAATAGTACTGGTGTCAGCCTTACGCGGGGTCTCATGGGGGATGTTCTTAAATTTCATATTACAAGTTAATCAATAATCCAGTCGTAATCTATTCTGCTTCAATCCTGTGCTTAGATGAATAGCGAAAGCCATTCATTAGCTCTCAAAGGTAGCCAATTATCCCTTCTTAACTGAGAGTCTCGG
>CAZWQB010000051.1:4843-18044 GCA_964636035.1 uncultured Roseivirgaceae bacterium
CCATTCATTAGCTCTCAAAGGTAGCCAATTATCCCTTCTTAACTGAGAGTCTCGGTGACCCAAGCTCAATAAAATTTTCCTCTGCTTTTGTTATATTTTTCCTTTGCTTCGTTCATTGGCCTGTAAATATTGTTCAATGATAAACCAAAGAAGAAAATGGAAAATGAAGAAATAGGTCTAATCATTAGCGGATCCAAAAAGATAACAAGAGATGCGGTACTGCAGTTGATTGGCGCAGTAGCAACCATGGGTTGTGGATATGCATTGGGAAAATGGATGGGGGACAGTAAGATTGCCGCTTTGCTTCAATATCCGTTCGAAATTGTTATTGGAGCTGTGTTTCTAATTTCGTTCCTCTTTTCAGTACGGATATACCTGCTCAGCAAAAAAATGGCAAAGGAAGCTGCTTTATTACCTAAAAGATGGACGGGACTGAAATTCGGAAAATGGCACCTTAATATCCGCAAGGTGCACTTCGCAGTCACCTTCTTATTCATCCTCTACTGTGGGTTTGTAACGGCAGTCAGGCAGGGACAAAACGAGCGAGCATCTGTCTTAGAAACCACAATGGTGAAATAATGATCTTATACTCTCAGACTGAAGGGAGTTCATAGGTAGAGAAAGGCTTCAAACAGCGACCATTGGGCGGCTGTTTGAAGCCTTGTAATGTAGATTGATCAACGCTGTTCCGTTATTTAAACCCAAAGACAAACGGGAATATAAATGTGACAATGATCGCCCAGAGGAAGTATATTGGGAGGTAAATTGAAATCGCGTTGCCGACCCCTGCAGCTTTATCTTTATGTAAAATCAACCTTAGGAGTTGCCAGGCAACCAAAACAAGGTTGATGAGGATTAGCACGTTTCCGCCTAAGACTGCAACCCGATTAGGTGTAACTCCCCATTCAGAAATCCGGAAGAGAATTGCCGACAATGCAATGCCATTCACGATCACGGTTACCAACGACAGCATAAAAAGAAGCCAGACTTCAGGGACACTTTTAGTTGACGTGGATGTTTCCGCCACAGAGAAGAAAATGATGGCCATCACACCAACCAATAAACCGTTGAAAAGTAATAAGAAGTCCCTGTCGTTATAAGGGTCTTTACCAGAATAGATGATAGCGACGAGGAAAATTAGCAGCGTAATCAATACCAGGGGACTGAATATCTTCGCTATGAGCGGCGAAACTTTGCCCACTAATTGTGGGTTGCTCCGGATAAGGAATGTTCCTAAAATGGGTGCAGCCGCCAGCCCGAAAACCACCACATATGCGAAGTAAAATTCCTCAATATTAAAGCCGATGAGCGAAAAAAGGGCAATGGTTATACCACTTAGTATGGCGCCTGCTACCAGAATAAGTGTGGTGATGACTATCAGGTCGCCGTTGTACCTTAAATAGCCAAGGCGCCTTTCAACATCATTGCGCTTCGTGCCCACAAATGCAAAACCTAATACGAACCAAAGGAAAATGAGCAGGTGAACGCATGCTAAAATCGTGGTGTCGCTCTCGTTAGCTTCAGGAAGGAGGTTGATATAAACCGAAGCAGCCAGACCTGCACCAATTAAAAACCCGATTTTCTTTCCTGAAAGATTGTTCTTCCATGCAAAATAAGCCATGAGTGCCGGAAAGATGACAAAGCCGATGTTTCTGGGATAGAAAAAATCTTCGTCTATAGGAACCAATGCCGGCAGCTTTGCAATGGCACCTGCCAACAGCGAGGCAATTATCACAAATAGCACTTCGCGCCTGGTGTCCATGTGCGTCTGTTCGTTTTTATAATTGAGCCTCTCATTCCAGAAATCGGCAAGGAGATCGCCTTGTAGCTCAGGGTACACCGAATTAAATTCACGCTTGAAGAGGGACTTGTTGCTTCGGTACAACGTCTCGAGTGTTCCGGGTTGATTTGAATGGGCAAGTATTTCGTTTTTCATGACTTTAAGTTTTTATGTTCAAGTATCCATTCTACCTCTTTTCAGTTCCACCAGGTTTATACATACTTTGAATTAGAAAGCACGTTTTATGGAAAACGATTCTATAAAACAGCTTGGTTACGCACACCTGTGTAAAATTATGGAAAGTACTTTGTAATACAAAGTTAATATAATTTCTGAGCTAAGCAAGAAGAACGACTACCAAAAACGAAATTTGTTATTCAAGCAGCGATGGCATCATTTTTAAGGATCTAAGCGCTACTAAGTGTGGCACTACTGCAATAGAGGAAGAAAGTGTGACGTCGTCGATCTCAGGAAAGAAAACTGTTGCAGCAGGCGAGCGGTAATGGATAAAAATTTCTTTAATTCACAGGTGGAGCACATTGCGACAAAACATCCACTGGCGCTTGTTAACAGCTATTAATTAGATTTGGATTCAGATACCAGCCTTCCTGCATCAATATGGAACACCCGAATATCCCCTTCCAGCGTGTGAAAAACTTCGTTTGTTCGCTCAGGCCGGGCATCCGTCACAAATATCTGCCCGAATGCGTTGCCGGCAACCATGTTCATCAATTTTTGAATCCGTAGTTCATCCAGCTTATCAAAAATATCATCCAGTAAGAGGAGCGGCTTGAAACCCTTCGAATTTTTTATCATGTCGAAATGGGCGAGTTTTAAAGCAATAATAAAAGATTTTTGTTGGCCCTGTGAACCAAATTTTTTCAGTGGGTTTCCCGCTATTGTGAATTCGAATTCATCTTTGTGGATTCCCAATGTAGTTCTTTGTATTGCAAGGTCCTTTTTTTGACTACTCTTAAACAATTTTGCAAAATCAGGAGCTATTAAATCTGAAACATAGTTGAGATCCGTTTCCTCTTTTTTGGAACTAAGAAATTCAAAATGGCTCGCGAAAACGGGTTTGAATTCCGCTATAAATTCCTTTCGTTTTTTCCAGATTTTTTCCCCTAAATCAATCATTTGCCGGTCGTAAGGCTCCAATAAATCACTATCGAAATAACGCCGCTCGGCAAATTGCTTTAGAAGACTGTTGCGCTGTTTTAAAGCATGATTGTATTGTAGCAGAGCCTTAAGATATTCCTGGTCTAACTGGGCTAAAATACTGTCGAAAAACCGGCGCCTCCCTTCGCTCCCTTCCCTGATGAGGTCGGTGTCATAAGGGGCAATCAAAACCACGGGGAATTCTCCAATGTGCTCGCTTATTTTCTCGTAAACTTTTTTATCTTTTTTAATTACTTTCTTCTGGCCGTTCTTAAGGCTGACGTGAATACGGAATTGTTCCTCTGCTTTTAGGAAGGAGCCATGGATGGCAAAGAAACTTTCGTTATGCCTGATATTCTGGTGATCAACGTTATTAAAGGCACTTTTTGTCATAGAAAGATAGTAAACCGCATCAAGAATATTGGTTTTTCCAACCCCGTTGTGACCCACAAAGCAATTGATTTGCGGTGAAAATGTCAGATTCAAATCTTCATAATTCTTAAAGTTTACTAAACTTATATTTTCAAGTAGCATTAATTTCGTTGTTGAATGATTTTTCGTTAATTTCGCGCTTCATGATGATAGGTTGTCCACTTTCGGTAAACTGATTTACCTCCAATTTGGAACCTAGTTCAAAAGTATTGGTATTTTAAGATTATTATTTACTTTCTTTCAAATGAAAGAATAAAATATTGAGTATGGCAAGTACGAAAGAAAAAACCGGATCAAAGACCAAAGCAAAGGTAAATTCAAAAGCTAGTTTTTCAAAAGAGACTTATATGACATGGTTTGAATCTATGTTATTAATGAGAAGGTTTGAAGAAAAAGCAGGGCAACTTTATGGCCAACAAAAAATCAAAGGCTTTTGCCATTTATATATAGGCCAGGAGGCCTGCGTGGCCGGGGCTGTTTCTGCTTTAGAGAAAGAAGATAAATACATAACAGCTTACAGGGACCATGCGCATCCAATCGCCCTGGGTACCGATCCAAAGTATATTATGGCAGAGCTTTATGGCAAAGAAACCGGTGTTTCAAAAGGAAAAGGGGGCTCTATGCACATCTTTGATAAAGAGCATCATTTTTATGGTGGTCACGGAATTGTGGGTGGACAGGTGCCATTAGGAGCAGGAATAGCCTTCGCAGAGAAATACAATAAAACCAAAAACCTGTGTATTACTTACCTGGGTGACGGTGCAGTAAGACAAGGAGCCTTTCATGAGGCGTTAAACCTCGCGATGACCATGAAGCTACCAGTGATATTTGCAATCGAAAACAATGGGTATGCAATGGGTACTTCTGTACAACGTACTTCAAACGTAACAGAGCTTTACAGATTGGGCGATGGTTATGACATGCCTTCAGAACCTGTAGATGCCATGTCCTGCGAAGAAGTACACATGGCGGTTGCCAGAGCGGCGGAGCGGGCTCGAAATGGTGAGGGACCAACCCTGCTGGAGTTGAGAACCTATCGCTACAAAGGTCATTCCATGTCTGATCCGGCAAAATACCGTACCAAAGAAGAGGTTGCTGAATACAAAGGCAGAGATCCAATAGAGCAAGTCAGAAGAACCATTCTTGAGCAAAAATTTGCCACCGAGAAAGAACTGGATGCAATAGATAAAAAAATAAAGGAGCAGGTTGCCGAATGCGTGAAATTTGCTGAAGAATCTAAATTCCCGGATCCGGAAGAGGCTTTCAGAGATGTGTACGCTGAAAAGGATTATCCTTACATAAAGGAATAATAGCCAGATTGTTTTATAATATAAATTATTATAAATTTGCATCCTTAAATTTGCAAAAATGAGTAAAGTTAGAGACAAGAAAGGTGCAGGTACTGAGATTTATGAAAATCCGGAGGTTTTAGCCGACAAATTATCTAAAACCGAAGAATTTGTAAGGACCAACCGAAAGCTTGTATTTATTTTAGGGGGATTGGTGGCGTTGGCTGTTGCTGGTTTCGTTATATTTAAAATATATACTACAAATCAAGATGAGATTGCCCAAACCGAAATGTTTCAGGCAGTTTATTATTTTGAAGCGGATAGTTTAGAGAGAGCATTGAATGGCGATGGAAATAATTACGGTTTCCTGAATATCATTGAAGAGTACCCAATGACTTCTTCCGCCAATTTATCTCATTTTTATGCAGGAGCTGCTTTGTTAAAGCAAAGAAAATTTGAGGAGGCAATCACCCATCTTGAGGAATTCAGTGCTTCGGACCTGCTTTTGCAGGCACGTGCATACGCCCTCATTGGCGATGCTTACATGGAATTGGGCAACTTCAGCGATGCGGCAAACTTCTACAAAAAAGCAGCAGATTACAAGTCGAACGAGAGTTTCACCCCTGGTTATCTAATGAAGGCGGCCTTTGCTTATGAAAGACTCAACGATTATGCTTCAGCGATAGCAAACTATGACAAGGTCATTGAAAACTATCTTGATGCCAATGAATATCAGGAAGCACGAAAGCATAAGGCACGGTTAGAAGCCCTGTCATCAAAGTAAAGTAATTGAAAATACTATAGGGGATAAAGCTTTGATGTTTTATCCCCTTTTTTTTTGAAGTAGAAATGTTAGTCTTAGCATGTAAATAATTTCCCATGGCATCGTCAGAAAAAAACTTAAGCTCCTATTCCGCCGAAAATATTCATGATATTTCTTCCAAAAAGTTTGCTTTAATTGTTTCCGAATGGAACGACACGGTTACAGAGTCCCTTTACGAGGGTGCGTTGGAGACCTTACTGAAGAATGGCGCCACTCGTGAAAATATCATCAGGAAGAATGTGCCCGGTAGTTTTGAGCTGACCCTGGCTGCGCAATGGATGGCAATGGACGATGGCGTTGACGCGGTAATCTGTCTGGGATGCGTTATACAAGGCGAAACAAAGCACTTCGATTTTATCTGCAATGCCGTAGCCAACGGGCTTACGAATGTGGCCATAAAATTCAATAAACCGGTAATTTTTGGTGTACTTACGCCGAATACGCAAAAGCAGGCCCTGGATCGTGCTGGAGGGAAACACGGCAACAAAGGCGATGAGGCTGCCATTACAGCAATAAAAATGTTAAGTTTTTAATAGAAAAAGTGTAAACGATGGAAATTTTGAAATTTGGTGGAACTTCTGTTGGTGAGCCTGGCAGAATGCACCACGTAGCGAAGCTGATCACCGCTGGAACCGGGTCTAAAGTAGTAGTACTTTCTGCTGTTTCGGGCACCACAAACGCCCTTGTAACCATAGGCGAGGCTTTATTTGACAAAAATAAAAACGAAGCAGCTCAGCTTGTTTCATCATTGAAGGAAAAATACTTTGAATTTGTAGTAAATCTGGTAAAAAGCGACCAGGCCAGATCGGCGGGTAACGGCATCGTTACTGAACATTTTACCTTTATAGAAAATCTGCTTGATGCTGAAATGACCGTCGCCTTAAATAAGGAACTTCTGGCGCAGGGAGAACTGCTTTCAACGAAACTTTTTTGTACCTATTTACAGGAAGAGCATATAGATGTGGCATTGATACCTGCTCTGGACTTTATGGTTGTAGACGAGCAGGAAGAGCCGATACTTGACGAAATATCCGTTAAGCTCAAAAATATTTTCGAACAGCATCCAAACAAGTCTTTGTTTGTAACACAGGGTTTTATTTGTCGAAGTCATACCGGGCAAATTGACAATCTAAAACGCGGAGGCAGTGATTATTCTGCTTCAATAATCGGTGCGGCCATCAGGGCTTCGGAAATACAGATCTGGACAGACATTGATGGGATGCATAATAATGATCCAAGAATTGTACCCAATACTCGCCCTATCGCCAAGCTTTCTTTTGATGAGGCTGCCGAATTGGCTTATTTTGGTGCTAAAATCCTTCACCCAAGTTCGATCAGACCCGCGCAGAGACAGAATATTCCGGTCAGGCTTTTAAATACAATGAACCCGGGCGCACATGGCACGCTGATCAATTCTAATGAGAACAATGGTGGAATCAAGGCCATTGCGGCAAAAGATGGCATTACAGCCATTAGGATTAAATCCAGCCGAATGCTTCTGGCTTACGGCTTCTTGAGAAAAGTGTTTGAAATTTTTGAAAAATACAAAACGCCGATCGACATGATTACCACTTCTGAGGTGGCGGTATCATTGACCATAGATGATAAAACAAATTTAAAGGCAATTTGCGATGAACTCGAAAAGTTTGGTTCAGTTGTAGTTGATGAAAATATGTCAATTGTCTGCATAGTGGGAGGAATGGTCGTGGACAAGAAAGGAATAATAAACCAGATTTTTGATGCATTGACAGACATTCCCGTTAGGATGATTTCCTATGGCGGAAGTAAGAACAACGTATCAATTTTGGTGGAAACTAAAAACAAAGTGGATGCATTGCTGTCGCTAAACAAAGGGCTATTCAAGCAGGCTGATGATGTACTGGTTTGATGAGCTGTGTTAAGAGGGGCTATTTTGCTCTTCAACCTGGAAAAACCGCATTGAGTTCAGTATAGGTTTATGAACAAGAAAGAAAAGACTGCTATGAAAATAGCAGTCTTTTCTTTCTATATTAAATCGTTTCAAGCTTCAGCGAAAGCCGCTTTCGCGAAAAACTCGGCAGGATTGTCCAACTTAGAGTTAACTGCAATTCTGTGTCATCCGCTTCTCGAAGCGAGCCCCTATTTAGGCATTAGATCCACTTTTTATGTTCTTTTCAGAATCTTTTGCAAGCTCTTTAAGCTTGTCAGCCTGGGTTTGCTCCCAACTGCTTACTCTGTTACTCACGTCTTTAAAATTATTAGCTAACTGCGTTCTGGTTTCTTTCCCAGACTTTGGAGCTAGCAACAACGATGCCGCTGCACCAAGCGCAATGCCACCGATCAAAACCCCGATCAGCTGACTTTGAGAAATATTAGATTTTGATGTCTGTTTTTCAGCGAGCTTGGTTGCCTCTCCTTTAATTCTTAATAATAGATTGTTCATATTACTAATGAATTTGTCAGTTTTTGCATATAATCTATCTTCAATAGCATTCATAATAAGTTTGGTTTAAGTTTAAAAAATTGATTATTAAGAAAAATTCTTATTGTACTAACTCTTTGGCAACTAAAAGGTTTCTTTAAGTTGAAAATTTATCAGCCTGCCTAGGGGCTGCCGCTGATTGCATCTGTTCGAATTTAAGTGGCAAAACAGAGACGTCAGTTCGTATTTTGCGCTTAAACCAGACAAAACCGAGTACGGATTTTGCGCTAATTACATTACAGATTTGAAGGCGATTTGGAATTCACCAACGGTAGTCAATCTATAACTGAATTCTTTTATAAACAATCGCGGAATGATGATGTTGATTTCAGAAAAGCAGCTATTATGAAAAAGTTGAAAAATGTATGGCTCGTTGATGATGATAGCATTACCAATTTTATAAATAAATCTATTATTTCTGAAAATGAGATTTCAGAAAACATATATACAGCCGAAAATGGAATGGAAGCGCTTGAAATGCTAAGGCGCTATTGCAAAGAAAACCGGACTAGTGAAATCTGTTCGTCGGTAGTTTTTTTAGACTTGAACATGCCCTTGATGGATGGGTTTGAGTTTTTGCAAATGTTCGGCAATATGGACGAATTTCAAGATCAATGTATTCCTATTGTTGTATTGACCTCATCCGAGAACAGCAGCGATATTGAAAGGGCAAAGCAGTTCAACGTGAACGGATACCTCTGCAAGCCTTTGACCCCGGAAAAAGTAAATACCATTTTAAGCAAGGTGTTTACATAGCGTTTGCTGAAAAACGCTTTGGCAACTATTTTTGACAGAAGAGTGATCTCTGGTTAGATGCTGGCTTGTTTTTACTTTTTCAGCAAGTGCAAGGTTTTTGTTTAAATAAAGCCGTTTTCCGCGACCAAAATGATCTGGAAGATCTTTTTTTCAGATTAGCCTCAGGCACGCTATCTAATCGTTGGCTTCAACTCGAAGTATAAAGATACGTCTTCTCTCTCCCGCCTGGTTCTGATGCACCTGAGACTTTTTCAGTAAACCCTACATAATCCAGGGTTCATGGGTTCATGAAAGCAAAAGCTTCATCACCAGAAGGGAAAGGAGTGTTTTTTTTGTACTATTTCTTCTTTTGCATTGGGTTTCCTCCTGTTGAGGCACCTCTTATTCCTGATCTATCTTTATAAAGGTGGAACTTTGCGGGAGCAATCTGCGCCGGATAATAGTTGTTGCTTACATCCGTGTCGGCTGTTTCTTTGTAAGGGTCTATGACTATAGAAGCTACTTCCCTTTCTTTTACGAAAACCCTTCTTGCTTCTTTTTCATCTTTACGCCATATTTCGGCAGGCAATCTTTCAATCTCACTGCTGCCGTCCTTGTAATTAAATTGCACTATGATGGGCATAACGAGCCCGCCTTCATTAGAAAATGCGATCTGGTAAAAGTGCAGGTCCGATTGTAGTAATTCTTTTTCTTCGGCACTTAAAGAGGCAAACCATCTTTTATAAGCATCTCTATCTTCTTTCGTGACTTCAAATTCATCATAGGAATTGTAGAAATCCCTGAGCGACGGGTTGCGCTCTACCGCGGTGGTTTCTTCCTCGTTGTATCGCTGTGATACATGGCTCCTGGCTTCGGCGTCTGCTTCTTTTAAAAGCGGCTTTTCGATATCCGGATTATTACTGTTTAACTGATAATGATTCACATACTTAATAGCAATGTCTACATGATCCGTTGTGTAAAACCACCCGTTCCAAAACCAATCCAAATCAACCCCCGATGCATCTTCCATCGTCCTGAAGAAATCTTCAGGGGTAGGATGTTTAAAGGCCCATCTTTGAGCATACTCCTTAAAGGCATGATCGAAAAGCTCACGTCCCATTACAGTTTCCCGGAGAATATTTAATGCTGATGCAGTTTTTCCATAGGCGTTATTCCCAAACTGCCTTACTTGTTCAGAACTTGTCATGATAGGAACCATCGTGTTCTTGCCGCCTTTCATATAATCGACGATGTTCCCTGCAGGGCCTCTTCTGCTTGGGTAATTTTTTTCCCACTGCTGCTCAGTAATGAATTGTAAGAAAGAATTGAGCCCTTCATCCATCCAGGTCCACTGTCTTTCATCTGAATTTACAATCATTGGGAAGAAATTATGGCCTACCTCATGAATTATCACGCTGATCATGCCATATTTGACACCGGCAGAATATGTTCCGTCTTTCTCCGGTCGTCCGTAATTGAAACAGATCATCGGATATTCCATGCCGTTAGCGGCCTCTACTGAAATTGCTACCGGATAAGGGTAATCTACAGTATGCTTTGAATAAACCCTCAAGGTGTGGGCTACTACCTCTGTAGAGTAGCGTTCATACAATGGATTGGCCTCCTTTGGATAATAGGACATGGCCATGACCGTCTTATTTTTCAAGGGTACGCCCATGGCATCCCAGACAAATTTTCTGGAACTTCCCCATGCAAAATCCCTGACACTATCTGCATGATAGATCCAGGTTTTGGTATCTGTTGCTTTTGATCTTTCTTTTCTTTCTGCTTCTTTCTGGCTCACAATAATCACCGGCTTTGTGGCGGTCTTTGCTCGCTCTAATAAAGCTTGCTGATCTTGTGTTAATACGGCTTCAGGGTTTTGTAATTCACCTGTCGACGCAACAATATGGTCTGCCGGCACTGTGATGCTCACCTTGTAGTTACCAAATGGCAGTGCAAACTCTCCCGTTCCAAGAAACTGCTTATGCTGCCATCCCTTATAGTCGCTGTACACGGCCATTCTGGGAAACCACTGTGTGATGGTAAAAAGATGATTTCCATCTTCTTCAAAGAGTTCATATCCTCCGCGGTCGCTTATTCTAAGCCGGTCGTTGATATTGTAGTACCAATCAACATGAAAGGTAAAGGAATCACCTGGTTTCATAGGGGTGGCAAGGTCCAGGCGCATCATTGTTTTATTGATGGTATAGGGAATGTCTCTCCCTTCAGCATCTTTTACACTTTGTATTTTATGTCCCCCGTCAAAGCCCGGGTAGCCGGTAATTCTATCAATACTGGCTGCCGTAATTCTGCCAGAAAGGGAGTTGGTAGCAGTGCTGTACGTATCTGAATCTTCAGCCCGCATATTTTGATCTAACTGCAGCCACAGGTAAGGCAGGTGGTCAGGAGAGTTGTTTGTATAGGTTATTTTCTCTGTCCCTGTTATTCGTAGATTGTCTTCATCCAGGCTAACATCTATTTCATAATCGGCCTGCTGCTGCCAATATGCATGGCCCGGCGCACCGGAAGCAGTCCTGTAGATATTAGGTGACCGCCATTCAGAATCTAATTGTTCAAATTTCCCCTCAAATGTGCTTTGGGCAAATACGGAAAGGGAGATAGAGGTAAAGAAAATAAGTACCGGAAGCAGAATAGTAGTTTTCAACATTTTACCAAAATTTTGTGTCCATTATTAATGTAATCGCGATAGCTGCAATTCCTGCAGAAACTACCAGATTCAGATCTTTTCTGGGAACATTAAAAAAATTGATCAATATATAAGATATAGAAAGAAAAATTAAAACAACTATTATTTGTCCAAACGCAAGTCCCAAATCAACTGCAAGCAGTTGTACGCCCACCCCTGTTTCCGAACCTGAAATGCTTTTAAAGTAAGTGGAAAATTCAAAGCCATGCACCAGTCCAAAAGCCAGAGCAAGCAGGTATCTCTTTTGGAAACGTTTTGGCTCAAAAACAAATTGTTTTTTGAATAAATTTACAGAAGCTGTAACAAAAACAGTAACTGCTATCAGGAATTTTATGACTTCGCTACTTACGAACACAACGTTGAAACTTGCCAGGACCAGTGTTAAGGAATGACCTACTGTAAAGGCGATGACTAGAATCAGTACCCTTCTCCAATCCTTCAGCACATAAATGCTGCACAAGGCAACTATAAATAAAACATGGTCGAGGCCACTAAATGCCAGGATATGTTTCATCCCAAGTTGAAAATAAGGTACAAACTGCGACATGTATCGGTTTAAATCAGAATAACGACTACCGTTGAAAAATGATTAGAACCGCAAAAATACTGTATAAATTTCTAACCACAGGCATGAAAAGCTTAATTGCTTTGCTTAAAGTCGGCGACTAATAGTCAATTTATTGATAGCCACTCATGTAATTATAAATATGCAAAAAGATGCCTTAGATAATAAGACATGAGAAAATGCTCAAGGAAAAGCCTTTTAAAACACCGAGAATGGTTGGAAAGATCAGGCCGAAGCGAGCGCAAATTGTTTGCAGACTTCCCATTGCTTTCCGTTGTGCCTTAGCAGACTTAGGTGGGAAGCCATAAAATCAAGGTTCAACTGCCGCTCTTTATATTCTTCCCATGCCAGCTTAAAAAAAGCCGGTTTCAGATCGCGAAAGCCAATAGTAACATGTGGGTGGAAAGGACGGTCTTTATAATTTCCATTGAATAGATTCAGATGCTTCATGCTCCTCAGCACCTTTTCTTGCAAAGCTGCCAGTGCGCTATTCTCTGGAAGGGCAACAAAAATTACCCGGGGCGCAAAGCAGCCGAAGTGGGTAAGTTCGATTTTAAAATCTGGTGTGTCCGCAGCCAAGTCGGCAAGAACCTTTTCTAAATAATCGAGCTTCTTATCTTTTAACCTGAACGGCATGTGCAGCGTAATGTGAGGGGGTGAATTCAGGGCTGCTTTTGACGCAAATCGCGCTGCCATATCTTGTTTAAACGGCATGATGATTTCAGCTATTTCCTTTGGAGGGACAATTGCAATGAAATAAAGAGGATCGGTTTTAGTGAGCGTCATGTTAATCTATTGTGGGAAAGATCATGAAGTCAATATGCTTTTTGCTGTGAAGATAACGGCATTTTTGCGTTATTAATGTCAGATAAATGTAAACAATGTTTCTAAAAACACTACTTGTAAAATACCTCACTTTTGGTTTTGCCTCGGCTATCACGCTTTTTCCTTTTGTGTTGGTACTGGGCCATGTAAAACTAAGCAAAACCTTGGTACGGCACGAGAAAATTCACCTTGCCCAACAGATTGAATTACTGGTACTACCGTTTTATTTGCTCTACCTGACCGAATATGTCGTGAAAAGGGTTTATTACAAAAACCACTACCTGGCCTATAAAAACATCAGTTTCGAACGAGAAGCATATCAGCATGAAAGCAACCCCCATTACTTAAAACAACGCAGGGCCTACAGCTGGATCAAATATATACAAGGATAAGTTGTTCCTGAAGTTCTAGCAATCGGGTAAA
>CAZWQB010000052.1:0-17939 GCA_964636035.1 uncultured Roseivirgaceae bacterium
TTAAGACACCAGCTTTTTCCATTCCTCAAACCTGCTATCAATCTTTGCTGTCATTTTATCATATGCATCCCAGTTGTCTTTTACATGATAAATAGATGGTAAATCTTCTGCCAAAACAGTTTCATAATCCTTTTTATAGATTCCACTGCCATAGTAGTAGTAAGTGAACAGGTTTCCGTCGTTGTTGAAAAGCTCGTACCCCAGATATCCATCCCAAAGTTCGCTCAATATTGTACAGCTTAATTCTCTCCTGCGGAACCGGAACATTTGTACTTCAGCTTCATCCTCAAAAAATTCAGAATAAAGATTGTTTTCAATGATCCATCCCAGATAGATGCCAATATGAACGTACGCCTGCTCTATCGGAAGAAATTCCGGAAAATTTCCAAGGAAATGATTTTTTGCGTTATCATATATCGTCTTTTCTATTGCTACCTTTTTCACTTGCATATGGTAAATAATTTTTTTTATTAATTTTTTAAAGATATTAGGATCAATAATGATTAAAAAAGGAAATACCGGACAAACCTCACGTGCTTCTAAAAGCCGCGTAATAAACTCCGTAATTTCCTATATATCTATTATCACCGAAGAAGGTGACCCCCAAAATAGACTTATTCACAGTATAAATAAGATAAAAATGTTAGAACTGGGGATCAAATGGAGCAAAACGGGTGTGTAATATTTGCTCTAAACTTGCGCAAAACCTGGCAAAATGGGCCGGTGCCAGGTATATAATGGCTCAAAAATACCGGCAGTTGCAGATGATCGGCAAATCTGCCAAAATTGGTACTTCCGTTATTAATCCGCGACTAATGGAAGAATATATACCCTACAATAATTGCAGAGACGATGCCGAAAAAATCAGCTATTAATCCACAGGTCACCGTGTATCTTGTTTTCCGGATGCTCACGGCGCCGTAATAAACAGCCAGGGTATAAAACGTGGTTTCCGTAGAACCCTGCACTGTAGAGGCTACACGTCCTACAAATGAATCTACACCGTAAGTATTCATCGTCTCAATCATCATTCCCCGGGCTCCACTCCCACTTAAGGGCTTCATGAGCGCAGTGGGTAGCGCAGGGACAAAATCTGTATTTACTCCAAGCAAACTGAAAAACGAGCCAATTCCTGCTTCAATTAATTCCAATGCACCGGACGCCCTGAACACGCCAATAGCCACCAGCATGGCAACCAGGTAAGGTATTATTTTAATGGCGACTTCAAAGCCTTCTTTTGCGCCATCAATAAATGATTCATAGACATTTATCTTCTTCCTGATAGCCAATATGATGAACGCCACTATAATAAAGAACAGAATAAAATTACCAACCAGACTCGAGAGCGTCCCTGCCTGCTCCTGTGGTAGGTTGAGGAAATAGTAGATGATACCCACTATCACCAAGCTCACTCCCCCCAGATAGGCCAGCACCACCGGTTGCAACAGGTTGATTTTCTGAAAAATAGAAACAGCAGTAAGCCCTGCAAGGGAGGAAAAATAGGTGGCTATTAATATAGGAAGAAAAACATCAGAAGGGTTAGCCGCTCCCTCGGCTGCCCTTAGTGCCATCACACTGATGGGGATAAGAGTCAGACCCGAAGTGTTTAGAACAAGAAACATTATTTGTGCATTAGACGCCGTATCTTTAGATGGATTTAAAGCCTGAAGCTCATGCATGGCTTTCAATCCCAAAGGAGTTGCGGCATTGTCAAGGCCCAGCATATTGGCAGAAAAATTCATCAACATGGCCCCTCCTGCCGGGTGATTTTTAGGGAGCTCAGGAAATAACTTTCCGAAAAATGGACCTACAATTCTTGACAGTACGGATACAGCACCACCCATTTCGCCAATTTTCATCAGGCCCAACCATAATGTCATTACACCAATCAGATACACAGCAATGTTTACACTGGTTTCCGCCATTGAAAAAGTACTGTTCACAATATCGCTAAAGACATTCAAGTCAGACTGATCGAATACAATTCCAAAAGTTTCCTGAAAATACGTCCTAAAATAGTATCCCCACAACCTTATAAGCGCTACCACAAAACCAATCAAAAAAAACCCAATCCAGATGTAATTCAACGCCATATTCCGAAAATAATATCTTAAATTTGTTCCGAAGCCAATATAGAGAATTAGCCAAACAATTGAGAAATAATATAAAAGATTAGATTATATTTCATGTAAGATGCTTTATCAGGTTTGGTTGATGGATGCAAAAAAATCAGACGGCACCGAAGGCAGGTAAGAGAATGAATGCCAAAGGTTTGTCGTGTCTGAAAATTATCTGGCAACAAATAATAAGAAATACCAGACAGCACTTTATTTTATTATTAGATGCGATTTATACCACATGTATTGTTAGCCTTGATTTTCTTTAGTTGCGGAGACGATGGGTACCCAGTTAGGCTCGAAAAAAATCAGGTAATGCGGTTGCTCACTCAAAATAGTAGTAAAGCCTGGACCTTATCGACGGCAATGGAATGCCAGGAAGATGATACGCTTACATTTTACAAGGCTACAGATGCCAAAACCCAGCCGAAATTCATCTATAGCAAAGGAGACATCTATTGCCAGGGTCAGGCGGCCGATGATAGTACCGGTACATGGGAGGTTATAAATACGTCTGAATTGAACCAGCTCAATATCCATGGTGAGGAAACCACCACCTATGATATCGAATCAATTACTGCTACAACTTTGCATTTGCGTACAACAACACTTGAATTGATATACCAGGCACGCTAACAGGGCATCAACTTGCAAGTAATGCTAGTCATTAATCAGATTGAGGATATGACTTGCTGCTATTCCCGCAGTTTCGGTTCTCAATCTGCTTCTGCCTAAGGAGACAGGAACAAAACCATTCGCCCTGGCAAACTCAATTTCTTCACCGGAGAAATCTCCTTCCGGCCCTATTAAAGTCAAATAGCGTTTTCCCGTTACTGCCGCAGCTTTAAGGTGTATTGGAATTCCATCATCTACATAAGCAATAAATTTTTGATCCGCATCGGATGTCTGACAAATGCTATCAACTTTTTGCACAGGGTTAATTGCTGGTAGCCAAAGATTGAGTGATTGTTTGAGAGCACTCACCGCTTTCTTTTTGAGCCTTTCGAGGTTAAGCCTGGTCCGTTCAGAATTATCACAATCCAGAAAGGTGATTTCATGTACACCAAATTCAACCGCTTTTTCAACAAACCATTCTGTGCGATCTGCGTTTTTGGTGGGAGCAATGGCGATGTGTATGTTGTACCCACCTCTTTCCTCAATTTTCGTTTCTCTGATGTTAAAGGTGCATTTTTTTGGACTAACTTTCTCAATGGTAGCTAAAAACAATCCGCCTTTCCCATCCATCACATGGATTTCGTCACCTTCTCTTTTTCTGAGCACTTTAATACAATGACGAGATTCCTCTTCATCTAAAAACAAGCTTCCTGAACGAATATCAGGTTGAAAAAACAACTGCATGTTCTACACAATCTAATAAAAGAAAACCCTGGCGAAACAATTCAGTCGAATCTCTCTTCCAGGGTCTGATTATATTCAAATACCAAAGTTCTTATTCTGATATTATTTGATTGGCTCTAGGATCTCCTCCTCCTTTTGCCACCACTATCACGACTGCCACCACTTCCATTACTGCCATACCCACTACCTCCGGAGCCACCGCTACCCGGCTTGGCTATTTCCATGTTCACTTTCTTCCCCTTGATCTGACTTTGACTCATGATACGAACAATCTTTTCAGCATCAGCTTTAGGAACGTTAACAAAGGAGAACTTATCAAAAATTTCAATTTCACCAATGCTATTTCCAGGTACTCCGGTTTCTCCGGCAATGGCTCCCACAATATCACCAGGTCTGATTTTTGATGTTTTACCTAGATTAATGAAAATACGTGCAGTATTTTCGTCGCCTCTTCTTCTTCTGGACCCACCGCGGTCACCTCTATCGCTTCTATCCCCTCTGTCTGAACGCTCAGAATCGTAGTCACGCTCACTAAACTGGTTCAGATTCTCCAGTGCCTCCTCCTGCTTACCAATATGTATTTTAATAAGAGCAGCAATAATTTGCGTTTCGGCAAATCCTTCGCCTAGAAGCGTTTGCGTCATTTCTGTGTAAGTCTCCAGGCCATCGTCAGCAAGAGTCTCTCGTACCTTATCCAGAAACTGCGCGCGCTTGATATTTTTTAGCTCTTTACCTGAAGGCACAGGTTGTCTTTCGATTTGTACTTTGGTATATCTTTCCACGTCCCGCAGTCTGAACTTTTCCTTTCCCCAGATAAATGAAAAAGATTTACCTGATTTACCTGCTCTACCCGTTCTTCCGATTCTGTGCACATAATACTCGGGATCAAGCGGGAAGTCATAGTTGAATACCGCATCCACATTGCTTACATCTATTCCTCGCGCCGCCACATCGGTAGCCACAAGTATGGTTACGGCTCCAGATCTGAACTTCGCCATTACGCGGTTGCGCTGGTTCTGGTTCATATCACCGTGTAAACCTTCAGCCGAAAAGCCCTTTAACTGTAGCTCTTCAACCACCTCGTCCACTTTTCGCTTGGTATTACAGAAAACCAGCATCAGCTTAAGATCATTTTGGCTGATGAGCCTGGTCATGACCTCTACTTTCAACCCACTTTTAATCTCATAATAATATTGCTCAATGCTGGCAACAGTGAGCTCATTCTTTACAACTTTTATAAGCTGAGGATTTTTCTGATATTTCTGAGTCAGCGCAAGTATAGGTTTGGGCATGGTGGCAGAAAAGAAAACTGTCTGTCTCTCTTCAGCGAGCACCTCCATAATGGACTCTATGTCTTCGCGGAAACCCATGTCCAGCATTTCATCTGCCTCGTCCAACACAATAGTTTTTACAGTGGAAAGGTTAAGCGTACGCCTATTGATATGGTCAATAATTCTTCCCGGCGTCCCGACTACAATGCTGATCCCTCTCTTCAAAGCCTTAATCTGCTTATCGATTGGTTCGCCGCCGTAAACAGCCAGTGAGTGTACCTGTCTTTTATACTTAGATAGCTTCTTTATCTCGTTGCTCACCTGCAGTGCCAATTCTCTGGTAGGGCATAACACCAGGGCCTGAATTCCTTTTTCATCAGGATCGAGATTTTCAAGGATGGGAATACTGAAGGCCGCAGTCTTGCCCGTACCAGTTTGCGCCTGGCCGATTACATCTTTTCCTTCTAAGAGAAAAGGAATGGCTTCAGACTGTATGGGAGAGGCTTCTGTAAAGCCCATTTCCTCTACTGCTTTTAAAATTTCGTCCGAAAGCGCTAAGGACTGAAAAGGTAATGTTGTCATTCGTAAAATTTAAAATTTGAATACTACAAATGAAATAGCCATAAGCCGAAGACCTACTGAAAATAAGCCACGAATCCGAACAGGTCCGGAGCAGGCTCACATAGAGTATGTAGGTGCATTGGTGACCTTTCCCTTCTAAGGATAATAGGCTATTCCATCTGACAATTAAAACAATTTTATACAGATGAAACATTATTAATCCTCATCGTCCCGTTTCTATCGAGAGGGGCAGGTTCCATTTGTATTTCTTAAAAGCACAGTTCTATTCGTCGTGCCGCACCATGCAGTAAGACTAATAAAATAAGCTGCTAAATTTGATTTTGTTATATTTTTATCCCATCCTTTAACTTGGAGGCAAAAATTATTAAAGTTCAGGAGATAGAAAAGAAGGAATATAGAGCAAACCAGTTATACTTCTGTCTGGGATTATCATGAAAATTAAAAATCCCTGCAAAGATAGCAATAACTTTTGAAAAAGTTCTAATATTTTACCGCATTTGACAATAATAGTTAACTTGCGTTCGATAGCCGGTCCACCAAAGCAATATACTCTTCCCGCGCCTCTTCTTTTGACTTCCCTTTTTGCCTGTGCCAGGCTTCATATTTTGCTATGGCTTTAAAATCAAAACCGCCAGGGCGTTCTTCATTATTGTCTCCTACTGTTGCTTGTTTATACAGCCCGTACATCTTCAATAAATCTTCATTGGACGGCCTTACAGCCAATTCTTTTGACCGGGTCACCGAACTTTCGAAATCTTCTTTTGAACTCATAGCGCTAATTTCTAATGTAATAATTTCTAATTTACTGATATTGGGTGGCATGTTCAAAACCTTCCCATGCTTTTCCCTCCTCGTTACAACCCCGAAAAAAGTAGCATCAATACATTTTTCTGATATTTTCTTGAGATTCTTCAATAGGAGACAATAAAACAAAAAAGGCTGAACCTAAAGTGCAGCCTTTCAGGCAATATTCTGTTCACATTGGATTATCTATCTTTCACCAAACCCCTTGTAACTCCTCTCCTTCTCTCCTACGTAGATTTGGCGTGGACGTCCTATAGGTTCATTGTTTTCCCTCATCTCTTTCCACTGTGCAATCCAGCCGGGTAGTCTGCCAAGCGCAAACATCACGGTAAACATTTCGGTTGGAATTCCCATCGCTCTGTATATGATGCCGGAGTAAAAGTCAACATTGGGATACAATTTTCGCTCCACGAAGAAATCATCCTTTAATGCGGCTTCTTCAAGCCCTTTTGCGATTTCAAGTATGGGATCATTGATTCCCAGCTTATCAAGCACACTGTCTGCGGCCTTTTTAATTATTTTCGCTCTTGGGTCAAAATTCTTATACACTCTGTGTCCGAATCCCATCAACCTGAAAGGATCATTTTTATCTTTGGCTTTTGCTATGTATTTAGAGGTGTCTCCGCCATCTTTCTTAATATTTTCCAACATCTCAATTACTGCCTGATTTGCTCCACCATGCAGTGGACCCCATAAAGCATTAATTCCGGCGGAAATAGAAGAATATAAACTCGCCTGGCTGGAACCAACAATCCTAACTGTTGAAGTAGAGCAGTTTTGCTCGTGATCCGCATGCAGAATTAACAATTTGTCCAAAGCATCTGCTATTACCGGATCTGGTTCATACTCCTCGGCAGGCAGCGCAAACATCATCTTCAAAAAGTTTGAACAGTAATCAAGGTTATTGCTCGGGTAATTAACAGGATGGCCTACTTCATTCTTGTAACACCAGGCGGCAATGGTGGGCATCTTAGCCAAAATCCTGATAATACTCAGGTTTACTTCTTCAGGAGTACGGTTCGGATGTAAAGAATTAGGATAAAACGCAGTGAGAGAACATACCAGCGAAGACAAAACACCCATGGGATGCGCCTTGGAAGGAAAACCGTCGAGGATATTCTTAATGTCTTCATGCACCAAGGTATGCACCGTAATTTCCTTAGAGAAATTTTCAAATTCAGTTTTTGTAGGAAGGTTTCCATAAATCAGCAGGTAGGCTACTTCCAAAAACGAGGATTTTTCAGCCAATTCTTCAATTGAATAGCCTCTGTACCGTAATATCCCTTTCTCACCATCCAAAAAAGTAATCGCACTTTTTGTAGCGCCCGTATTTTTAAAACCAGCATCCAATGTTATGTATCCACTTTCAGACCTCAAAGCACCAATGTCTAAAGCTTTTTCATCTTCACTTCCTTCAACAACTGGTAAAGTATAGGTTTCACTACCAATTTTTAGTTCTGCATTTTTTGACATATGAATAGTAAGTTTTTTGTAAAAATAAGGGTCGTCTTCAATCGCAAGCGAAATTAACGAAAAAAGAAATAATATAAAACCTGATCTCGCTTAATAGAGGCATTCTTCTAATAAATAAGAAGCATCTGTTTTAGAAAATTGCAGCTTTTCTTCTGCTTAATAATTTCAGGAAAATCACGTCTAAACCCGCTCGTGTACGATAACGGAGGGCAATATAAAGAAAACTTTTAAGTTAGAAAACATGAATCTGAATAAATGTTTCATCCATACTTACGGAAAAAGCTTTCAGGAGGTTGGTTGGTGTAGGAAATCCAACTTTCCACCCATCAAATGATCTCCTGAATCAGTCTATAATATAAATGCATCAATGGTTCCTTAAAGCATTGATAAGGCCACCTTTATCCATTTTTGATCTACCCTCAATACCCACCTCTTTGGCCTTGCGGTACAATTGTTCTTTTGTTTGATCTTCGTACTTTGGCGCTTTCCCTCCCTTTCTGCCTGTGTCTTTTTTCGGTGAATTTGCGATTCTGGCAGCTTTCTCTTTGCTCATACCTTTATCGCCCAAGGCCTCATATTGCGCATCATCCTTTATTTGGTTTCCGTGGTTCTTTGCCATTTTTATATAAATTTGTAGGTATAAGCATATAACCTTCCTCGAATAGGTTTGTTAAAATCCTTTAGAACATTCCCATATCGCTTTTACAACAAATTATAGTCAAGCATTCGAAACCTCTATGAAAAAATGGAAAAAGCCATTTGTTAAATTAGCCCAAAAAGTAAAGAGTCCTTTCCGGAAGCTAAAACTGGAAATCAAACAGGAATTAGGATGGCTTGGTGTTCCAAAGATTCTCCCTTACCGCGGTTTTGGGAACGAAACCATCGTTTACCTAAGAGGCAGCGTACTGGAAGACAAAGGTTTGTCTACCCCGGAAGCAAATGATACCGTTTGGGAAAACATGATAGCCATGTTAAAAAGATTTGTGAGTGACGAGATACCAGGAGTAAAGCTTCGGGCAACCTTTATGGGGGAATCTAAAGAAATTGAAACCGATGAAAAAGGCTTTTTTGAGGTAACTTTTACGCCAGCACAGAACGCTGCTCCGAATGATGCCTGGCAACCTGTGGATCTGGAGTTGCTGGAAGAGGTCATTCCAAATCAGGAAGATGTAAGAACAACCGGTCAGGTGATGCTATTGACCCGGCAAAGCGACTTTGGCGTTATTTCAGATGTGGATGACACCATCCTGATATCAAAAGCCACCAATGCTTTAAAAAAAATCCGGCTTATGCTCTTCAAAAACGCGCACAGTCGTTTGCCATTTGAAGGTGTTGCTGCATTTTACAAAGCCTTGCAGAAGGGCGTTTCCAATAATTACAATCCTATCTTCTACGTTTCAAGCAGCGAATGGAATTTGTACGATCTTCTGGTTGATTTTTGCCAGGTGAGAGGTATCCCCGAAGGTCCGTTTCTGCTCCAAACCCTGGAAGAAGACTGGTATAAGTTTTGGAAATCCGGTGGCGGCAGTCACAGCCACAAGGTAGACAAGATCAGGCATATTCTCTCGACTTATCATAATTTGAAATTTATTCTGATAGGAGACAGTGGCCAAAAGGATGCGGAGATCTACAGCAAAATTGTACAGGAATACCCCGACAGAATCTTAGCCATCTACATCAGAGATGTAAGCAAAAGAAAAAGACAACGAGAAATTAAAACCATAGGCGAAGGAATTGAACACACCGGAGTGGAGATGCTGCTGGTAAAAGACACACATGAAGCTGCCAGGCACGCCATTGAACGAGGTTTTATTCCTGCGTCTTCATTCAAAGAAATAAAAGAGGAAAGGAAAAGAGACAAACATGCTGTGAATGAATTAAAAGACCTAGTAACCACTAATTAACCTGACTTGGATTCAAAACTTCAGCTTCTGGATATGGCTTATACTTGCGCCCACTTGCTGGTCATCGGGTTCAATGTATTCGGCTGGATTTGGAACAAACTTTTGAGGCTCCATTTAATCTGTATTATTGCAACGGCTTTTTCCTGGTTTGCCCTGGGCATCTGGTATGGCTGGGGCTACTGTTTCCTTACAGACTGGCAGTGGGAAGTGAAGAGACAACTGGGCGAAAAAGAACTTCCTGCATCATTTATAAGCTACATGCTGCGTGAATTGTCTATTACAAATGTATCGGGCGCCTTGGTAGATACTGCTACAGTCTTGCTGTTCTTCGGGGCCGCAGGAATTTCCATTTATAAGAATATAAAAAAACGACAAAAATGACTTCTATCGGACTCATCTCTGATACACATAGTTTTCTACATCCTAAAGTTTTCCACCATTTCAAAGACTGCGATGAAATTTGGCATGCCGGAGATATCGGTTCCCTGGAAGTGGCGCAAGCACTGGAGGCTTTTAAACCTTTGAAAGCGGTTCATGGCAATATTGATGGCAAAGAGCTCAGGATTTTATACCCCGAAAATCTACGCTTCGAATGCGAGGGTTTGAAGGTTTGGATTACACACATTGGCGGTTGCCCACCCCGCTATAATAAAATTGTGAAGCCAATAATTACACAAGATCCTCCAGATGTATTTGTCTGCGGCCACTCTCACATTCTTAAAATTACAAGCGATCCAAATCGCAACAAAATGCTGTACATAAACCCGGGCGCAGCAGGGAACGTCGGTTTCCATCAGGTAGTCACGCTGGTACGATTTCAAATACATGAAAAGAAAATTAGCAATATGCAGGTAATTGAGCTGGGAAAGAAAGGGGCCGCCAGTTTTTAAGGGGCCAGGGGCTGTAAAAAAAGGATCGACTGAGGAACCGGTGATTTATGCACGGCCGAAATAGCCCAAATTAGCAGCAAAAAATAAGCCCAGGGACCAATGCATCTCAACGAGATCGACTGGTCCTTAGGCTCCTTCAAATAACAGGTATTTATTCTTTATGCTTGTTCTGAAGAATCTTCTTCCTTTTCAGCAGCTTTTGTCTTTTTTTCAGCTTTTGGTGCTGTTTCTTTCTCAGACGCTACAGCCTTTTCAGCCTTTGCAGTTGCTTTTTTGTCATCAGCCTTATTAAAGCTTGCTTTCATAGCTTCTACATCCACATTTTTTATAACAGGCGTAGCTGTTAATTGCTTAATCCTGCTAACTCTATTGTTGGCCTTTGATTTATTTCTTTGGTCTTTTCTTTTAAGTCTGGTAACGCCCATTGTATTTCTTTTATAATGTATAATCTATGTCTTAAACAGATTCTCTCCTTGATGTTCCACTTACGATAAAATTACCGTTGTGGAGCTTCTTCGAGGATCCATCGAATTCACGGCATCAAAATGAGGTGCAAAGATAATATTATAAATACACTTTCCGAAATTTTATTTACAAATATATAATAATTTTGAAAAAGGAAATGAAGCACCCGTCACAGACATAAGAAGAGGATGGTATCGCCTTCGATGACACCATGGCATTGATAACTGATTCGGACGTGGAACAGTGCTTCAGTAAGTAGCAATTCCTCCCGCAGGAGTGATTAGGAGGAAGTGCCTGGCTTGCCCCGCCCATTCCAAGAACAACCAGTTTGAAAGTCTGATTCTGATTTCAAACTATTTTTGCTTTAAGAATTCGGCAACCAAAGCTGGCAGCAGTTTAGAATGTTTGGGTTCACTTTTTCTTTTCGTTGCTAAAAAAGCTATCGCTCCTGCCGCAATCACGCCACCGATTACAAGCTTTTGAACCGCAGCTTTTCTATTATATTTCCATTCGGCATTCCAGCCCTTTTCTGCAAATATATTCGGTATATGCCCGTGAAGTAAATCGTCTATAACACCCTCTACTACATTTACTCTATCTGCCAGTATCAATGGCAGCCAATGTCCGTAGCTGGATTCGCTTTTCGTAAATGCGTACCGCCGTATCATGCCGCTCAATCCCCTTGGAGGCATTGCGGTGCCAAAAACGGCAGTAACGTTCGGCCGCTCGATCGAGTGAAGGACTTCTATGTCAATGGGCTGCTGGGCCGGTCTTTCCCAGTTGTAGCCTTCCTGTTCCTCATCTGTACGGTTTTTTATAGGGTAGGTCGGGTCGTTTTTAGGATCAATGTCAATACCCCAACCCTTTATGTGTGGAAAATCTTTTGCAGTTTTTTTCATCGTTTGCATATTTTAAGTCTGACTATGGGATTAGCACCGGCTTGATACAATTATCCAGCTTGTCGGAGAAGATGTGGTATGCATCCGATACCTCCTGAAGTGGAAATCGGTGCGTGATAAGCGCTTTAGGGTCAATCACCCCGTTTTTAACATGATCTATGAGCTTTGGCAAAAGGCGCTTCACGGATGCCTGGTTGGCGCGGATGGTAATCCCTTTATTAACAACATTACCAATGGGTATTAGATTGTCCGTGGGGCCGTAAACCCCTACAATAGAAACAATTCCGCCCTTCTTGACGCCATTGATTGCCCAGTGAAGCGCGGTTGCAGAACCTGCCTGCATCATGGTTTTTCTACCGGTAATTGTCTGCATCGCATTTCCTGCAGCATCAGCACCTACAGCATCTATACATACATCTGCACCCATCCAATCCGTAGTTTTTTTTATAAACACAACAGGATCATCCATAGATCGGAAGTTATATGCCTCACAACTGGCGTAGTTTCTCACAAATTCAAGCCGGTATTCTATGTGATCAATTACGATAACGCGACCCGCTCCAAACAACCAGGAGCACCTGGCCGCCATGATACCTATTGGGCCGGCTCCAAATATTACAACAGTGTCTCCTGGCTGGATGCCGCCCATTTCTGCCGCCTGGTAGCCGGTAGGAACAACATCCGTCAGTAAGACGGCGTCGTCCGGATCCATTCCTTCTGGGATTACCGTAGGCCCTACATCAGCGTAGGGGACCCTTGCATATTCTGCCTGGCCTCCCTCATAACCTCCGGCGGTATGTGAGTATCCAAATATACCACCTACCGCAGTTGCCTGTGAGTTGGATTCATGGCAATTTCCAAACAATCCCTGTTTACAAAAAACACATTTCCCACAGGCGATATTGAACGGAACAATTACATTGTCTCCGACTTTCAGCTTTTTTACGTCAGCCCCTATTTCTACTACCTCTCCGATAAATTCGTGTCCAAAGGTCATCCCGACCCGCGTGTCTGGTACGAGACCATTATATAAGTGTAGATCGGAGCCACAAATACAGGAACGGGTAATCTTTACAATCGCATCCTGCGGGTGAAGAATTTCGGGCATGGGTTTGTTATCAATACGGACCCGGAGAGGTCCCCTGTAGTTCATTGCCAGCATATCTTAGTTTTTAAGGTTAAAAAAATCTTCTTTTATGATATTCTTGAAGTTCTTAAAAAGAAAAACAGGAAGGTGTTCGAAAAGTTTAAGAATGTTTATCTACCCATTGATGGCTTGTTTTATGCCGGTTCATCAAACTTTGCCTTATATACCTGCACCACTCCCTTTTCAATTCTTTTTTATAGTTTTGTAAACCCGGATGATCAGATGCGATGTTTGGGTTAAGATTAAAATTAGACTACGATTCATGAGCAATCAAAAACCAGGATTACCCAAAGGAACAAGAGATTTTGGGCCGGAACAGATGGGCAGAAGAAATTTTATTTTTGACCAGATAAAGTCAACATTTCAAAAGTTTGGATTTCAACCATTGGAAACACCCAGCATGGAAAACCTGAGTGTCCTCACAGGTAAATATGGAGATGAAGGCGATCAACTTTTATTTAAGATTTTGAACTCCGGAGATTTTCTTTCTAAGACCTCAGTGGATGATTTCAATGCAGGCGCAAAAGAAATGCTTCCAAAAATTGCTGAAAAAGGGTTGCGATATGACCTTACCGTACCTTTTGCGCGATACGTAGCCATGAACCGGCAGTTGGCATTTCCCTTCAAAAGGTATCAGATTCAACCTGTATGGAGAGCCGACAGGCCGCAGAAAGGCCGTTACCGGGAATTCTACCAATGCGATGCTGATGTGGTGGGGACAGAATCGCTGCTTTGTGAAAGTGAGATCGTTCTGATGATTACAGAGGTATTTGGAAAACTGGGAATTCAAGACTATACCATAAAAATTAACAATCGTAAGGTCCTGCAGGGACTGGCGAAGCTTACAGGACACTCTGATATGAAAAGCGCTTTCTATGTGGCCATAGACAAGCTTGACAAAATAGGAAAAGAAAAGGTGATGGAAGAGCTGGTTGAAAAAGGATTTACACCTGATTCATTGAAGAAACTGGAGCCGCTGTTTGCACTACAAGGTTCCAATAATGAAAAACTGAGTGCCCTTAAGACCATTCTAAGTGACTCGGACGCTGGATTGAAGGGGATCAGCGAATTGGAAGAAGTAATGGAATATCTTCATGATTTTAACGCAGATCTTTCCAAAGTTGATTTTGATGTGACGCTGGCACGGGGCCTTTCCTACTACACCGGGGCAATCTTTGAAGTGAAGGTGAATAATGTACAGATAGGAAGTGTAAGTGGTGGTGGAAGGTATGATAACTTAACCGGCGTTTTTGGTCTTGACGGCGTGCCGGGGGTAGGTTTTTCATTCGGAGTGGACAGAATTTATGATGTAATGGATGAACTTGGCTTGTTTCCAAAATCATCTGAAATATCCACACAACTTTTGGTGATCAATTTTGACAGGGAAAGTCAAAAGCATGCACTTCCGCTGTTATCAACGGTAAGATCCGGAGGAATCAGGGCCGAAATTTTTCCCGAAAGCACGAAAATGAAAAAGCAACTGAATTATGCCAACAAAAAGAATATTCCCTTTGTTCTGATTGTTGGTTCTGAAGAAATTCAGTCGAAGAAGTACACACTAAAAAACATGCTTACCGGTGAACAGTTCTCTGAGCGCATTCAGGAGGTTATTTCAAGAATTAATGCTACCGAACTTCCAAACTAGGCATTCCCGTCATGGAAAATAAGCATCAGATTTCGGACAAGACGATAGATCTGAGATTGTTGCACAACATTCTCCACTCAAAGGCATCGCTTGTCTTGTCACCTGAAGCCATTGAAAAAATAAATACATGCAGAGCCTATCTCGACAATAAGATCAAGAATTCTTCAGATCCATTGTATGGAATCAATACCGGTTTTGGAGCCCTCTACAAAAAAAACATTTCACGAGACGATCTGGAGACACTTCAGACGAATCTGGTAATGTCGCATGCAAGCGGGGCGGGGGAAAAAATTCCCGATTTTTTGGTCAGGATAATGCTGCTATTAAAAATACAGTCATTGTCTTATGGCCATTCCGGCGTGCAGTTGCAAACGGTAGAGCGTCTTATCAATTTTTATAATAATGGCATCTATCCGGTCGTATATGAATTTGGCTCTCTGGGCGCTTCCGGAGACCTGGCGCCACTGGCACACCTGGCGCTGCCTCTTTTAGGACTGGGGGAGGTAACCTACAAAGGGGAAATTTATTCTGGCGCAGCAATAAATACCCACTTCAATTGGGAACCGATCAGCCTGAAGGCAAAGGAGGGGTTGGCCCTGCTTAATGGAACGCAATTTATGAGTGCATATGGCGTATGGTGCCTTATCCACTCCCACCGGATTGTGCGCCTGGCCAACATCATCAGTAGCTTGTCATTAGATGCATTCGACGGCCGCATTGAACCCTTCGATCCTTTGATCCAGAAAATAAGGCCGCAGAAAGGACAGGCGACAATAGCTGCAGAAATTGTGGATTTGCTCAATGGCAGCGAAATAATCAGCCAATCAAAAAAGCATGTGCAGGATCCCTATTCATTTAGATGCATTCCACAGGTGCATGGGGCCAGCCTGGACGCTATTAATCACATTAAAGGCATCTTTATAGAAGAAGTAAATGGAGTAACGGATAATCCCAACATATTTCCTGAAGAAGATAAAATTATCTCGGGAGGTAATTTTCACGGACAACCGTTGGCACTGGCATTCGATTACCTCTGCATAGCCCTGGCTGAGCTGGGTTCTATTTCTGAAAGAAGAACCTTTCAGTTGGTATCAGGATCAAGAGAACTTCCTGATTTTTTAGTAGCCAACCCCGGCTTGAATTCCGGTCTCATGATTCCTCAGTACACGGCAGCCGCTATTGTGAGTCAGAACAAGCAGCTCTCAACGCCCGCTTCGGTTGATTCTATCGTCTCATCAAACGGACAGGAAGACCACGTGAGCATGGGTGCAAATGCGGCTACAAAGACCTTTAAGGTGGTGCAGAATGTTTATACCATCCTTGCTATCGAACTTCTCACGGCCTCACAGGCGCTCTATTTCAGAAAGCCAATGAAAACTTCACCAAAACTCGAAAAATTTCTGGAAGGTTTTCGGGAGCAGGTATCATTCATTCAAAACGACAGGGTGTTTCATGATGATATCCTGAAGGCAGAGGCGTTTTTAAAACATGTACCCTTAGAGCTGAACCACGGATAGCTGTTATACTGCTTTCCCACGCAAGCTTATGTCTACACCTTATATAATTATTTTTTGTATTCTTTATTAAAAGAAAGCATTTATCTTTGCCTGTCTTAAAAGGAGCAGCGCTTCTCATTCAACAGGGGGCGAATTCCAGCCCGGTCTGGTCCTCAAGTGCAATTGAAGCTCACGTATACGCTTTTGCCCCAGAGGAGGCACATTAAAAAGAACAATATTTGACTTAATTAAGTATAAAGACTAATACTTTCACTAAAATACAAGACTATGTTTGATATGATGAAAATGATGGGCAAGATGAAAGAGGTTCAGGCCAAAATGAAAGAAGCCCAGGATAAGCTCGTTGACCTTCAGGTATCAGCGGAATCAGGCGCAGGGCTGGTTAAAGCTACCGTAAATGGCAAGAAGCAACTCGTTCATTTGGATATAGATGATGACCTGATCAAACCAGAAGACAAAGATATGCTTAAAGACCTGATCATTGCAGCGGTTAATAAAGCAATTGATGAGGTGGACATCAAAGCAAAAGAAGAATTAAAGAAAAGTACTGAAGGAATTTTACCTAATATACCAGGTCTTGACCTTGGAAATTTAGTTTAATGACGAAGGCAGCAATTGTAATTCTCAATTATAATGGTCTGAAATATTTACGGGAGTTTTTGCCTTTGGTAATAAAGCACAACAGACCAGATTGTAAAATTATAATTGCTGACAATGCCTCTACGGATGAATCCCTTGCTTACCTACAAGAAAACCATCCTTTGCTGGATGTTATAAATCTGCCTAAGAACCTTGGGTTTAGCCATGGGTACAATGAAGCACTGAAGGCAGTACAGGCCGAATATTACATTCTCCTAAACTCTGATATTGAAGTAACAGCCGGCTGGATCGATCCCCTCCTTGATTTGATGGACAGCAACGCTGAGATAGCAGCCTGCCAACCGAAAATTCTATCCTATCACCAACGAAGGTCTTTTGAATATGCCGGAGCGGCGGGAGGTTTTATCGATTTTCTGGGATATCCGTTTTGCAGAGGAAGAATATTTGACACTGTTGAAGAAGATGAAGGACAATATAACGATGTGGCCCCTATCTTTTGGGCTACTGGTGCCTGCTTTGTGGTGAGGTCACACCTATTCCACAAAGCAGGTGGATTCGACGAGGCCTTCTTTGCGCATATGGAGGAAATAGATTTGTGTTGGCGGCTCCATCTGATGGGATACAAAGTATTTTACACCGGGGAGAGCGGGGTTTATCATGTTGGTGGAGGCACCCTGCCAAAAACGAGTCCGGTAAAGACTTACCTGAATTTTCGCAATGGGCTATCGATGCTATATAAGAATACCTACGACTCCACCATTTATTACAAACTTCCAATGCGGGTTCTCCTGGATTTTGTGGCAGCTTTTAAATTTTTATTTACAAATTCCTTTGATAACTTTCTTTCAGTTTTCAAAGCCCACGTCGATTTTATAAAGATGTACCCCGCTAACCGCAAGAAGAAGTATAAAAACGAATTCTTAAAATATTCATATATTGAGGAAATATATGATAAATCAATTGTCGCAGCCTACTTCATTAAAAAACACAAAACGTTCAGGGAACTTTTTTTTTAGAAATATAGAACCGAATTATGTTTTCTACGTAAGTGTTTTCTAAAATTTAATAAAAAGGCAAGGCTCAAGTACACCAAAAGTGGGGAACCAATGGCTAAAAACGAGGAATAAATGAAAAATAGCCTGATACTCGAAATTGGAAGCCCAAGTTTCTCGCCCAATTTGGTGCATACACCAAAGGCCTGATCTTCAAAGAAAATTTGTACTTTTTTCATTTTATGAATAATATTTAAAACAAAGGTAGCATTCT
>CAZWQB010000053.1:0-11641 GCA_964636035.1 uncultured Roseivirgaceae bacterium
TATAATCCAACAATTAGATTAAAGATTTTATTGGTGATTTAAAAAATTTATAATATATTGATCAAAAATAGAGCAAGCTACAAGAAGAGCTTTCAGATAAAAGATGCATCTATATTTACTGGCAAATACGTGCTAAAGATATCGCGAAAAGAATCACCTGTTGCATACTAGCTATTGACCTGCGCTGAGGAAACAGATTCGATTTTATACACCAAATCATGGATAATGAGTAAATATAAATTTCAGACTGAATTTGAGATAAATGCTTCAAAAAAAATGTTGTTCCCTTATCTGAATTCCGCGAGCGGATTGTCCCAGTGGTATGCAGAAGATGTTACGATCAACGAAGATAAGATATTCAATTTCAAATGGGATGGAGAAGACCATAAAGCAAAAATTGTAGCGCAAAGAACCAATCATTTTGTAAAGTTTGAATTTATCACTGAAAATGGCAATGCTTCACCTGACCAGATCGATGAAGACCCCTCCTATCTTGAGCTGAAGCTCGATATGAATGAATTGACGCAATCGGTATTCCTTACCGTAGTAGATTATTCAGAATCCGATGATTTTGAAGAACTTCAGGATGTTTGGGAAAGCCTCGTTTTTAACCTGAAAGAAATTGTAGGAGGATAAAAAGTCTAGCATAATTATTGTAACATTCCCTTTGATATTAGGTATCCCCTCTTGAGATTTGCAGTTGCATTTTGCCTGATAACGAGAGCTGGCAATAAGGCGTAGTAACAATAATGAAGAAATTAGATAAATTAATATTACAATCCTTCATCGGACCTTTCATTCTCACCTTTCTGGTAGTGGTATTTATACTGCTCACCCAGTACATGCTCAAATATTTTGAAGAGTTTGTAGGAAAAGACCTGGGGTTTAATGTTTTTGCTGAATTGATCATGTATTTCAGCATCAATATGACGCCTGTAGCCTTGCCACTGGCCGTTCTCCTTTCTTCTTTAATGACCTTTGGAAACCTCGGAGAGCACTTTGAACTCACCGCTATTAAAAGTTCAGGGATCTCCCTGATCAGGATACTCCTGCCTCTTTTTGTGTTTGTTTGCTTTCTTTCAGTGGCAGCTTTCTTTTCGAACAACTACATCGTACCAAAAGCCAATCTGAACGCCTATAGCCTCCTTTACGACATTAAACAGACCAAACCATCGCTCGACCTTAAAGAAGGCGCCTTTTACAATGGAATACCAAATTATAGTATCAAGGTCAATAAAAAGTTTCCCGATGGAGAAACGCTCGGCGATCTTATTATTTATGACCACACCTCCGGGCAGGGGAATACCAAAGTCATATTGGCTGATTCCGGAAGAATGAAGACCATCCATAACAATTCTTACCTGATGTTGGAGTTGTTCAATGGCAATAGCTATACCGCCCTGGAGACTAAGGGTAGCAGAGCCGGGAAAAACGTTATTGAAGACTTTCACAGAAACTCCTTTGATGAAAGTAAAATTGTGTTTAGTCTCGCTTCATTCGGAATTAAAGAGACAAAAAAGGAGCTGTTTGCAAGCAACAGATTGATGAAAAATGCGGCGCAGCTTTCCTATGACATTGATTCGATGCAAGAGGAGACGATAAAGCTGCGTTATGATATTTATTCAAATGCAGACCGTTCTTTTACATACCATCTAAAAAACACCATCAAGGCACCTGAACATTTAATTCCTGCTCAGGTGAAAGATGCGCTGAATAACATAGATCCGGCTGAAAAAAACCCCTCCTCCAGTGAGCAGGCTAGAAAATACGCCGAAAAAACAATTAAGCAACCTGCGGCAAAGCCAGCAAAGAATTCAGCGCCAAAAGATCGGCCCGAGGTTAAAAAAACCGTTGTTACAAAGAATAAGCCCGCTCCAATAAAAAGCAACAAAGCGGCAAAACCGCAACTCGCAAAACTCAAAAACAACAATGAGGAAAAATCAACTCGCCTTGACTCAATTAAACAAGGGACTTTGAATACGGATTCTCTTGCACTTACTTCGGCAGATTCCCTTTTACCCAAAGTCGTTGATTATGATTCACTGCGCTGGGCCAAGTTTGACAGTGTGTACCAAAAGGCAAGTGTTCGGCAAAAGGTGCTATCGCAATCTGTTAGCCAGGCCCGCTATGTAAAAAACAACGTCAGCATGCAGGCTTCCCGCATAAAAAATCTTAATAAGGAGGTCAACACCTATATCATAGAAAAAAACAAGAAATATTCTCAGGCAGTAGCCTGCATCATCATGTTTCTGATCGGTGCACCTTTGGGCGCAATTATTAAAAAAGGTGGATTGGGAATTCCCGTCATCATCTCTGTCTGCTTCTTTATCGTGTCCTATGTACTGTCTATCACCGGAGAAAAATGGGGGAAAGAAAGTATCATTGATCCGGTTTTCGCCACATGGATATCCAATATTCTACTGCTGCCATTTGGAATCGTGTTCCTGCAACAAGCTCGAAACGATGTAAGGGTATTTGAATCGGATTTTTACAAGGTCATGCTTGACAAGATCAAAATGCGGCTTTCCAGGATGTTTTCGTAAGGTGTCCGGTGCGATTGCAGGAGCCCGGAATATTTGCACGGCTTTTGGGGTCGGCTTGTATTTTTTTGCGCAATTATGTAGATATATCTTGCTAATCACTTACAGTTACCTTACTTTTGCATTTTTAAATTATATAATAACTAAGCATGTATTTATCAAAGGAGAAGAAACAAGAACTATTTGAAAATCATGGTCGGTTAAAGTCAAAAACAGATACAGGCTCTCCTGAATCACAAATTGCACTTTTTACCTACCGCATTGCAAGTCTTACCGAGCACTTAAAAAGAAATAAGAAAGACCACTCTACTGAATTGGGACTTTTAAAGCTTGTAGGTAAACGAAGGAGCTTGCTTGATTACCTTTACAAAAGGGACATTGAAAGATATAGGGCGATTATCGCCGAATTGAATTTAAGAAGATAAAAAATAAAGGGGGAGGTTTATGACTTTCCCCTTTTCATTCCAATCCATTGTTGCACTTTTTCATATCTGTGACAAAGTTGAGCACTTCCTCAACAAAGACAATTATTTAAACTGTTGAAAAAAATTTATGCTACCCAACGTCGTTAAAAAATCCATAAAATTAAATGATGGAAGAGAAATAACAATCGAAACCGGAAAACTTGCCAAACAGGCAGATGGAGCTGTTGTTGTAAGATTAGGTGATACCATGCTATTGGCTACTGTGGTATCAAGCAAGGATGCCAAAGAAGGCATTGATTTCCTACCATTATCAGTAGACTACCAGGAAAAATTCGCAGCTGCCGGTAAAATCCCCGGAGGCTTTTTAAAAAGAGAGGGCAGATTATCTGATCATGAAATATTGGTGAGTCGGCTCGTTGACAGGGTGATCAGACCATTATTTCCGGATGATTACCATGCAGAAACCCAGATAAACATTTCATTGATTTCTGCCGACCAGAATGCACAGCCGGACGCGCTTGCTGCATTGGCAGCTTCTGCCGCACTTGCAGTTTCTGACATTCCATTTCACGGCCCAATTTCAGAAGTAAGAATCGCCAGGATTGAAAATGCCTGGATTATTAATCCCTCCACCGAACAACTCAAGACCGCAGACATCGATTTATTGGTAGGTGCCTCTATCGACAACATTCTGATGGTAGAAGGAGAAATGAAAGAGGTGCAGGAAGCTGAAATGCTTGAAGCAATGAAACTTGCTCACGAGGCAATCAAAGACCAGTGCCGTGTACAGATGGAACTTACAGAAGCAGTTGGGAAGACAGTAAAAAGGGAATATAGCCACGAAACGAATGATTCTGAGCTAAAAGAAACGCTTCACAAAAAATATTATCAGCGATATTTCGACGCTGCAAAACTACAAAATCCAGTCAAAGAAGAAAGACAGAAAGCTTTTAGCAGCATTAAAGATGAATATCTTGCTGAGCTTCCGGAAGATCACGGCCTTGACATGTCCATGATCGACAGGATCTTTGCTTCTATTAAGAAAGAAGCAGCCAGAAATCTGGTTTTAGATGAAAAAATCAGGTTAGACGGTCGAAAAACTACAGAGATCAGGCCAATCTGGTCTGAGGTAGATTATCTGCCATCTGCTCACGGATCGGCAGTATTTACACGAGGAGAAACGCAATCACTTACTACGGTTACCTTGGGTACCAAGCTTGACGAGCAAATGATCGATAGTGCGATGACCTCAGGAACCAAGAAATTCATTCTCCATTATAATTTTCCTGGCTTCTCTACAGGTGAAGTAAAGCCTAACCGAGGACCGGGACGTAGAGAAGTAGGACACGGCAATTTGGCAATGAGAGCTTTAAAACCCGTTATTCCTGCCGATGAAGACAACCCTTACACCATCCGGATTGTATCTGATATTTTAGAGTCGAACGGATCTTCTTCGATGGCTACAGTTTGTGCCGGAACCCTGGCACTGATGGACGCAGGAATCCAGATATCTGCTCCTGTTTCGGGCATTGCCATGGGTATGATATCTGATAGCAAAACCGGAAAATATGCAATTCTGTCGGACATCCTGGGTGATGAAGATCATTTAGGCGATATGGATTTCAAAGTAACTGGAACAGCTAAAGGAATTACTGCCTGCCAGATGGATATGAAAGTGGAAGGATTATCCTACGACGTTTTGAATGAAGCACTGCTACAGGCGAAAGAAGGCAGATTGCATATCCTGAATGAGATGACAAAAACCTTGTCAGAGGCGCGTGCCGACTTCAAACCTCATACTCCGAGATCATATACCATTAAAATCAATAAGGATATGATTGGTGCAGTAATCGGACCAGGCGGTAAGATAGTTCAGGAAATACAGAAAGAAACCGGCGCTACGGTAATTATTGAAGAAGTAGCGAACAATGGACTGGTACATATCTTTGCAGTGAATCAAAAAGCCATGGACGATGCCACCAGACGCGTGAAAAACATAGTGGCACTACCAGAAGTTGGTGAAGTATATGAGGGTGTGGTGAAATCCATCATGCCGTTTGGAGCGTTTGTAGAATTCATGCCAGGTAAAGACGGACTACTTCATATCTCGGAGATAAAGTGGGAGAGAATTGAAAATATGGAGGGCGTTTTGGAAGTTGGTGAAGAAGTAAAAGTTAAGCTGGTGGAAATAGATAAAAAAACCGGAAAATACAGATTATCCAGAAAGGTGCTATTGCCAAAATCTGACAAGAAACCAGAAGCTTAAACAATAAATGGTTGAAGTTTAATTAACTCAAAGGAGTTTGGGACGTATTAAGCAGACAAAATCAATTCAGTAAAAGCTTTAATTAAACTTGAATTATTTTTAAATAATTTTATAGTCTGAGAAGCAAAAGTTAGAGAACTTTATTATAAATTGGTAAGGTTCTTTTTCTTTTATTATATTGATTTTAAAACTTATACTGTATGAGACAGCTTAAGATCAGTAAGCAAATTACCAACAGAGAAAGCCAATCTCTTGATAAATATTTGCAGGAAATTGGTAAAGTTGATCTTTTAACACCTGATGAAGAGGTAGAACTGGCGAAGCGGATAAGAGAAGGTGATCAACTAGCGCTTGAAAGGCTGACAAAGGCGAATCTTAGATTTGTGGTCTCTGTAGCAAAACAGTATCAGAATCAGGGTTTAACACTCGGCGATCTGATCAATGAGGGAAACCTGGGTTTAATTAAAGCAGCACAGCGTTTTGATGAAACAAGGGGCTTCAAATTCATTTCTTATGCAGTATGGTGGATCAGACAATCAATTCTGCAAGCTTTAGCAGAACAATCCAGAATTGTACGCCTTCCATTAAACCGCGTTGGATCTTTAAATAAAATTTCCAAGACTTTCTCTGAATTAGAGCAAAAGTATGAAAGGGAGCCTTCTCCCGATGAGTTGGCTGAAGTTCTGGAGATCACTGCCAATGAAGTAGTTGATACGCTTAAAATTTCGGGCCGTCACATCTCTATGGACGCGCCGTTTATACAGGGAGAAGAAAACAGTTTGCTGGATGTATTGGAAAATGACGGCGAACAAACCCCGGATTCAGAACTTATCAATGATTCTTTACGTAGAGAAGTTCAGCGGGCACTCTCCACCCTGACCCAACGTGAGGCGGATGTGATCACCCAGTATTTTGGATTGAATGGCGAAACTGCAATGACCTTAGAAGAAATTGGAGAGAAGTTTACCCTAACCCGTGAGCGGGTTCGACAAATAAAAGAAAAAGCGATCAGGCGATTAAGGCACACTTCCAGAAGTAAAACGCTAAAGCCTTATTTGGGATAGGATCTGTGAACAAATATTTAAGGTCTCATATTCCTGAGGCCTTTTTTTTTGGGTTCTTATTACTTGATGTATTAAATATTTCATATAAATAAACGTTAAAAATCATAATAATGACCATGACGAAAGAAAATGTAAACTTACTGATTTTAGGATCTGGCCCTGCTGGCTATACAGCAGCGATATATGGCGCCAGAGCCGGCCTGAAACCAGTATTGTATCATGGAGGACAACCTGGCGGTCAGTTAACAATCACAAATGATGTAGAAAATTATCCGGGATATCCTGATGGCATCATGGGTCCTGAAATGATGGTTAATTTCGAAAAACAAGCAAAAAGGTTTGGTACAGACATAAGAAGCGGGTTGGCGACAAAGGTGGATTTTTCGTCCTATCCTCATAAAGTCGTCATAAATGATGAACATGAAATTACGGCCAATGCGGTAATCATTGCTACAGGTGCTTCGGCCAAATGGCTGGGGCTTCCTTCAGAAGAGCGTCTCAATGGCATGGGTGTTTCTGCCTGCGCAGTTTGTGATGGTTTCTTCTTCCGCGGTATGGACGTAGCTGTAGTAGGTGGAGGAGATACCGCCTGTGAGGAAGCCAGTTATCTCTCCAAGTTGTGTAACAAAGTTTACTTATTAGTAAGAAGGGACGAAATGAGGGCTTCCCAAATCATGCAAAAAAGGGTGCTTAATGCTGCAAACATCGAAGTATTGTGGAATACTGAGACAGATGAAATTTTAGGCGAAAATGAAGTGGAAGCATTAAGAGTTGTAAATAGAAATACCGGTGAAAAAAGAGAAATTCCTGTTAAGGGCTTTTTTGTAGCTATTGGTCATCAACCAAACACTTCTATATTTAAAGATTTTCTGAACCTGGATCCAAGTGGATACATCATCACTGAACCCGGCTCTTCCAAAACAAATATTGAAGGGGTTTTTGCAAGCGGCGATGCCCAGGATCACATCTACAGACAGGCAGTTACGGCCGCAGGTACTGGCTGCATGGCTGCTTTAGATGCAGAAAGGTTTTTAGCAGAAAAAGAATTGGCAGTAGTTTAGAATATATTTTGGTAAGAGGCACAATATTATTTGCCCTGCTATTCTTGATAGGAATAGAGGCAGTACATGCACAAAAAAGGAGAAATAAGGGAAAGCAGGACTTTAGAGAAGTTAAAGCGCCCCCTATAAATTTTATTAAACCTGATACTTCTGAAATTTTATTCAATGAAAACGAATTGGATGATCCGGAGCCAATACCTCAGACGGCCGAATTAGATGAAAAAGATCCATCAAAGGTAGAGTTGAAAAAGGAGCTTTCCATGGTCAGCGAAGATACTTCTACGATCGATGAGGGCTTCCTGAACTTGGTCGAAATCTCTGAAGAACTGAAAATCGACTGTGTTTGGGTCACTTCCCAGGAATATTATGCTATCTGGGATTCAAGAAGAATTAACCCCTACAACATTGACGGTTCCAAGTTCAACGATACCATTTCCTTACCATTGTATGACACTATAAATGGCTACCATTGGGCTTTTCCTATAAAAAACGCTCCGATTACGTCCTCTTTTGGGATGCGGTCGATTCGATGGCACTACGGTACCGACTTGGACTTGAACACAGGCGATACCGTGGTGGCGGCATTTGATGGCATTGTTAGGATTACACAGTACGACAGACAAGGGTATGGCCATTATGTGGTATTGAGACATTACAACGGGCTTGAAACCCTGTATGGTCATTTGTCGGCTTATAAAGTAAAAGTGGGTGATCTGGTAAAAGCGGGCGACATGATCGGCTTAGGTGGTAATACTGGAAGAAGTACGGGGTCGCACCTACATTATGAGGTGAGGTATCAGGGGAACGCCATCGATCCTAAGGATTTATATGATTTTGATTCCCATAAACTAAAGGTTGATACGCTCCTGCTTACACCCGGAAATTTCTCTTACCTGAAAGAAGCCAGGCGGGTGGTCTATCACAAAGTCAGAAGCGGAGATACGTTGAGCGGCATCAGTAGAAAATATGGTGTTTCTATCAATACCATTACCAGGCTCAATGGCATCAGCAGGAACACTGTTTTAAAAATAGGCAGGCGACTAAGAATTCGGTAATTTTGTGCTGCTCCTAATAAAAACAAAAACATGAAATTAGATATTTTGGTTTTTGCCGCACATCCCGACGACGCTGAACTCGCATGTGCAGGCACCATCTATAGCCACATTCTTCAAGGAAAAAAGGTAGGTTTGGTGGATTTAACATCCGGCGAACTTGGTACCAGAGGCACACCCGAAATTCGAAAGGCAGAAGCCGAAGCTTCAGCCAGGATATTGAAGCTTGCGGCACGAGAAAATTTAAACTTTAGAGATGGCTTCTTCAAAAACGATGAAGCTCATCAGTTAATAGTGGCGAAAGCCATCAGAAAATACCAACCGGAAATTATTCTTGCCAATGCTGTTAGTGATCGGCACCCTGACCACGGCAGGGCTGCACAATTGGTCAATGAAGCGAATTTTGTTGCTGGTTTGAAAAAGGTGGAAACAGTATTGGAAGGCCAGACACAGGAACCATGGCGTGCAGGTGTTATTTACCATTATATTCAAAGCAATTTTATTCAACCGGATTTCATCGTAGATGTATCCGATGCCTGGGAAGTAAAACTTCAGGCAATCAACGCTTTTAAATCGCAGTTCTACAACCCCGAATCAGATAACGACGAACCTAATACCTTTATATCTACACCCGAATTCATGGAATTTATTACAGCCCGTGGAAAGGAATTTGGACATTCAATTGGAGCAGCCTACGGTGAAGGTTTTACGGTTGCAAAAAACATCGGAGTAAAAAACTTGTTTAGCCTACAGTAAGCTTTATAGTCATAGATTTATTGACTTTCCTGCTATAAAATCCCTAATTTCGTCTAAGTAATCAATTGTTTAACAGTAGAAGATATTTTCATGCAAATCACCAACTTTTTAAAAAGCAACTTTAAGCATTTCAATGCAGCAGCTCTTATTGATGCGGCTGAAGGATACAGGAAACATCTTGACGACGGTAACAAAATGCTAATCACATTAGCCGGTGCCATGTCAACCGCAGAACTAGGCATTTCTCTTGCTGAGATGATTAGAGAAGGAAAAGTACATGGCATTTGTTGTACAGGAGCCAATCTGGAAGAAGACATTTTTAACCTGGTGGCACATGATTACTATGAAAGAATACCCAACTACCGCGAATTGTCTCCCAGCGAGGAGCAAGACCTTCTGAACAGGCACATGAACCGGGTTACTGATACCTGTATTCCCGAAATGGAAGCGATGCGAAGGTTGGAAGGTGCCGTTTTGAAGGAATGGCAAAAGGCAGATCAAGCCGGCGAATCTTACTTTCCGCATGAGTTCTTTTACAAAGTGCTGCTGTCCGGCGCATTGGAAGAGCACTACCAGATTGACCCAAAGAACAGTTGGCTCCTGGAAGCTGCAAAAATAAACCTGCCCATTATAGTGCCGGGCTGGGAGGATTCTACTTTAGGAAATATGTATGCAGGCCATGTGATCAGCAAGGACATCAAAAATGTTCACACGATGAAGGTGGGCATTGAGTATATGATCTGGCTGGCTGACTGGTATACCGAGATTACGAAAGACGGCAGTCTGGGCTTTTTCCAAATAGGTGGCGGTATTGCGGGTGATTTCCCGATCTGTGTAGTGCCCATGCTACACCAGGATCTCCAAAGGCCGGAAACACCGTTGTGGGGGTATTTCTGCCAGATCAGTGACTCGACCACCAGTTACGGCTCGTATTCAGGCGCAGTGCCTAATGAGAAAATAACCTGGGGAAAGTTGGGATTAGAGACTCCGAAATACATTATTGAGTCTGATGCCACCATCGTGGCGCCACTTGTTTTTGCTATTGTGCTTGGCAAGTAGAACACCAAAGCAAACAATTGCCAAAATTATTTGCTTTTAATGTAAGTCTTATCTATATTTATAGCTAATAAAAACTAACATATTTAGCTTCTGTAATTATGGATAAGACTTACTCTTCAACAAGCAGTTTATGCCCCAAATTAAAATTGCAAAGTAAAAAGTTGCAGTCTGGAAAAGTTCAGGTCAGATTCTCTGCCTCATCTTTAGGAAAAAAGAACTGTTATGGATATGTGTTAGCAGATGCCGAATCCACCCTGAAAGAGGTAGTAAGCTGGATTCAATGGAATCTTCAAACAATGGAAGATGTAGATCAATATTATCATCAGCATCTTTATTCTCTGAATAAATCAAAATTTGACGGTTCGAAATTTATGATTTTCAGAGAAAATTAATAAATTAAAGTATGACCACCGTTAGTAAAAACATTAAATTTCTACGAAAGGCTGCGAGATTAACACAGGAACAGTTGGCCGAGAGAATTGGTATCAAACGTTCGCTTCTTGGCGCCTATGAAGAAGGACGTGCAGATCCCCGGCTGAACAATTTGCTTGCGATTGCCAGGATTTTTGAGGTGACCGTAGATCAACTTATTAGTGGCGACGTTAGCAATCCTGCAGATGTGGCAAAGTTTGGCAATGAAAGCAAAGGAGACACTAACGGCGGCTTCAAGGTCTTGTCTATTACAGTAGACAAGGACAATAATGAAAATATTGAATTGGTTCCCTACAAAGCATCAGCGGGATACTTGAACGGTTATGCAGATCCTGAATACATTGGCGAACTGCCTAAGTTTCAATTACCGTTTCTTCCCTCCTCCGGTACTTACCGTGCCTTTGAAATAACCGGCGACTCTATGCTCCCACTGGTAAGCGGAACAATAGTCATTGGACAGTATGTGGAACGTATGGATGAAATTAAGAACGGTGAAACCTATATCCTGCTTACTCAGAAAGAAGGAGTGGTTTATAAAAGACTTATCCATCAGAAAGAGAACAACGCCTTGTTCTTGATTTCTGATAACAAAGCTTATCCTCCTTATGCCATTGCCGCTGAAGAAGTGCTGGAGATTTGGGAGGCTAAAACCTATATCAGCAGATCATTTCCTAAAGGTAACAATGCCAATCAGGAATCCGGAATACTTCATGATGGACATGAAATAACCCTAGAGCGTTTAGCAGGTATTGTTCTGAATTTACAAAAGGAAGTAATCAACCTTCAATCCGCTTCTATGAAAAACAGCCTGCAGTAAATGAATACTACAGGCTGTCTTAACCTATCTCCGATTAGTAGCTGCTATTAATCAGCAGCCATACCAAAATATCTAACACCTAATACCAAATACCTAACACCCAACACCCAACATCTAATACTCATTGCCATCCAAATCGCCGCGTTGTGCGGCCTTTTGTAACTTCTTA
>CAZWQB010000053.1:11741-14478 GCA_964636035.1 uncultured Roseivirgaceae bacterium
CTAATACTCATTGCCATCCAAATCGCCGCGTTGTGCGGCCTTTTGTAACTTCTTATTGGCAAAAATAGCTATCTCTACCCTTCTGTTTTGTTCTCTTCCTGAAGTAGACGTATTTTCAGCTATAGGCTGGAGTTCACCATATCCGGTAGTGGTCACCCTGGATTTTGCAACACCCAGCGAGTTTAGATAATCTGCAACACTGGCAGCTCTTCTCTCTGACAAAGTCTGGTTGTATTGCTCAGCCCCTGTGTCGTCCGTGTGCCCTTCTATCAGAATATTGGTGTCATCGTACTTCTTAAGGGTTTCGCTGAGCTCAGCGATGTTTTGTTTAGCTACGGGTTTTAAATCCGTTTTGTCAACGTCAAACAAAATTCCGGATTCAAAAGTGATTTTAATACCCTCACCTACCCGCTCAATGCTTGCACCTTCTAGGTCGTCCCTCATTTCATTTGCCTGTTTATCCATATAAGCGCCAATGGATGCTCCGGCCACGCCACCAATTGCGGCTCCCATAATAGCTCCCACCGCAGTGTTTCCTGCAAGTTTACCTACGCCAGCGCCTACCGCTGCACCTCCGGCGGTTCCAATCGCACCGCCTTTAGCAGTTTTGCTCCAATTTGCACAACTGGAGATAATGCAAAGTGACATTACAAGGACTAATGATAATTTTAGCAATTTCATATCAATATTGTTTTGTTAAAAAATAAAGGAAAGCGCTCCTTTTCAATTAAAAATCTACAGCTTATAAAGCTATTTCTGTGCCAAATTGTTTAGCTGATTAGCCATTGCCTCTTAGCAGGCTTTCTGCTTTGCCAAGGCTATCAAATGCAGGGTCCGGGTTGAGGAGGCTTTTTCCAAACTCATACCAAAGGCCGTCGCCGGGATTGATGTATTTTCCAGGCTTCTCCGGAGATTTCGTTTGGGCCTTTTCCTGAATATAATCTGGCATATAGACGGCTTTCAGTATCTTCTTCAACTCTTTGAAGGATATTGTACTGTCGGTCGTTTTACCCGAATTCTCAGTACTTCTCACAGCGGTTCTCGACAGAAAAGAAGCTTTTAGAGTAATTGCTTCCTGTTGACGTTTATGATCTATACTCCTGAAATAAAGTTCCAGTGGTCTTTCCTTCATCCCTGCCTCAAAAATCCCTTGCACCAGTTCCTGTAAAAAATATTCCCAGTTGTTATAATCTGAAGGATAACCTTCATACGTTTCACCTGCTGTTTTCAGCTTAAGATGTATTGGATACTGTTCTGGATTTCCTTTCAAGAAACTTGTTTTATCTAATTGAGTCAGAAGTTCATTTTTCCAAACAACAGGTAAATTCCCCTCAAAAGAAAAGTCGTCGTCAAGGGTAAAGCCCTCAGCCAAAATCTCCTCCTCTTCCAGTTCTTCCCGGTCTATGTACTCCAACCTGAATTTCACTTTTAGACCTTCTTTATCAATAGCTGCGGTCAGCAAATAGTTGTAGGCGTAAGGTGGCGGCAAGTCAGGTGTAAAATAACTGATCTCTACTGAAGAAATAATTGCTGAATCAAATGGTTTTTTCTGCTTTGTCATGCTGCAAAAATAGAAATTATACGCAGCAAATAAACCATGAAAGTTCATGCTTGTTGTTTTAATTAATTTATTCTCTAAATTTCGCAATGGATAAATACAACACGCTTATAGACCAATTGGCAGAAGAAGGATGGGCCACTTTCGATAATTTTATTTCCCCGGAAATGGTGCTGGCATTAAGAGAAGAGCTGACAACTTTATACGAACAGGGGGAATTCAGGCAGGCAGGAATCGGGAAAGGGAGTAATTTTCAGATCAAACCCGAGATCAGAAGCGACAGGGTAATGTGGCTCGATCCGGATAATCTCTCCGAATTGCAACAAGTATTCTGGAATGAAATAGAGAATTTACGGGCCATTCTTAACAGGGAGTTTTTTCTGGGACTAAAATCATTTGAAGCGCATTTTACCAAGTATCCGGCCGGGTCTTTCTACAAGCGGCATATAGATCAATTTAAAAACGTGCCGTATCGGATCATCTCCTGCATTCTTTACCTCAACCCCGACTGGGAGCCATCAATGGGAGGACAATTGAGGATATACCTTCCTGGCGAAAATGATACGGAACGGCACATTGATATTAAACCCACCGCCGGCACATTGGCCATCTTTAAAAGTGCTGACATTCCACATGAGGTCCTGATCACGCATCAGGAGCGGTATAGTCTCACAGGATGGATGCGAAATATTGAGTATTTTTAGCTTTCAGCAGTTTCCTAAAATTTGAAATCGATCTTCAGCAACCAGCATTCTGGCTTCAATTAGTAGTTTAATTCAATGGTTTGGGTAACCTGGCTTTTACCTACCTTAAACTTACACTCATCGAAATTTGGAGCTCTGAATAACTTCTTCTGATTATTTGAACTTCCATAGCCTTCTGTGGGCACACCCAGCATGTTTTTGTCCAGCACGCCATTGTCATTTTCGTCGTGGAAAACGGCAATGGCATAGGTACCCTGCGGAATATTCTCAAAGAGAATTCTAGTTTCCTTAGTATGTGCTGCTACCTTCTCACTCCTGAAAGCATTATCAGGCTCGCCTGGAAAACCATCTTCCTCATTGAATAAAGCCACCAAAATGACACCCTTGTTGCTTTTTACATTATCTATCGTTACTTCTAAAGTAGCTTTTTCAACATTGGATGGCGCAGTGGTCATAAAGATAATAAAGAGGATTG
>CAZWQB010000053.1:14578-16008 GCA_964636035.1 uncultured Roseivirgaceae bacterium
GTCTCTGTCATTCCATAGGTGGAATAAACGGGCGATTTCACAGCCTGTACTTCCTGTTCAAGTTGAGCATCAATGGCGCTCCCTCCTATGATCACCGCCTTCATTTTGTCCAGTATTTCTCGGTTCTTCAGACTGCCTTCGAGGATTTTTTTTAACTGCAAGGGAACCAGGGCTGTAAAATCTATAGGCTGAGACGGAGCAATCGCCTTGAAAGGATCTGAAGCCGGCTCAACAGCGATCAGGTTTAAGTCTGCTTCAAAACCCCGAACAAGCATCATCTTGCCGCCAATATAGGCCGTGTCTATACAAACCAAGGCCGTATCACCAGCAGTGAGGCCGAGCGCATCAATGGTGAGCTTTGCGCTGGCTTTCATTTGCTCCCGTTGAATCACTATTTTTTTTGGAACTCCGGTTGAACCAGAGGTATGCAGCTCGAAAGTGGCTTTGCCACTCAACCAGTCTCTGCAAAAAAGGAGCGTATTCTTTTCAAAATCAGAAAGCCGGTGACGATCAAAATTTCCCGCCGCGATCTGATCATACGTATACGCTTTATGATTGAGGGTAAGCACTTGCTTCATAACTGTAGTGTTTCTCAAAAACAAAGAGAGCAGGCACCTCTGGTGTTTTGTAGCGCCTGTTAAAAACTCCAGTCCATTTTATGGAAACTTGGGGAATTTTTTAAAATCCGGCTCCCTCTTTTCCAAAAATGCATTTTTACCTTCCTGTGCCTCTTCAGTAAAATAATACAGCAGCGTAGCATTTCCAGCCAACTCCTGAATGCCCGCCTGACCATCAAGCTCTGCATTTAACCCTGCCTTTATCATACGCAAAGCAATAGGGCTTCTTTTCATCATGATTCTGCACCACCTTACAGTCTCTGCTTCCAATTCTTCAAAAGGCACCACTTTATTCACCATCCCCATTTTTTCAGCTTCTTCGGCTGTATATTGCTCGCAAAGAAACCATATTTCCCGGGCCCTTTTTTGTCCCACATGACGTGCCAGATAGGAAGAGCCAAAACCGCCGTCAAAACTGCCTACTTTGGGACCAGTTTGTCCGAAACGGGCATTTTCTGAAGCTATTGTAAGGTCGCAAACCACATGCAAGACATGACCGCCGCCAATAGCGTAACCATTCACCATTGCGACTACAGGCTTAGGCAGCGATCTGATTTTCTTTTGCAGGTCCAGTACATTCAGCCTCGGCACGCCATGGTCGTCTACATAACCTCCTATTCCTTTCACATTTTGATCTCCCCCACTACAAAAAGCTTTGTCGCCCGCACCGGTAAAAATCACGGTATAGATGTCATTGTTTTCCCTGCAATGGTCTATCGCCTCTATCATTTCAAAATTTGTAAGCGGCCGGAAAGCATTATAAACTTCGGGTCGGTTAATGGTAATTTTTGCTATTCCTTCAAAGAACTCAAA
>CAZWQB010000053.1:16108-17825 GCA_964636035.1 uncultured Roseivirgaceae bacterium
CACAATGATTCGCAGGTTATTTAAGGGGTAATTGTGCCAGAAAGCATTTCGATCGTAGAAGAAAGCCATATCACCGGTAATAAGGGTCGTAAGCCTGCCTGAAGCCAGTGCGCTTCCAACAGCGGTACTGTTGCTGCCGTCTATACCACTTGTACCGCGGTTTGCGAAGACGCATACGCCTTTGGGCAGATTAGCAATTAAATTTACGTAGCGCACTGCCATGCTGTTGGCGACATGTAGATCACCAAGGGCAGGCAACGCTTTGATGATGGTGTCAATTGCCTTAAATTCCCCGAAGGGTACTGCATCAAAAAATGTCTGATGAAAATCGCCTACCTTTTTGTTTTCAATCTGCCACAACTTGTGGTAGTTCGCTTCTTTTTGCTCCCGAAATGGCTCTTTTTCGACTGAGTCCAACACACTTTCAAGAAATTTTGCAGGTGTACTCCTGATGATGTGCGTTAGACTTTGAAAAGGATCTCCGATCTCTCCTGAAACAGCAATATGCCAATGTGCTTTGGGCTTACAGGCCCTCAAAAATAGTTTTAAATTTTTTGAAATGACCGACTGCCCAAAAGTAACCAGCAAATCAGGTTTCAATGCCGCTTTAAGGTCTGCATCCGCACGCCCAAGAAAGCTGTCATGCCATTGTATCCGTTCTGAATACGATAAATTGGCGATTGCATCGCCAACTAACACAAACTGCCTGGAGGAGTTCCCGCGAGCCAACACCCGCTCCAGATCAGGATCAACATTAGCCTGACCCGAAACGATAAGTTTTCTGTCGAATTGAAGCCAGAGATTTCTAAAGCTTTCCATTTGCGCGTTGCTTAGCAAAGGAACAGCAGGATCGATTTCTGTGATGATCGGTAAGTCTTCAGAGTAGGTGTAGTCTTCATTGGCAGCAGGATAAAACGGTTCTCTCAAGGGAATGTTGACATGCACAGGGCCCTTCGTAACACCGTTGCAGAGATTTATTGCTTCAGAAACTATCCGGGCTGAATGCCACACACCGTCGGGATGATCCAGAGCAACTGGCATTTGGAAACTTTTTAGCACATGCCTGCCGTATATCCCCTCCTGGCGTATGGTTTGGCCATCCCATTGGTCAATCCACTCGGGTGGGCGGTCGGCTGTTAAAACCAAGAGGGGTATATTCCTATAAAAAGCTTCTGCTATTGCCGGGGCATAATTATACGCTGCCGATCCTGAGGTACAGACCAATACCACTGGTTCCTGGCTGTGATTGGCCATGCCAAGTCCGATAAAAGCCGCAGAACGTTCATCGCTAATCGTATATGTCTTGACATGAGGATGCCTTACAAACGCCAGCGTAAGAGGAGCGCATCGGGATCCGGGTGAAAGAATTGCTTTGCTTATACCTTTTTGCGCACAGATGGCTGCAATGTCTGCTATGGGTTGTAGCCTCATAAAGCTTGGAATTTACCGCAAATTATGAAAGTCTTTGAAATTATGGACGATTTTAAGAATCTTTCAGCAACAAACGGGAATTTCATAGCAGTTGACCACATTTTTGAAATTGGGTATAATAATTGTATTTCATGGGTATTGACCAAAACCAAAAATATCTAATTATGAAAAATACACTTTTGTTACTCGCATTTCTTATAACCAGTACTTTTTCTTACGCTCAGAACAACAACAATTCGGTTCCACTGATTACGGTAAACGGAGAGTCTTCCGTAAAGATAAAACC
>CAZWQB010000054.1:0-17439 GCA_964636035.1 uncultured Roseivirgaceae bacterium
TACTTGCAGTAATTTTGGCGGGATTCATCGTTTATGCCGTTAGCATTGATCGCAAAATAAGCAAGCTTGAAAAAGAAATAAAAAGTAGGCAATAGCGAATTTTACACCTTCATTTTATGTTTGAAGGAAAATTATCGCAACTGAAATAAAAGTTAACCTAAAAATATCCATGAAAAAATCTCACATTTTTGGAATCCTGATAATTGCTGTAGCCATTATTGTAATTATATCCACTGCCGGAGATGCAAGTTCTTATGTCACTTTTGAGGAAGCCAAAGAAATGGCAACAGATGGTAACACCGCAAAAATTCACGTTGTTGGACAACTTCCAAAGGATGAAAATGGCGAAGTGGTGGGAATCGAAACCGGCGAAGACAAGGTGTCTTTTTCCTTTATCATGTTGGACCAGAATAATCAGGAGCACAAAGTTTATTACAATGAGCCTATGCCTGTTGATTTCCTGAGATCTGAACAGGTGGTGGTAGTGGGATCCTTCAGAGATCAGTATTTTGTAGCAGATAAAATATTGATGAAATGCCCGTCTAAATATGAAGAAGAAACAGTGCAAGCTGGTAGCTAATTATTAAATATTTACGGATCAAAAACTACAAAACCATCATGCTAATCTCGCGAAGGTGAGGGAAGTTCGTAGCTGAAAATCTAAAATCAAGTAACTTATTCATGGTTCATACCTTCATTGGCAATCTCGGCCACCTATTCGTAATCATTGCTTTTGTCTCTGCTCTGGTTGCGACATTTGCGTATTATAAAGCTTCTGTTGTAGACGAATTATCTAAAGATGGCTGGGTGAAATATGCCAGAACTATTTTCTATGTTCACAGCGTGGCCGTCATGGGCATCGTGTTCAGCTTGTTTTATATCATCTACAACCACTATTTTGAATATCACTACGCCTGGAGCCATTCATCCCGTGATCTTCCAGTGCATTATATGATTTCCTCCTTCTGGGAAGGCCAGGAAGGAAGTTTTCTCTTATGGATCTTCTGGAATGTGATATTGGGAGTGGTGCTGATTTACACGAACAAGTTCTGGGAAGCGCCTATTATGATGATTTTTGCCCTGGTACAAGGTTTCCTGGTTTCGATGATCCTGGGCGTAGTTATACTTGATCTTAAAATCGGAAGTTCTCCCTTTATTCTGTTAAGGGATGCAATGGATGCACCTATTTTCGATGTCAATCCGGATTTTATCCCCGAAGATGGCACGGGCTTGAATCCCTTGTTACAAAACTATTGGATGGTCATCCACCCACCCACCTTGTTCCTTGGTTTTGCAGCTACGTTGGTGCCCTTTGCGTATTGCATGGCGGGTTTATGGCTAAAAAAGTACAGAGAATGGGTAAGGCCGGCACTACCATGGACGCATTTTGCTGCGATGATTTTGGGCGTGGGAATTTTAATGGGTGCTTACTGGGCGTATGAAACACTAAACTTTGGGGGATATTGGAGCTGGGATCCTGTAGAAAATGCGGTGTATGTTCCCTGGATCGTATTGGTTGCCTGTATGCATACCATGATTACATTCAAAAAAAGCAACACGGCCTTAAAAACCTCTATCATACTCATCATCTCGATGTTTATCCTGATCCTCTACTCTACGTTTTTAACGAGGAGCGGAATTCTTGGAGATTCTTCAGTTCACTCTTTTACTGATCTCGGCTTGTCAGGACAACTCTTGATTTACCTGCTTACATTTACCGTACTCTCTATCATTCTTACTGCGATAAGATGGAAGGAAATCCCCACCTCTGAGCGTGAAGCTTCTGTTTATTCGCGGGAGTTTTGGATTTTTATAGGTGCGGCAACATTGTGCTTAATGGGATTTCAGGTACTGGTGCCGACGTCAATTCCTGTCTATAACGCCATCATTGAGACTTTTGGTGGAATCTCAAACGTGGCGCCGCCGGCAGATCCTGTAATTTTTTATAGCAAGTTTCAGCTTTGGTTTGCTGTACTCGTTGCTTTGTTGTCTGGTACGGGCCAGTTCTTCTGGTGGAAAAAGATGGACAAGAAAAAGCTTTTCAATGAGCTGACTTATCCTCTGGTTATCACGCTGGCAGTTACTTCCATTATTCTTGCCGTCTCCGGAATAAAAGAAATTCAATACATCATCCTGATAACTGCTTCTACTTATTCAATCATTGCCAATGGGAAGATTCTTATGGGTATTTTCAGGAGCAATTATAAGCTTTCAGGTGGATCGATTGCACACATTGGAGTTGCTATGATGCTGATTGGAATCATGTTTTCCTCAGGGTATTCAAAGGTAATTTCATTAAATAATTCCGGGCTGCTCTTATTTAAAGATGCTTCGGATGAGTTTAATCAGGAGAACGTGTTGCTGTGGCTAAATGAGCCGCGTCAAATGCAGGAATATGAGCTTGTGTACAAAGGACAATATCTGGAGCCAGTGTCCGGCAGCGAATATTTAGACAAAACCTGGCTTAAACCCACACCGGATCCTCGCCTTACGGTAGCCAAAAAGGACATAATTATTGACGAGAAGAAACATTATTCGAAAGGTGATACCATTCCAATTTATCCGGAAAACACTTATTTCAAAGTCGACTACTCAAAAGACGGAAAGCATCAATTCTCATTGTTTCCCCGGGGCCAAGTAAATCCTTCTATGGGTTTAATTGCATCTCCTGATATCAAGAGCTTCGTGGGCAGAGATCTCTACACACACATCAGCACCATGCCTGATCCTAAAGAAGAGACTGAATGGAGCGAAACAAAATTTGATACAATTAAATTAGGGCAACGTTTCTTCATCAACGATTATGTGTCTGTCCTGGAGGAAATTGTCCGGGTGAATGAGGTGGAGGATGTGGAACTCGGAGAAAATGACATTGCCGTAAAAGCAAGAATCAAAATCTTCGGCAAAGCTGATAATTATATTGCGGAACCTGTTTACATCATCAAGATGGATAATAAAACGGCTGGTATCATTCCTGAATATATTTATGAGCTCGGCCTCCGCGTAACTTTGAATAAGATCTATCCGGAAACGGAGTCATTTGAAATTGGCTCCAGCTATACACAGAAAGATTATGTAATCTTGAAAGCAATGGAAAAGCCTCTGATCAATGTCCTTTGGATCGGAACGCTGATGCTGGTGTTGGGCTTCTGTATTGCCATTTGGAGAAGGTATTCAGAGTTTATAAAAATGCGGGATAAAAACATGGAGTAGATTCAGATTGTCTCTTCTATGACGGTCTCTCGATTTACCATTTATCGCCCACATGTGCAATCAAGAGCGCATGTGGGTGATCAGGAGGAAATCTCGCTCCGTTTCAGCACTTTACTCTGGATGAAGCCACGATAAAATAGTTGTGAGCGTTCCATTTTGTAGCCCAACCTATCAAATAAAACTTCAAACTCAGGAAGCCTCTCAAGCTTTAGTCCTATAGTTATTTTGAAGAAGAATAGCATCCCTCTCAATAGGAATTTCTGAAAAGGAATTTGGAAACCAGTGGACTGGCCTTGTCTAAAATCAGAAAAAAACCACAAAGCATTCTGGTGAAGGTGGGAATCAATTGCCTTCATAAAACCGGGCAGACGCTTTTCTTCTATTACGTCCAACACAAAGGGAGTAAAAACTGCATCGAATTTTTCATCACGGGCCAGGGCCTCTACCGAGCCTAATTTAAAATGAATTTGGAGATTTCCACAGTCAAGGTTCTGTTGATAACGCGTCGACCTCCTCTGCGCCAGATGGAGCATCTTTTCAGAAAATTCCAGATATGTTACTGCTCCTGCTCGTCTTGAACGCAAAATCTCCACCAGTAGCTCTCCAGTTCCTCCACCGATGACAATCACTGAAGCGCCAGGAGGAATTACATCAAGAAAGTATTTTTGGGCATCGTCGATACTGCTACCAAATACCAGCCTCTTAAGTGAGTCATAATAAATAGCGATTCGATCAAAGCTCGTATATCCGTCTATAGCCATAAATTATAAAGCAAAGGAAGCATAAAAATGGCATCTCCCCAATATCTGAAACGTTCCGCTTTTCTAAACCAGGGTACACCTAAAATTCCAACAGAAAATAAGAACATCATCAGGAGAATTAACTGTCCCATTTTAAAAAAATGACCGTCAGCTATCGCAAAGAATGTGATGGTTGTAAAAACTCCTATATTCAAAGTAGCATAAAGGAAGCGGGTGGTGCGTTTTACGCCAATCGTCAGCGCAATAGATGATTGACGATCCAGTTGGTCAGCCTTTATTTCCAACAGGGCAAAAATCAGCAAATTACAAAATGCCAGGGCGCACACCTGAAGGAAAACAATCACGAGCTCGAAGGACAAGGCGAACTCCAACAGATTGAGAGTGGGTAGAAAGACGCCTGCCGTATACACAACTGAGATTACCACTTCCTTATGATAGATTTTATTGTCTCTGAAAACCAATAGTAAAACAAAATAAACCACTACAATCCCTATCATCACAAAGCCTTTTATTAGGATGGAAGACGGTAAAAAGAGCAACAAAATGAGTTGTACTGCAAGCACAGCAAAAACTGCCACCTTCAATTTGCTATAATGCTGTTGATGAAAGCGATGCCTGTGGGTGTTAGAAGAATGGGGAATATTTCTGGCATCATTCAAATGATCCACCGTGTAGATGATCCACACGCTGAGAAAGAGGGCAACCAATGTAATAGAAGGGACCGACAGTCCAAACAAAGCCGCTATGAAAGACGCCATCACGCAAGCTCCAACGGCTACATCAATACTTAGGATATTGATCACCTCATAAGCATGTTTGAAAGCCCTAAAAATGCCAGTCATCAAATCCATTTTCTTAAATTATAATTTCATAGATGGGGCAAACTTGTCTAAGACTGGTACATACGAAAAAAGCTCACTTTTACATGAGCTTTTCTTTAAAATTAAATATTGTATTCTATCTGCTACTGGCAAGGGCCTCTGCTCCCGCTACAATTTCCAGAATTTCTGTAGTAATGGCCGCTTGGCGTGTCCTGTTGTAAGTCAATCTCAGTTCTTTCAACAATTCACCTGCGTTCTCGGTAGCCTTGTCCATGGCAGTCATCCTTGCTCCATGTTCTGATGCGTTAGACTCTAATAAAGCTTTATAGAACTGGATCTTCAACGACTTAGGAATCAATTCTGAAACGATTTCTTTCTCAGAAGGCTCGTAGATGTAATCTATCGATGTATTATCCTGGTTCTCCTCAACATCCTGCTGCTGAATGGGCAAAAACTGTTCAGTCACTACTATTTGGGTGGCCACGTTTTTAAACTCGTTGTACACCATCAAAACCTGATCATACCTTCCACTTTTAAAACCCTCCATGGCAAACTCTGCTGCTTTTCTCGAAGTCTCAAAATTTAGGTCTGATAAAGTATCCTTAAAATGATCTACAACCTTATAATCTCGTTTTCTGTAAAAGTCGAAGGCTTTCTTTCCGATTGGAAGCACTTCAATATTTACGCTCTTTGACGTAGAAAGAAAATTTCTTCCAACATAGGTACTGGTGCTTCTGAAAACGTTGCTATTAAAAGCACCGCACAATCCTTTGTCTGAACTTACAGGAATAATTAAGACATTTTTCACCTCACGGGAAGTACCATACTCATTCTCAACATTTTCCGAAGCGGCTGCTGAAACGTTCATCAGAATTTCAGATAGCTTTTGCGCGTATGGCCGCATCTGTGTGATCCGGTCCTGCGCGCGCTTCAACTTGGCAGCTGCCACCATTTTCATGGCTTTGGTAATCTGTTGCGTCGAAACTACTGATTGGATCCTATTCTTAACTTCCTTTAAATTCGCCATTTTTTTTAGATTATAGACAGCTGATATTTAGATTATAGACAAATATTTTCCTTTGTCTATTGTCAGTCGTACCAGCCTTGCCTATTCATTTATATCATCTTTAGCGTATTGACAAAAGCAGTCTTTAAAAGCGCGTCGCCTTCTTGTGGTTTAGCGCCTACAGTTTGCTTTGTCCAAAATCTAGTGCCTAGTGTTTTATTGCTACGCTTTTGCGTACTTCTTTGATAGACTGGCAGCAGCCTCTTCCAATACCTTGGTGATGCTGTCATCCAATTTACCGTTACGCAATGCTTCCAAAGTATCCTTATGTTGCAAAGACAATAGATTCAAATATTCAGCTTCAAATTCTTTTACCCGCTCTACCGGAACTTTATCCAACAATCCTTTAGTGGAAGCATAAATAATTGCCACCTGCTGCTCCACAGGAACCGGAGAATACTGCGCTTGTTTCAATATTTCAAGATTCCTTCGACCTCTGTCGATGGTCAGCTTGGTTGCGGCATCCAGGTCGGATCCAAATTTAGAGAACGCCTCAAGTTCCCTGAACTGCGCCTGGTCTAATTTCAAAGTACCAGCAACCTTCTTCATGGATTTGATCTGAGCATTACCACCCACACGCGAGACCGAAATACCCACGTTAATTGCAGGACGAATACCGGCGTTGAACAAGTTTGTTTCAAGGAAAATCTGGCCGTCCGTAATAGAAATTACGTTCGTTGGTATATACGCGGAAACGTCACTGGCCTGCGTTTCAATCAGTGGAAGTGCAGTTAAAGAACCACCTCCTTTTACAATTCCTTTCAGCGACTCTGGCAAATCATTCATCTGACTTGCAATTTCATCACTATCCGTGATTTTCGCTGCACGCTCAAGCAACCTTGAGTGCAAATAAAACACATCACCAGGATAAGCTTCACGTCCCGGAGGTCTTCTTAACAACAAGGACACTTCTCTGTAAGCCACCGCTTGTTTGGAAAGGTCATCATAAACTACCAATGCAGGCCTACCCGTATCTCTAAAGAACTCGCCAATAGATGCACCGGTAAACGGAGCAAAGAACTGCATGGGAGCAGGCGCTGCTGCAGGAGCCGCAACAACAATTGTATAATCCATGGCACCACCTTTCTCAAGTGCAGCCACAACGTTTGCTACTGTAGAAGCTTTTTGTCCTACGGCAACATAAATACAGAATACGGGTTCACCTTTTTCGTAAAACTCCTTCTGGTTGATAATGGTGTCAATCGCAACCGCTGATTTACCAGTTTGCCTGTCGCCAATGATTAATTCTCTTTGTCCTCTTCCAATCGGAATCATGGAGTCAATAGCCTTAATCCCGGTTTGTAGCGGCTCGTTCACAGGCTGACGGAAAATTACACCAGGTGCCTTTCTTTCTAAAGGCATTTCATATAACTGCCCTTCTATAGGTCCTTTTCCATCGATTGGCATGCCCAATGTGTCTACAACACGCCCTACCATACCATCTCCTACTTGTACGGAAGCAATGGTTTTGGTACGCTTTACCGTATCACCTTCTTTAATGTCTTTATAGTCACCTAATAATACAGCACCTACATTGTCTTCCTCCAGGTTTAGGACAAGTCCCTTCAACCCATTTTCAAACTCCAGTAGCTCTCCGGATTGGGCTTTGGAAAGGCCATATATACGAGCAACACCATCACCAATTTGAAGAACAGTGCCTACTTCTTCTAGTTCGGCCTCTGTTTTGAAACTCGAAAGCTGTTCTCTCAATATTGCTGAAACTTCGTCTGGTCTTACTTCTGCCATTGTTCTATGCTTTATGTTTTATTAAATTTTTTGGCGCAAAGGATTCATCCTTTGCAATTAAATAGCTTTTGTATAGGTTTTATGCGCATGGCTAAACTCGTACTGTAACTCTTTTAGCTTGCTATTAAGGCTTTCGTTAATTTGCTTATCACCTACGGTAAGCACGAACCCTCCGATCAGTGATTCATCAATAATTTCTACCAACTCAGCTTCCTTATCGAATCTGGATTTGACCAGTTTTTTGAATTCGGTACGCATGGCATTGTCCAAAGGAAACGCAGTCACAATCTCTGCTGTAACTATGCCCTTTTTCAGGTTGTACTGCTTATGAAATTCTTCAGCTACTTCAGGTAGTATAGACTCCCTGTTCTTTTTTGAAACCAGCTCCAGAAATAGGAGGGTCAGTTTGCTCACCTTGGTGCCAAAAATGCCTTTTAAAATAGAAAGCTTCTTGTCGTTCTTGATAATCGGATTTTTAATTGCAAGCTTGAACATCCTGTTCTCTTCGCAAACATCCAAAAAAAGCTGCATGTCATGGTTTACTTCTTCCAGAATACCCTTTTCTTCAGCTAATTCAATAAGCGACTTGGCATATCTGGAGGCAACTCTTCTATCGGCCATATATATGTTTTTTAATTGGGCGGGCCTTTCAGCACGGCCTCTTTAAAAAGAATCCTTTTTTAGATTAGTTCGAGCTTAGGTCTTTTACAAAATCAGCCACCAAAGCCTTTTGCTCCTTGTCATTGGCTAGGTTCTTTCTCATAAGCTTTTCGGCTACCTGTATTGATAAGGTTGCTACCTGCAATTTCACATCCGCCAGAGCCGCCTGCTTTTCAGTTTCAATGACAGCCCTTGCTTCCTCGATCATTTTGTCACCCTGTTTCTTAGCTTCTTCTCTGGACTCCTCTATCATTCTTTTCGAAGCATCAGATGCCTCTCTGAGAAGCTTATCTCTTTCTAAACGGGCTTCCTGGATCAATTTTTCATTTTCTGACTTAAGCGCGACCATTTCTGATTTTGCTCTTTCGGCAGAGGCCAACGCATTTTCAATCGATTCTTCTCTTGATCTCAATGCATCTGTTATTGGTCTCCATGCAAACTTTCCCAAAATAAATAGAAGGGCAAGGAACCCTATAAGCTGCCAAAATATTAAACCAATTCCCGGGGTTAATAAATCCATTTTGCTTAATCTTTTTTGTTTAAAATAAATGAACCAGGCGCTCTGCCTAATGCAAAAGCGCCCGGTTCAAATTCATTAAAATGTAATGTTCTCGTTTGTAGCAATTAAAAGACATACTACAACACCAAATAACGAAACCACCTCGATAAGTGCAGCAATGATCAACATGGCTGTCTGAATTTTACCAGCAGCTTCAGGTTGTCTTGCGATACCCTCCATGGCTTGTCCACCGATTCTACCGATGCCAAGGCCTGCGCCTATTGCAACAATGCCTGCACCAATTCCGGCACCCAGTAGGGCTAAACCAGCACTCAATAATAATGTGATTAGAAACATAATTAATATAGATAAAATTAAACAAAAGGTTTCAACTAAAACTACGACAGGGCTAGATCAAAGCCTTGTCAACATGCTCATCATCATGATGATGCTCTGCCACGGCGGCACCAATGTACATAGATGAGAATAAGGTAAAGACGTAAGCCTGGATAGTGGCAACCAGTATTTCAATTAGATTGATCAGGATAACCAACACGCTACTGGCAATACCCACCGCATAGGAGCTAAATATAAAAGCCAAAGCAATTAGGCTTAAAATTACAATGTGGCCTGCTGTAATCGCTACAAGCAATCGAACCATTAAGGAAAACGGCTTGGTAAACAAACCGATAAACTCAACGGGCACCATTACCGGAAGCAGCGCCGCAGGTACACCTGGTGTATTAAACACGTGCTTCCAATATTCTTTATTTCCATTGATGTTGGTGACTACAAACGTACAAGCCGCTAAAACAAAAGTTACGGCAATGTTTCCCGTCAGGTTAGCTGCGCCCGGAACCAGGCCCAATAGGTTTCCGAACCAGATGAAGAAAAACAGCGTAAGCAGGTAGGGCATGAATTTCTGATACTTAGGCCCGATGTTTGGCTTTGCAATTTCATCTCGCACAAACAGGATAATGGGTTCAACCCATGAAGCCATTCCTTTGGGTGCTGTATTCGGGTTACGCTTATAATGCGAGGCAACGCTGTTCATCACCAAAACCAGCACAATGATGGTCAAAAACATCATGGCCACATTTTTTGTGATTGAAAAGTCATATACTGTTCTGGAAGGATCTTCCGCCACTATATGTTCATGCGCGTCAATTGTATATCCCTTATAGGTGATCCGCTCATGTGTTTCGGGATCAACAAAATCAGACGACATGAAAAACTCCAAACCCCTGTCAGGAGAATATAAAATAACCGGTAAAGGAATGGTAATATGGGTATGGCCGATGGTGGCGAAATGCCACTCATGCGCGTCTTTGATGTGATGCAAGATGAAAGATGTCTTACTCTCGCCTTCAGCCGGGGCCTCCTGCTCCTGCCCAAGCGCAATTGTACTGAACACAGTACTGAAAAAAATTAGTAAAAATATGGTTAATTTTCTCTTGCCCAGTAATTTATGGCTTATGCCTGATGAGTGCTCAATCATTATAAGTCTCTTGCGTTTGAAATCGGGCGCAAGTTAGCTATAATGCTAAATATTTCAAATACCAAAAAGGATAAATAGATCAGAAAAAAGTTAAAGACCAGTATTATTCTTTGATCCTGATACTTGAACAGTAAAAAGCCAATTAATATTATGCTTAAAAAAAACCTGATCAACATGCTGGCCAAAAACAAGGGTACAAAACTCTGAGCAGATCTCGACAAAGCAAAGGTATTATAGAGGGCGACCAGGAGGGCTATCACCGCTGATCCTACCAGAATGATCCAAATAGATTCATGTATTAACCATGCGAGTGATTCAAAAAGATAGCACAAATAAACCAAGCCGGAAATGGCCAGGGTAATACCCACTATTTTTAAAAATAAGGAAAAGAAAAGCTTCACGTTGATGTAATTGTTTGATTGTGCATTGAACTGGCACAAAAGTAAAACTTATTCCACAGATATAGATTAAAATAGTAGATCTTTATCCTTTTGGAAGACTTTTTATCAACAAATACATAGATGCCCCGATGCCTACAAAAGAAAGAATAAGTACGAAAACAGGCTTGCCATTCATAAACTTGTCATCCAACGCCATCCCGCCCCACACAGCCAGCCCAATAACAAAGCACATTTGAAATGCCAAACCTGAATATTTTACGTAATCTTTAAGCGGATTTTGCTGCCCGTTCTTCTTCTGTTCGTAAGGGTTGGCTTTCTGCTTTTCCTGATTCTCCTCTTTCACTGATTTTTATTTCTTTGATAGATACTCCCATTTTGATACCTCCATTGAAGGTTGCTCCTGATTCTACAATCAACTTGTTGGTAGTAATCTCACCATGAATTACAGCAGTTGGTTTTAAAACAAGTAACTCTGTCACCTCCAAAAAGCCTTTTACTTCACCTTCGATCTCTGCGTTCTGGGCCAATATATTACCATCCACAAAAGAGGACTGTCCTAAAACAACTTTCGACTTGGATTTAATGTTTCCGATTACCTTGCCTTCTATCCTGATATTGCCAAATGTCTCCACGTTACCCTCCAATACGGTACCTTTACCGATGTTGTTGGTAGAATCTGCAATCTTCTCCTGAACCTTTTTAACTTCTTTGTTTGTAAACATGATTAATTTTTTATTTAAAATGACACAAAATCTTCGGGGTTTGCCGGGTTTCCATTGTACCAAAACTCCAGATGGAGATGGGGGCCGGTGGTCAGTTCGCCTGAGTTTCCGATAATCCCTATAATATCCCCGGCATTAACAAATGTTCCTACTTTTTTAAGCAATGCAGAATTGTGCTTGTAAACTGAAATCAAATTATTTCGATGTTGTACAGCAATTACATAGCCAGCCTCCTGGTTCCAGTCTGCCAAAATAACCGTACCATCGGCTACACATTTCACAGGCTCATTTTTCTTGGCAACGATATCTACACCAAAATGCTCAGATCTGGGGTTGTAGGGAGAAGAGACAATTCCTGAAATTGGTGAGAAAAAATAAGTTTCCTGAAGCTCGCTGGTATTCTTGCTTACAAAACTGAATATCCCCTTGTCCTCTTCCTCAAATTCTTTTCTGAATTGGTTGTCTATACTTGCCAGGTCTTTTATTTCGGTATCTTTATTGAGCGTTTCTAAAGCCTTCGATTCCTGTTCCGCAATTCTATTCTCATCACTGATAATACCATCTCCCTCTACTATGCTCTGGAAATTGGCAATAAATTGCTCCTTTCTCTCCATCTCCATTGCCAGGGAATCTACCTGCATAGACAAGGCAATTAACTTCCGGTTGGCTTCCACTTCAGCATGTCGTGGATCAAACCATTGCCCCAAAATTGTACTTACCAGGTAGAAGCTGATACCCAGGAAAATGATAAACAGGGATAAGAAAAAAACTATTAACTTTGCGTAGTTAAAACTAAAGGTTGTTTTTTCGGCAAAATTTTCTTCATTGCGTATTATGAGCAGGAATCTGTTCGTTAATCTACTAGATAAGGTTTTTTTCGATTTCAATGGTTAATTGATCTTTAATAAGTTATGTCAACAAAAATATATATTATTAGCTGACCAATGAAGTCAATCGGGTTGAGAAGAACCCAATATCGTTTCACTGTAATAAAAATCGGCTTTTTGTTTGAAAACCAGTATATTTTCCCCATCTAATCTTTGGCCAGGGCTTCTGTTTCTAGCGCTGTTTCTTGCCGGTTGTTCGGCAGAAAAAAAGACGCTTGTGAGCAGGTCCTATCATAACCTGACTGCCCGCTTTAATGCTTATTTCCTCGCAAACGAAAGAATGAAGGAAATAGAAGCAGCCTACTGGCAAAATCAAGAAGACAATTATTACGATATTTTGCGCATTTATCCGAAAGTTGATACGGTAACCGCTAGTGGCCTGCAGGAACCTCTGGAGGATTGTATTAAAAAAGCATCAATTGCCATACAAAATCATAAAAACAGCAAGTGGATGGATGATAGCTACGTGCTGGTAGGGAAAGCAAGATACTATAGCGCAGACTTTGTAAATGCAATTGAAACGTTCAAATTCGTGAATATTAACAGCGAAGATGATGACGATACCCGACATGAAGCACTGGTTTTTTTAATGCGCACCTTCATTGACTATAATGAACAAAATAATGCCATCGCGGTGTCGGATTACCTGAGGAAAGAAAAGCTCAACAAGGAAAACCTGAAAGACCTGTACCTGACCCGGGCATATTTGTACCAACAGCGCGACGATTATAACAATATGGTCAAAAACCTTGCATTGGCAGCACCGCTGTTGGGCAAAGAAGATCAACCAGCCAGGTACCATTTCATCATAGGACAAATTTTTCAAGAGCTTGGTTTTGAATCGCTTGCATATGAGAATTATGACAAAACTTTGAAAAATAATCCAGCTTATGAGCTGTCTTTCTACGCCCGGCTCAATATGGCTCAGGTTTTCGAACTTGCCGATGCAAAGGATGTTGAAAAGAACAGAAAATTTTTCAGGAATCTACTGAACGATGCTAAAAACAAAGAGTTTCAAGACAAGATCTATTACGAGATGGCTGAGTTCGAAAAAGAACAGGGAAACAGGGAGCTGGCCATAGAATATTATAAAGAGTCAGCCAAAGCCAGCACCAATAACAGAAGACAGCAATCCTACGCCTTTCACAGGCTGGGGCAAATCTACTACGAAGAAACCAAGCAATACGAATTAGCAAAAGCTTATTACGACAGCACCATAGCTGTGATGCCTACAGATGAACCTGAATTTGAAAGCATCAGGAAGAGGCAGGAAATACTGGCCGATTTTGTATTGCAGATAAACACCATCGCCTCACAGGATAGTCTTTTGCAGTTGGCAGCGATGGATACTACTGAACTGATAGCCATGGCAGATCAACAATTTGCAAAAGAACAGGAAAAGGCCAGAGAGGAAGAAAGATCGGCGCGCAGAAACACCAGTTTCGCTAGTAATCAAGATAACCCATTTGCGCAAGGCAACAGCAATAGCGGCGCTGGAAGTACCTGGTATTTTTATAATCCTGCCTCTTTGAGCACCGGTCAGGCAAACTTTATCAGGAAGTGGGGAGATCGGCCACTCGCAGACAACTGGAGGAGAAGGGAAGCCTTACGAACTGCCCAAAGAAACACGGTTGCCGCCAACCAAATAGAAGAAGAAGCAGATGAAAATGCGGAGACGGAAATGGACCAACAGGAGCAACAGGAAGCTTTCAGACAGGAGTTTCTAAGTAAAATTCCTTTTACAGCAGCAGCTAAAACGGAAGCCCATAAGAAAATTGAAGACGCCTATTATTTACTTGGAAAAATCTACAATTTCAATCTGGAAGAAAAGCAGAATGCAGAGGCGACTTTTCAAAAGCTATTGAACCGGTACCCGGAATCTTCGTACACGCCGGAAGTGCTGTACTTCTTATACATTATAGGTAATGACATAGAGCAAGGGAGAGGCGAGCAATATAAAGAAAGGTTATTGGCAGCATTTCCAAATTCCACTTATTCTAAAACCATTGTAAATCCTAATTACAAGCAGGAAAGTGAGGCCTTGAGTGCAGCATTAAAAAGTACCTATGCCATTGCATTTGATTTGTACAAAAAGGAAGATTATCAGGCTGCGGACAGCATTTTACAAGTCGCCATCAATGACAATCCCGTAAACGATTTTACCGATAACCTTACACTTTTACGGATCCTCATTATGGGAAGGACAGAAAATTTGAGCGTATACCAATTTTCACTGCAGGACTTTATCGCCAAATATCCTGACAGTGAACTTATCAATTACGCAGAGAGTTTATTGCAGACGTCGAGAGGGTTCGAGACATCAGAAATTAGGGAGCAGGGTGAAGAAAGTTTTATCAGAGATCTTGACCAGGAGCATTTCTTTGTAATAATTTTTAATAAAGCGTCGGGATTGGCTGATATTCTTCCGCAAAAGCTAGATACCTTGAGCAACAATGAGTTTCAATCACTGGACCTGAAATCAGCCAATATGAATCTGGATGATGAAAAAGGCATGATTTTGGTAAATGAATTCAAAAACAGGGCCGATGCCCAGAAATATTTACAGACATATCAGAATACCGAAGCTGTAAAAAATGAAATTAATGACAATAAAGTACAGGACTTTATTATTACAAAAGATAATTTCCAAATATTATATAAAACGAAAGATATTAGCAGTTATGTTTCTTTTTACGAGAAGCATTATTAATAATTGAATATGGCCAAAGCGAAGACCAAACCTAAACAAAAAAGCAACAGCAACATATCTGCGAAAATAGTAAAGGCGATATGGATCGCTTTTGCGGCGGTAGTTATTTTGCTACCCATTTTTATTTTTACAGTGAGTATAAATTTGTTCAATTTATACGGGGATCTACCCCCATTAAAATCCCTTGAAAATCCTAAAGAAGAATTGTCATCAGAGCTTTATTCTGCAGACAATGTTCTGCTAGGCAAATACTTCAGGGAGAACAGAAGTCCCGTGAGCTATGAAGAGCTATCTCCGAACCTTATAAATGCGCTGATCGCTGTTGAAGATTACCGTTTTGAAAGGCACTCCGGAATAGATTTGAGAGGTCTAAGCAGAGCGGTGGTTTTTTATCTTCTACCCGGCCAATATGCGGGTGGTGGTAGTACACTCTCCCAGCAATTAGCAAAAAATCTTTATGAAACCCGTAGCGAGCGCTATGAGGGCGGACTGCATAAAATACCAGGCGTTGGAAAATTCATAGACAAGGTAAAAGAATGGATTGTTGCTGTTCAATTAGAGCGCTCATACACGAAAAAAGAAATTCTTCAAATGTACCTGAATACTGTTCCTTATGGCAGTAACGCACATGGCATAAAAGTAGCAGCACAAACGTATTTCAATACGACACCAGACAGCCTTAATCTTCAACAGGCAGCCCTTTTGGCGGGAATGGTCCAAAAGCCGCACGGCCATAGCCCCGTCTATAATCCAGAAAGTGCTTTGCATCGGAGGAATGTCGTGATGAGTCAAATGGTAAAGTACAATATGCTGAGCCGGGAGGTTTATGATTCTGTCAGAGCACTGCCGATTGATTTAGATTATAAGGTTGCCAACCACAATCAGGGAATAGCCACTTATTTTAGATCGGTGGTGGGGAACTACCTGAGAAACTGGGCAAATGAACATGGCTATGATCTGTATGAAGGCGGCTTGAAGATTTACACCACCATTGACAGCAGGTTGCAGAAATATGCGGAGGAGGCGGTATCAACGCACATGGCTGATATACAGAAAAAGTTTTTTGACCATTGGGAAGGAAGAAATCCCTGGATAGATGAGCAGGGTAGAGAGATCAGGAACTTCCTTCAGAATGCCGCAAAAAGGACACCCCGTTACAAGAGGCTTGTTGAGCGGTATGGGGCGGATTCTGACTCGGTAGATATTCTCATGAATAAAAAAATCAAAATGAAGGTGTTTTCCTGGAATGGTGAGATAGACACGTTATTGAGTCCTATGGATTCCATCAAATATTACAAGCATTTTCTACAGGCTGGGTTCATGGCAATGGATCCGCATTCGGGAGATATCAAAGCCTGGGTAGGAGGTATTAACCACAAATTTTTCAAATACGACCACGTAATGCAGGGGAAACGTCAGCCAGGTTCTACGTTTAAGCCGGTCTTGTATGCGGCGGCTATCGACAATGGCTATTCTCCGTGCTATGAAGTGTTTGATGCGCCGGTAACTTTTGAAGGAAGCGGAGACCGCCCTGCCTATAATCCGCAAAATGCAGAGGGCAAATTCTCAGGCCAGAAAATGACAATTCGTGAGGGCATGGGAAGGTCTTTGAATTCCATCGCCGCCTACATGATCAAAAAAATTGGCCCCTCTACGGTGGTAGATTATGCCAAACGACTGGGAATCAAGAGCCATATGGATCCCGTTCCAGCATTGGCTTTAGGAACGAGTGACGTGTCTATCTATGAATTAGTAGGTGCCTATGGTGCATTTGTGAATGAGGGGGTTTATACCGAACCCAGCTTTTTAACACGCATAGAAGATAAGAATGGAAATGTGTTGCAGGAGTTCCCTCCTCGTACCCGGGAAGTTTTGAGTGAGGAAACGGCTTATTTAATGCTACACATGCTGCAAGGTACTACTACTTATTATGGAGAAAAGAGGTATGGTACCGCAGTAGGCCTTTCCAGATGGGGCTTGTTAGGAGAGGGCAACGAAGTAGGTGGCAAAACCGGAACTACCGCCAATTATTCGGACGGATGGTTCGTAGGGGTTACCAAAGATCTTGTGGCAGGAATGTGGGTAGGTGGTGACGACAGAAGTATTCACTTTAGGACCTTGGCCCTCGGTCAGGGAGGTAGAATGGCCATGCCGATATATGGACTCTTTATGGAAAAAGTATATGCTGATGAGGACCTGGGAATTACCAAAGGTCCGTTCAAAAGGCCTGATAATGGGTTGTCAGTAGAGATAAACTGCGAAAGATATCAAACTATCAGCGATGCCGAAGCAGATTCTCTACAGCAGGAAAATCAGGAGAACATCGACGATGAAATGAGTCCCGGAGGAATATTTTAATAGCAGTAGGCAGAAGCAGTAGGCACTGGCAGAAGCAGTAGGCAATTTGCAATGGGGCAGTAGGCAAAATGCAAGACACAAAAGATTGCTAGCAGCA
>CAZWQB010000055.1:0-8061 GCA_964636035.1 uncultured Roseivirgaceae bacterium
TTGAAAGGTGCTTCATACAAGACATAAAGCGCCAGTTGGTGAACCCTTGTTCCCTGACTCATTGGCGTGGAGTGGATAGACCTGAAGTTATGTTTGTTGGCGTTGTGCATGGCTCCGGGTGTGTAATCCATTGGTCCGGCCAGCATTCTGATAAAAGGAACGGTGGCATCATAGCCGGGAAAGTCAGGGTTTGACCACTTGGCATACTCCAGTCCCTGAACGCCTTCAAAATTAAGCACATTCGGATAAGTCCGCTGCAAGCCCGTGGGCTTGTACGATCCGTGAAAATCGAGCATGAGCTTGTATTTGGCAGCTTTTTGAGCCAACCTATAGTAAAAATCAACCATTTTCTGATCATCACGATCCATAAAATCTACTTTGAACCCTTTTATACCCATTTTTGAATAGGTGGAAAGGGCCAGATCGGTCTGTTGGTCAAGAGGCAGCCAACCACCCCAAAGCCAAACCCCTACATTTTTCGCTTTGGCATAATCAATGATTTCCTGTAGATCAATATCCGGAACAATTTTCATGATGTTTTCACTTTCAGCCCAACCTTCATCCAGCAGAATGTTTTCGATGCCGAATTCGGAAGCAAAATCCGCATAATATTTATAGGTGGCGGTATTGACACCTGCCCGGAAATCTACATCAGAAATGTTCCAGTCATTCCACCAGTCCCAGGCTACTTTTCCTGGTTCAATCCAGGAAGGGTCCTGAATGCGTGATGGTGAAGCCAACGTGTAAACCATATCATTATTTAACAGGTCCTTATCTTCTTCACTGACGATAACAACCCGCCATGGAAAGGACCGGGGGCCATTGATTTTAGCAATATAATCAGCCCGCGACATCACGAGTGATTGCAGGTTGTTATGTCCTCCCTGCTTCTCTTCTACCGGATAGGGAGCGAAATCCCCTGCGAGAGCGTAATTTTTAACGCCGGATTTCAGAAACATGCCCGGATAGGATTCAAGATCTGCTTCAGTTACAGCAGCCTTTTTGCCCTGAGGAAATTCTACAAGTACCGGTGCAAATGCCAGGGTGTCTCTGTTGATCTCCGACAGGCGAATGTGTTGATATTCGTTTTCGAAAGATATCTGATATGCGTCATTTACGTGCGGATTATTTGCATAGGGAATGTAGATCATCTGATCGTCAGGAAAGTTAAAATTTGCCTCCTCGGACAAAATAGTTGCCCCGCCTTTTTTGGTGGTGAAAAACCTGTAAGCGGCGCCATGATCATAAGCCCTGAAAATTACCCCATGTCTTCCCTTAAAATTAATGGTCAACTGTGTGTAATGGTCTTCAATTTTTTCTTTCTTATAGAAAATTGCCTGTATCGTATTTTTGATATTGTCTATTTTGGAGGATTGAATTTTCTCATTTTTTCCCCAGGTTTTGCCATCATCCAGGGTCATAGAAATAGTGGAAGGAACAATTATTTTCTGATCTTCATGCGATAAAGACCATTGAAGTTCATCCCCAACACTCACAGAAACTTTTAATTTCTGGTCCGGAGATTTGATTTCGAAAGTGTTTCCGGTTTGCGCAAAAGAAACGACGGCACTAAAAAGAAAGGAAAAAAGTAAAGCGCACTTTGTATTCATACTGTAAAATTTAGGATTGCTAATCTGACATCTTACAAAGTAAATACAATTTATGGTAAATCCGGTATCTGGTTTGACCTTTTCAAAGCAAGACGAGAATTGAAGCTACCTGTAAATCATCCAACTATCCTTATTACTGCATGCTTAAAAATAAGGCATGGGCAGGCATATCTCTGATCCCCGGAACTTATTTTTTAACCTGAGGATGGGCGTATTTTTTCAGGATGCCCATGAGTTCCACCAATTGAATGGGTTTGCTTAAATAGTCATCCATGCCTGCTTCCAGGCAAATTTCACGATCGCCAAGCATGGCATTGGCAGTCATGGCCACTATTATGGGCTGCTTACCTGACCGTCGTCTGATGTTCCTGGCTGCTTCCAGGCCATCCATTTTTGGCATTTGCACGTCCATCAGGATCAGGTCGAACTCCTTGCGATCGAGTGCTTCCAGTACCTCAGTTCCGTCACCTGCCAGCGTTGCCGTATAACCCAACTTGCTGAGGACAAGCAAGGCAAGTTTCTGATTTACAGGATTATCTTCAGCCACCAAAATGGAAAGTGGGTTCCTTTTGAAGAAATCTGCGGAAAGCAAATGCACATCACGCTTCTTTTTTTGTCTGATCATTTTTTCTCCGGAGCTCAGGCATTCAAAGATGTAGTTGTATAGCGACTGGTGACGAATGGGTTTCGCCAACATTGCCGCAAATAGATGCTTGTTTTTATGATAGCTTTCATCGCCCACCGAACTTAACAACAGTATGGGGACGCGTGGAAACAGCGCTTTTGCACGCTGCGCAAATTGCACACCGTCTACTTCGGGCATATACATATCTGAAATGATGAGATCTATGTCTTTTTCACGCTCCAGAATGGCTACTGCGGCGACCGCTGAGTCAGCAGTGAAAGGGACAAGCTTCCATTTTTCAATTTGCTTTTTCAGGATTATCCTGTTGGTTTCATTATCGTCTACAATCAGAATCTTTTTTCCTTCATAAACACTAAAGTCAGGAATGGTATTTTCTTCTTCGGCTGTGAGGTGGCTTTTGCCCGCCCGAATCGAAAAAGTAAAAACAGTGCCTTCTCCTTCCAGGCTTTTGACGCTGATGCTTCCTTTCATCAACTCTATAATCTTCTTAGATATTACAAGCCCCAAACCGGTGCCTCCGAATTTTCTGGTGGTAGAGCTGTCGACCTGCGAAAAAGCTAAAAACAGCTTGCTCATCTTTTCAGCAGGAATCCCAATGCCGGTATCCCGAACTTCAAATCCGAGTTCTAGCTCCTCTTCATCTGCCTTTCGCAAATGTACGCCGATAAACACCTCGCCATCAGGCGTAAATTTAATGGCATTTCCAATCAAATTGATGAGTACCTGGCGCAGGCGCAGTCCATCGGCAACCACCTGCAAGGGTACATCTTCATCTATATCATAGACCAGATCAAGATCTTTCGATGAAGCTTTTTCAGCCAGTATGTCCAACACTTCTTCTATACAGGTTCTCAGGTTAAACGCATGTTCATCAAGATCGAGCTTTTCCGATTCTATTTTTGAAAAATCCAGAATATCGTTGATTACGCTTAGCAGGGTTTCACCGCAGCTTTTTATCGTATCTGTAAATTCCTTTTGCTCTTTATTCAGGTTTGTTTCCGCCAATAGATTCGCCATTCCAATTACGCCATTCATCGGCGTTCTTATTTCATGGCTCATTGTGGCCAGGAAGATGCTTTTCGCTTTGTTGGCCTGCTCTGCGTCATGTCGGGCGGCCTTTTCCACCTCGGTAAGTATCTCCAGTTCGCGCGTTCGTGCTTTTACCTGTTGCTTCAATATTTCTTTTTGGGAATTAACTTGTCTGATCCTGAGCTGTACGAAGCCTGCCACGCCACCTATCAGAATTAAAAAAACACCTGCTCTGAACCACCAGGTCTGGTAATAAGGCGGTATGATGGTAATTTTTATGGAAGCGCCCTCCTCATTCCAATAGCCATCGTTATTGGAACCCTTCACCCGGAAAGTGTATGTTCCCGGATCAAGGTTGGTATAAGTCGCTGTTCTTTTTGTTCCTACATAATTCCAGTCTTTGTCAAAGCCTTCCAGTTTGTATGCGTATTGATTCCGCTGCGTGGAGATGTAATTGAGCGCTGCAAACTCAAATGAAAAAACCGATTGCTCATATGAAAGCTCAAGTTCATTGGTTTCTGAAATATGTTTTTCCAGGGGCGAATCTGGCGTATTGATGCCCACCGGCTTGTTGAATATCTGGAAATCGGTAATTACGACTGCAGGTATTATCGTGTTGTCCTTCAAGCTATCCGGGAAAAACGAGTTGTATCCGTTAGGTCCCCCAAAAAACATTTCACCATTCTGTGATTTGTAACAGGAGCCATGGAAAAAATCATTTCCCTGCAACCCGTCCTGTACATCGTAATTTCTGAAGCTTACAGTTTCAGGGTCAAACTTTGAAATTCCTCTGTTCGTACTGATCCATAGAAAGCCACTGTTATCTTCTAATATGCCATTGATAACATCATTTGGCAGGCCGTCTCTCTGGAAGTAGGACGTAAAAGTATCCTTTTCAGGATTGTAGCGATTTAAACCGCTGTTGGTTCCTATCCACAAGTTGCCTTTGCTGTCCTCTGTAATATAGTTCACAAAATCATGACTCAAACTGTTTGTGTCATTGATATCACTCCTGTAGTGGATGAAATTGTCATTTTCCGGATCATAAAGATCAAGGCCTCCTCCGGCAGTACCTACCCAGATTCTGTTGTCTTTATCCTCATAGATGTAGTGAAGATTGTTAACACTTAAACTTCCCGGATCATTTTCGTCCATTTGATAGCGAACAAAAGAATTGGTATTCTTGTCATACCGGTTTAACCCTCCAAAGAAGGTACATATCCACAAATTTCCATTGCTGTCCATAAGCATCTGCCAGGCATTGTTTGAGCTTAAGGAAGCAGGGTTTCCGGATTCGTTCTTAAAATGGATGAAAGTTTGATTTTTTTTGTCGAAGTAATTCAAGCCTGTCGCCCATGTGCCCACCCAAAAGTTTCCGCTCTTATCCTCCAGAACGGATAAAACATGGTTTCCACTGATGCTTTCCGGGTTCTGACTGTCGTGTTGAAAAGATGAAAATTCTCCGGTTTTACGATTCAGGAAATTCAAGCCTCCTCCGTCTGTCCCTATCCATAAATTGTTGTTGGCGTCTTCGTAGAAACAAATAACTTTGTTATTACTCAGGCTATTTTTGTTGATGGTCTGATTTACAAGGTTAAACTTATTGCCACCGTTTCCATACAAGTTCACACCTCCGCTATAGGTTCCCAGCCACATGTTGTTGTGAACATCTCTGTAAAGGTCAAAGATTGAATTGTCATTAAGGCTGAAGGCATTGCTTTCGTCAAAAACAATGTTTGTAAATAGGCCAGTGCCGGGATTGAGAATGGAAAGGCCGCCGTTTTCGGTGCCTATCCAGATGTTTCCATGTACATCTTCTTCCAGTGTACGGGCAATATTGTGACCCAGGCTGGAGGGATTTTCAGGGTCATGCCTGTAGGTAATGAAGTTGTTGTTCTTTTTATCATACCGGCTCAGGCCATTTTCTGTTCCCACCCATAAGTTATTGGAAGAATCCAGCAGCAGTGTTCTGATATGATCGTCTCCTATGGTTTTTTTGCCGGCAACATGCCTGTGATGAATAAACCGGTTGTTCTCCCTGTCAAATAATTCCAATCCGCCCTTTTCGGTACCCACCCATAAATTTCCTTCTCCGTCTTCAATAATGGCAGATAGCAAATTGTTGCTAATGCTATTTGAATCGGCAGGGTTATGTTGATAATTGGTAAACTGTTGCGTGGTTTTATCAAATTTAGATAGGCCGCCTCCCCATGTTGCAATCCACAATATGCCCTTGCTGTCCTGAAAGAGCTCCACTACATGATTGCCGGCAATGCTGGAGCTGTCACCAGGATTGTGCCTGAAGTGGGTGAAAGAGTCACTTTCCCGGTCGTACAAGTTCAGGCCGCCGCCATAAGTGGCAATCCATAAGTCGTGGTCGGTGTCTTCCAATATGTACGGCACAAAGTTATTGCTGAGGCTGTTGGAGACGTTTGGATCATTTCTGTAGACGATGATATTATAGCCGTCAAATTTGTTGAGCCCATCTGTAGTTCCAAACCACATATAGCCCCTGCTGTCTCTGATGATGGAATATACGTTGCTGTGAGACAGACCATCAGTAGTGGTAATATGGGTAAACCTGTTTTCTACGTTTCGGGAAAACACAGAAAGCCCACATAGCATGAGCAATAAAACCAGGTATAGTCGAATTTCAGAAGGCGTCATCACGCGCAATGTTAAGGGAATGTACGGTCGCAAATTTTGTTTTTTGTAATCCAATATAAACCATGTAAGGTAATTTTTATATTAGCGTTAGGTACATTATCGCCGGCGCAGCAGTTGGGGAGTGTCGAATTCTCAAAATTTTTTTAGATTGCAATTTAATTCATTTCCCATCCAGTTTTTTATGATAGCATTTATAAGGAATCTTCAGATCAAGTATAAGCTTTCGCTCTTATTGTTATTTTTAGTTATTCCACTTATTTATTTCGTTGCGGAAAACATCCAACAGAAAATAAGTGAAAATAATGATTTAAAAGAGATCTACATCAAACTAAGCGAATCTGAGAGAATCTCTGAATTGATTCATGCTTTTCAGGTTGAGAGGAGTAGAATAGTTGCTGCGCATTATGGCGATTCAACCTTTTTGGTTCAGGCTCGGCAGCAGCGGCTCCTTACTGATGCTGCTGTAAAAAACCTTCAGGACTTTTTAGAAGAAAACGATCTTTCTAGTTCAGAGGTAGCACTTACTGCCGAGCTATCAGAATTCAGGCAACAACAAGATGGAGACAATTTTGATATTGAGCGATTTGAAGCTTATTCTGATCATTTTATCTATGCATTCCTGTCGAGGATAGAGGGTAATGCAAAAACATTTAAGGATGTTGACATCCGAAGGAAGTTAATGGGTTTTAAAGACCTGGTAGATTCAAAGATTTATCTGGGCAAAACCAGAAGTGTGCTTATGAAGGTGATTCAGGAAAATGAATTTTCTTATCAGGATTATGCGACCTTTAGTATTGATAAAGACTTTTTTGAGAAGTCTCTGGAAAGTTTTATCAGGTATGCTTCCCGGGAGGCTTCAAGGGAAGTCCTGAGTCTCACAACTTCCGACAACCACAAGCAGGTGCTAAACCTCTTCATTCTCTTCGAAAACAATCCTCAGATTGACCTCAGCCCATACAACCAAAGGGCAGTTTACAACCTTTTTACCAATAGTGTAAACGACTTTAGGAATGCGGAAGCCTTGTTAATTGCGGGAATAAAGAACGAGGTGCAGGAACAGAGTGCTGCCAAAGAAGCTGCATTTTCCTCATTAATTATTCTGATGATTATCATTTTGGGGATTTCCATTTCCTATGCGTTGTTCATAATAAGATACATTTCATCTTCTATTTCATCACTGAGATTTGCTGCCGAAAAAGTACAGCGCGGAGACAATAACGTAGCCATTAGTTTTGTGAGCAATGACGAAATCGGCGAGTTGGCTGCGTCGTTCAGAGGGGTAATTTACAAGAACGTGTCATTAACGAAGGTGGCAACGGCAATAGGCGAGGAAAATTACGACGTGGAGGTGGAAGTACAAGGCCCGGACGACTCACTCAGCCATGCCATTCTGGAGATGAAGGATAACCTTTCAAGATTTAGTAGGCTTAACGCTTCCCGCAATTGGATATTGACCGGTGTTTCCGAACTAAATAACATCATCTCTGCAGAAAGCGAAATAAAAAGCGCTTCCGAGAAGCTGGTTCAATTTCTGTGCGAGTACACCAAATCCGAACTGGGAATTTTCTTTCTGAACAACGAGTCAGGAGCGCTGGTGCCCTTCTCCGGGTATGGTTTGGAAACAAATGACGCCAACGTACCGGCTTTTATGCTCGGTGAAGGCAAAATTGGCCAGGCGGCTACCGAAAACAAAATTGTAAGCTTAGAGGAAGTCTCAGAGGATTATATGAAAATAAAAACCGGCTTATCAGAGATTGAACCGGTAAATATATTGGTGCTCCCCATCGTCTACACCACCAGTATTATCGGTGTGTTAGAACTGGGATCAAGAAAAAAATACGATGAGAATCAACTGGAATTTTTAAGAACTGCGGCGGAAAAAATCGGCGTGTTCTTCTTTACTTTACAATCGCATCTTCAAACTCAAAAACTGCTGTTTGAAACCCAAAATCAGGCAGAAGAGCTGGAAACCCAGCAGGAAGAATTGCGACAGATGAACGCCGAACTGAAAGCCTCAGAAGAGGAACTGAAAGTAAGTCAGGAAGAACTACAGGAGAAAAATGCTGAGCTTGAAGAAAAAGCACAGTTGCTGGAGGAACAATTTGAAGC
>CAZWQB010000055.1:8161-17165 GCA_964636035.1 uncultured Roseivirgaceae bacterium
TTTACCGTTAAAGAAAGGCTCAATTTCAATGCTGAATCTTTAAAAAGTTCCGATGAAATCATCGCTTTCTCAGTAAAAGACAATGGGGTAGGGATTGCACCGGAAAAACTTGATATTATTTTTGAAGCATTTGAGCAGGCCGACGCTTCTACAACCCGTAAGTACGGCGGTACGGGCCTCGGGTTGGCCATCAGCAGAGAAATTGCGGCGCTTTTAGGTGGAGAAATCAGAGTGGAAAGTGAGCTTGAAAAAGGAAGTACCTTCACACTTTATCTGCCCAAAAAATTACGACAGGATGGGGTGAAACAGGAACAGAATAGAACTCCCAGGGTGAAACCCATTGAAAAAAGTAATGATTCCATAGCGCAGGTATTCAATGAAGTTGCGGATACGAAGTCTTCAGAAAAGCAGATTTCTGTACTGATCATAGAAGATGACCGGGGTTTTAACAATATACTGGCAGATTTTGCCGTGGCGAAAAATTTCAAGGTAACGCAGGCGTATTCCGGAAACAAAGGTTTTGAGCTCGCCAAAGAGATTCAGCCGGACGCGATCATGCTGGACATCAATTTGCCGGATACGTCGGGCTGGGAGATACTCAAAAAGATAAGAGAGGATAAAGATCTGAGGCACATTAGTGTGCACGTAATGTCGGCCTATGACAAAAAGATTGCAGAAAACCACCCATCTAACGATGAATACCTGGTGAAGCCCATTACCCTTGAAATGCTGAACTCTGCTTTTAATACCATCAGTTCGATAACCGATAACTCCATAGAGAGAATTTTGATTGTAGAGGACAATGAAGTAGAAAACCACGCCATTGCAGAGCTGCTTCAGGTACACTCCATCGAATCCGTCTCCGCATTTTCAGCAGAAATGGCAGAAGAAATTCTGCACAGACAAAAAATTGACTGCGTAATCCTGGACCTGAACCTACCGGGTATGAAAGGCTATGATTGGATGAAGAAGATCAGGGCGACAAAGGGCCTTTCCGAAATTCCTATTATCATTTACTCAGGCAAAGAATTGGATGAAGCTGAGGAAATTAAGATCAAGAAGTTTGCCAACACGGTGATCATCAAAAATGAACATTCCTACCTTCGTTTGCTGGATGAAGTGCAACTGTTCCTGCATAAAATAAACCAGAAACTTCCCGTCGGTAAGGATTATATGATCAAACTTCACAATCCTGAAGAAGTATTGCGGGATAAGAAAGTGCTGATTGTAGATGATGACGTGCGGAATGTTTACTCCCTATCCAGCCTTCTGGAAATTCAGGAAATGCAAATATTTGTTGCTTACAACGGAAAAGAAGCCATTGATTTGTTAAACAATGAGGAGGAAATAGATATTGTATTGATGGATGTGATGATGCCTGAAATGGACGGGATTGAAGCAATACAAAGAATCAGGAAGGTTGAAAAATTCAAGAACCTGCCCATTATAGCACTGACAGCCAAAGCGATGAAAGAGGATCGGGATAAATGCATTGAAGCCGGGGCTTCTGATTATATCCCTAAACCTGTGGATTCCGACAGGTTACAAACATTAATGCGGGTATGGCTTTATGAGGCTTGAGAAAGTAGATTTTTTTGAACAACAGGTGGAGAACTTACTTACAGACATCCACCAACACTACGGCTATGATTTCAGGGGTTATGCAAGGGCCTCTATTTACAGGAGAATCAAACGTTTTTTGGCCAATAAAAATTTGGCGAACATAGAGCAGCTTGCCGTGGCTATTTTTGAAGATAATTATTTCTTCGAAAGTTTTCTGCAGGAGATTACCGTGAACGTGACAGAAATGTTCAGGGACGCCAGTTTCTATTTGTCGCTGAGGGCCAATGTATTGCCCATTTTGTCGACTTATCCTCATATAAAGATCTGGGATGCGGGATGTTCTACCGGCGAAGAATTGTTCTCCCTGGCCATTATATTAGAAGAGGAAGGCTTACTCCATAAGTCAAAAATCTATGCTACCGACATCAACCAAAAGGTGCTAAGACAAGCCAAAGAAGGAATTTATGCCGCATCCAACATTCCCGGATACACAGCAGGCTATTATGCAGCAGGTGGAAAAAGGGAGTTTTCGGCCTACTATCACAGTAACTACGGCAGCCTGAAATTCAATGCCTCACTTATCAAAAATGTAGTTTTGTACCCACACAACCTGGCTACAGATAGTTCGTTTAATGAGTTTCACCTGATTATATGCCGCAACGTGTTGATTTATTTTAACAGGGAGCTTCAGGAGAGGGTATTGAACCTTTTTGATGAAAGTCTCATCAGCCTGGGGTACTTGGGTTTGGGTAAAAAAGAGTCTTTATATACTTCATCCATTAATAAAAACTATAATTTTGTGGATAAGGACAACAGGTTGTACAGAAAAATGCAATGACAAATAGTGAGACAGGCCTGATCGTAATGGGGGGTTCCTGGGGAGGATTCCAGGCATCATTGTCTATCCTCCGGGATTTGCCGCACAACTTTCGTATCCCGATAGTACTGGTGCTGCACCGGCAAAAGAATGCTGATAGCGAACTACACCTGATTTATGATAAAAAACTCTTCTTAAAGGCAAAAGAAGTGGAAGAAAAAGAAATTATCCGCAGCGGAATTGTTTATCTTGCACCTTCTAACTATCATGTTTTGATTGAAAAGGAAGGCACCTTTTCCCTGGATGATTCTGAGCTTGTAAATTTTTCCCGGCCTGCGATAGATGTTACTTTTTCCAATGCGGCTGATGTGTTTGGGCCTCGAACAGTGGGAATCCTGCTGAGTGGCGCCAGCGAAGACGGGAGCAGGGGCTTAAAGCAAATTAGCGACAGTGGCGGCATTGCCATAGTCCAAAATCCGAATGAAGCGGAAGCTGGTGTTATGCCCAGGGCTGGCATTAAAAGCACACCTGGTTGCTTAATATTAACTGTCAATGAAATCAAGGAATATTTAATAGCCATAAAATGAAAACAACAGAAATGGTAAACCATTCTTTACAGATTGATCATGAAAACGCAGTAAATATTCTCTTAGTAGATGACAGGCCGGAAAACCTTATTAGTCTGGAAAGTCTGCTGAAAAAGGAAGGCGAAAACATTAACTACCTGCTTGCCCATTCTGGTGAAGAAGCATTAAAAATCGCCTATAAGGAAGAGCTGGCTTTAATTTTATTGGATGTGCAAATGCCCGGCATGAATGGCTATGAAGTGGCTACTTACCTGCGAAATACAACAAAGACAAAATTTATCCCTATTATTTTTGTAACGGCTATCGATCAGGATACATCGCATGAAATAGAGGGCTTTGAAGCAGGAGCCGTCGATTTCCTGTTCAAGCCATTGAACCCCGTGATTATAAAGTCCAAAATCGCCAATTTTGTGCAGTTTTACCTGCAAAAGAAAGAATTGGAAAAGGCCAATAATTTCATGCTCAACCTGAATAAAGAGCTGGAAGACAGGGTAAATGCCCGGACTGAGGAGCTGGTACGCATTAATAAAGACCTTGATAATTTTATTTATACCGCATCACACGACCTGAAGGCACCGATCAGTAACATTGAAGGGCTGATGAACATATTGAAAAAGAAGATTGACCCCGAATCGGAAGCCATTAAATCAAAAGACATCCTACCAATTGTCTCTATGATCAATGATTCTGTAATAAGGTTTAAAAATACGCTGTTGGACCTTACCGAGATTGCAAAGGTAGATAGTGAAAGCAAGCAGCTATCTGATAAGGTGAGACTTGATTTTAAGCAGATACTCGATGATGTAAAGGTTTCCATCAATGATTTATTGGTAGAATACGACGCCGGGATTATTGAAGACTTTTCGGAGGCGCCGGAGGTTAATTTTTCCAAGAAAAATCTTCGCAGTATTATCTATAATCTATTGTCTAACGCCATCAGATACAGCTCGCCCGACAGAAAACCTGAAATTAAAATCTCGTCCTTCAGGCAGGGAGGGCACACGGTCTTAACCATTCAAGACAATGGCCTGGGAATAAAGAAAGAAGATCAGGAAAAGATCTTTGTAATGTTTAAACGACTTCACAACCATGTAGAAGGTACGGGAGTAGGATTGGCCATCGTAAAGCGGATCATTGACAACAGTGGCGGGCGAATAGAATTGGAAAGCACACCCGGCGAAGGAACCACCTTTAAGGTCTATTTCAAGCAGTAGAATTTATTGTCATCAGGAACCAAAGGAGAGCGATTTTTTAAATTGCTTTTGTCAACTATTGGTGGGAATGCGAATTCTGCAAAGGGAGATTAGGACCTCCTTAATCAATTTGCAAAATCTTTCTCCAGCCTCAACACCGGCTTGGTTGCAGTCATTTAGGCTTGATGTCTGCCAAAAATACGCAGGCGGCTTCAGACGCTGCCAGAGACAAAGGGTATCGCCGCAGCTTTTCCCCGCGAAAATGCGGGAAAAGAGCCTCGCGATGACGGTCCTAAAAACCTCCTTCAGCACTTGAATTTCACCAGCGGCAGTTTAGTTCTTAAGTAGGAGGCAGATACCTTCAATGATTAAATCACTACTGCGCAGTAATAAATTCTTCGAAAACAGGCTCTTCCATTTTTATGTAAAGGAATAGGATATTATTTTCTTCACAAGCGCCGCCTACTGCTTCTCCCTCTATCACCACATTGTCGCTATCATCTTTTTTAAAAGCGCCATGGATGCCCAGGTAGCAATTAAAGATGCTTCGTGTGCTGTCATACCGCTCATACACCGTTGGATTAAAATATCCCTTCAGGAAATTGTTTTCGCGCTGAAACTCCACGGCTCCGGTATGGATCTGTCCAGTAGCATCAGTGGAAATGAAAAAACCGCCATACTCCGTAGAATTCTTCATAGAATAGATCTTCATTTTAATTTCTCCTTTGTTGTTATTCAGGTCTGACCAATGACCCTCATAAACGCCCGACAGGTTTATTGGCTTTTTATTTTTGCTCAATGTGAATATTTGAGCACTTGCGTTGAAGGTCAGGCATAGCCAAAGGCAAATGAAGAGCGGGTAAAAACAGAAGGATTTCATAGTGTTCTTTATCAGGTAAAATGGTTCTTTTTGTTGCTGCAAAACTCCTTAATACCCTGCATTTGTACTTCACTACTAATCATGAAAATGAAAAATACCTAGAAGCAGTGAGGGTTAGGCGGCGAATGATCAAACCACTTTTGAGTCGATCAGTCTGTTCTACAAATCAGAATGTTTATTTTGAAGAGGATTCTGTTATAGATATATTGCCATAGTTAAACATAGTTAAATCTTGCTGGATTAACACAATGGGAAGAAAACGTAATAATCAAGCTGAATTTATAAGGTGGTTTGGACCTCTTCTTGACGCACTCAGACAATTAGGCGGCTCGGCGAAGCCAAAAGAAGCGGCTGACAAGATCGCTGTGAATTTAGGTTTGAAAGATGATAAGTTAAATGAAACTTTAGAGTCTGGCCAGTCGCGATATTATAATCAAGTTGCTTGGGCGAGGCAATATCTTGCTTGGGAAGGGCTTTTGGATACTTCTCAACACGGAATTTGGGCTTTGTCTTCAAGAGGAGAACGAACTAAAATAAATGACAGAGAAGCCCGAGAAATTTTTCTGAAATGGGTAGAAATCCATCGAAAGACAAGACAAGATAAATCGAAAAAGGAAATAATTGAAGAACAAGAAGGTAATGAGCCGGACGACGTACAACCTTCAAAAACTACAGACCTACTTCAAGTTTTACAAAGTTTAACACCTTCGGGTTTTGAGAAAATTTGTCAACGCTTATTACGGGAGTCGGGATTTGAAAATGTAATTGTAACTGGACAATCTCATGATGGAGGAATTGATGGATACGGAACTTTGGAAATGAATCCGTTTGTAAGTTTTAAAGTGCTGTTCCAATGTAAGAGGTACAAGGGGACAGTGTCCAGGGCTCAAGTAGGTGATTTTAGAAATGCTATGATTGGAAGAGCAGAAAAAGGGATCATTATGACTACAGGAACTTTTTCAACGGACGCAATAAAGGAGGCTAACAGAGATGGGGCACCACAAGTTGAACTTGTAAATGGGGAGAAATTGGTAGAAATGTTCAAAAAGGTAGAATTGGGAGTAAAGCCAAGAATAATTTATGAGGTTGATCTGCCGTTTTTTGAGCCTTACATTGAAACTTCAAAGTCAGAAAAATAGGCCTTTGCCTTAGATCTCAAGAACATTTTGTGGGGTTCTGTATTCATGTTCATTTCAATTGAAAATTTACGTTAAACCATTATAAAAACTAATGAATCGAAGAGCGTTCATAGAGGCCGGCAGCCTCCTGGGATTAGCCGCGTTGCTACCCACATCCGGATTTTCAATGTTGGAAAAACCGAAATATAAGTTGGGCCTGCAGCTCTATACTGTTCATGACGATATGACCAAAGATACGCCAGGCACTTTAAAAGCTGCAAAGGCCATGGGTTATGAAGATTTTGAGGTTTTTGGTTTTGATCCTGAAAAGGGAACATTCTACGGTTACCCCGCTGCTGATTTCAGAAAGATGCTGGAGGACTTGCAAATCACAGTCTCCAGCGGCCATTTTGGGTTTTCGCCTTATCTTGACCAACCAAATGATGCTTTGAAGCGCTTTGTGGATCAATGCATTAAAGGGGCGAATGCGCTAAACATGCGCTACATCACCTGGCCCTGGCTGGCCCCGGAACAGCGGACAATGGAGCATTTCAAGCGCATGACAGCTAAACTTAATCTGATAGGGGAGCAGGTAAACGATGCAGGCCTTGGCTTTGCCTATCATAACCATGGTTTTGAGTTCACAGACCACAATGGAGAAAATGGCTTTGATGCCATAGTAAATGGAACAGACCCTCAATTGGTAAAGCTGCAAATGGATATGTACTGGGTGGTGCGATCCTCCAAAATGTCACCAAAAGCACTCGTTGAAAAGCAGCCGGGCCGCTTTGTGATGTGGCACATCAAAGACATGGACAAGGTGACGGAAGACTACACAGAACTGGGAAATGGCTCGATCAACTATCTGGAAATCCTCCCGGACACGGCAGCATCAGGACTTGAGTTTTACTACCTGGAGCAGGGTGGAAATTATGCCCACAGCCCCATGAAAAGTATCGCCGACAGTGCTGCTTATTTCAAAAAGCACTTGCAGGCTTATTTGTAGACATCCTTTACCTGAACATACGGGATTGATCACATTATAATTTTAATTGACAATCCTATCTATTGTACTTATATTTGTACATCTTATTGTACAAAACATTGATCCGATTTTATGCTAACCACCACAATATCCAGTTTTAGGAAAGATATCAAGCGATATTTCGATAAAGTGACAAAGGAATTTGAAACTTTAGTGATAAACCGTGGAAAGGACAATGCAATTGTTATCATGTCGCTTTCCGAATACAATTCCTTATGTGCCACCCAGCATGAACTTTCATCTAGAGAAAATGAAAGACGTTTGGATGCTGCAATAGAAAAATTGAAAAAGGGGGAGTACAGCAGTAAAAATCTTCTCGAAGAATGAAGTATATTTTCGTGGATGAATCATGGGAAGACTATTTATATTGGCAAAAGATAGATAAGAAAAAACTAAAACGAATTAACGATCTTATTAAAGATATAGCGCGAAATCCCTTTGAAGGAATTGGAAAACCAGAGCCTTTAAAATTTAAATATGCAGGCTTCTGGTCGAGAAGAATCGATGGTGAGCATCGCCTGATTTATAAAGTTAAAGACGATGCAATTCTTATCGCAAAGTGCCGCTTTCATTATGATTGATACGACCACCACACCGAAACCTTCTATTTGCCCTCTTAGAACGTAAGAGGAGTTAAAAATCAGTTACGGTCCTGGAGGGGTTTATCGTTGATACGGGTTTAGGAGCTTTTCGGAACGAACTGTCTATTTTCTCCCGTGAGAGATTCCCATCAATGTACCTTATGGCCATAAACTCCGGAATCGATGGGGTACATTCAATAAATCCAACCAAAACAAAACCAATCCTTTAGTAATTCAGCTAAACTTTTTCTTACTTTGAGGCGTGTAAGATTACATGACAATTAACATTAAAAAAATAGGTTTAGCAGCAGATCATGGCGGCTTCGAACTGAAAGAGACACTCAAGAAGCTTCTGGATACCTCGCGGTATGATTTTATAGACTACGGTGCTACTGAGTATGACAGCGAAGACGACTATCCCGATAAAATTTTACCACTGGCAATTGCCGTTTCCGAGCAGCAGGTAGAAAAAGGAATAGCCATCTGCGGCAGCGGCGTAGGGGCTTCCATTATTGCCAACAAACTGCCCGGCGTGCGGGCGGCGCTGGTCTCAGAAACTTACTCGGCGCACCAGGGAGTAGAGCATGATGATATGAACATCCTGTGCATTGGCGGGCGGGTTCTGGGCACCTCTTTGGTGCTGGAGATCGTCAACGCATTTTTAGAAGCGAGCTACATTGGAGAAGGCAGATTTCAACGCAGGCTTGAAAAGCTATTAAAAACAGAAAATAAATATTTGAAAAAATGAGCGACAAAAATTACGAATTCGGAATGGTGGGTTTGGGTGTAATGGGCAGAAATTTACTGCTGAATATTGCAGACAATGGCTTTAGTGTAATGGGGTTGGATACTGACCCGCAAAAAGTCACCTCGCTGGTTGAAGAATCCCAAAAAGCGCATGTGAACGCAACCACCTCAGCCAAAGAATTTGTTGCATCGCTCAAGTCACCGCGCAAGATCATGATGCTGGTGCCAGCCGGTGCTCCTGTAGATGCCGTTATTGCTGACCTGCTTCCACTGCTTGACAAAGGAGATCTGTTGATGGATGGAGGAAATTCTTATTTTCCTGATACTGACCGCCGGTTTGATGTTCTCAATGAAAAGGGTATCCATTTTATGGGCATAGGAATATCTGGTGGGGAAGACGGTGCCCGAAGAGGGCCGAGCATCATGCCTGGCGGTAGCAGGGAATCTTATCAGTTGATTGCCCCCATTCTGGA
>CAZWQB010000056.1:0-16794 GCA_964636035.1 uncultured Roseivirgaceae bacterium
GATAAAAAAGAACAGGAAAACGAGCTTTTAAGAAAAGAAAAAGCCATTCGAGAGGAAACCATCTCACGAAAAGAGGTTCAAAACCGCATGTTGCTGATTGGTATTTTGTTCTTCCTGGCATTTGCAGGCTATTTCTACATTGTATACCGACAAAAGCAAAAAACAAATCTATTGCTAAGTCGGCAGAATCAGGAAATTAACCTTAAGCAACAGGAAATCATTGAGATTAATGAGAGCCTTAAAATTTCTCAAAATAAACTTTCGCTTGCTAATGAGGAATTACAGCGGCTCAACATCAACCTGGAATCTACGGTTAAAGAAAGAACTTCTGCGCTTGAACAAACAAACATAGAACTAGACACCTTCTTGTATCAATCATCCCATGCGCTGAGAAGGCCAATTGTTTCCATTATGGGCCTGGTACAGGTAGTGAGATTAGAAAGCAGGCAGGATCAAATAGACCTGATCCGGGACAAGATTGAAGACACAGCGATAAAGATGGATGAAATGCTAAGGAAGCTGGTGATGGCCAGTGAAATTAACATTAGTCAATACGATCCTTTAACAAAAATCTGCTTTACCAAGATTGTAAAAGACACCTGGGAAATGCTGGGGCAGCTTTTACCCACAGAAAATATTGCTTTTGAATTCTCCATTGATCCCATTGAAAACTTCTCCTCAAAAGAAGTTCTGATCAACATTCTTTTCCAGAACCTGCTCGAAAACGCCATTCTTTACGCAAAAGAATATTCATATAAGCAAAGAGAAGTTAAGGTTACAGTGAGGAATCAGCGAAAACGGGTGGTTATTGACGTATATGACAACGGCATAGGCATTATACCTGAACTATTGCCGCGTATATTTGACATGTTTACCGTTGCTACTGAAAAACCGAAAGGCTTCGGCCTGGGATTGTACATAGCCAAAAAGGCCGTTGAAAAACTAAATGGTGAAATAACTGTAAGCAGCAGCGAGAATGAATTTACCAATTTTAAAATAGTTCTTCCTAACTCCAGAAGGTCGAAATGATTGAGATACTTTATTTCGACACCGCAAAGCCGCAGTAGAATCAAGGAGAGCTAATTAGCCTAATCCAGCAAAAACTTAACGGATCGAAGAATAAATTACTTATGTAAGGAAACAATTTTTTTTAAAAAATGTTGCTCCGAAATTTTAATCTTTCAGATTAATTGTTAGATTTGGTTAACCTAAAAAACAAAACTAATACTAAACCTTAATTAATCATGAAAAAATTAGTACCAGCAATTTTTGCGCTCTCGATGTTATTCCTCGTTTCTTGTGAAGATTCAAGTGATGAAGTATTTGCAGATGTTCAGGAGCAACAAGCAGGAAGAGGTTCCGTTGGAGACTTTGACGCTTCCAGAGAGCAACCAAAATAGCCACCTTAAAAGACCATTACTAAACAGCTTCTTTCAGAGGCTGTTTTTTTTTGCCAAAATTTTTTATTAGCATAACTTTTAAAACATGCTAACGTTATGTTTTTACATTTTTTCCACTAATTCTATGAAACACATGAAAAATTTGAATTTCTACTTTTTAAAATTTCAGCAGAAAACGGTATTAAGAAAGCTCCTATTTACAATTGTCGCACTATTTATCTATTCATTTTCCTATGGACAGTTTTTTAGTATTGGCCCCCGCGTCGGAATAAGTTCTTCAAAACTTGAAATAAAAGACAATGTGCAGGATGTTAAAGAAGGAGATGCTTCCTTTGGTTTTCATGCCGGTCTCTTTACCAGATTTTCATTTACCTCATTGTACATACAACCAGAAGTTTTATTTACAAGCAACGGCGGCGAAATAGAATTTGAAGATGGTGTTGGAAATCAGATCATCGAATATGACTACAATAAACTAGATGTTCCGGTCATGATCGGCTTTAAATTTGCAAAATTCTTTAGACTGCAGGCGGGTCCCGTTGCGAGTTTACTTCTAAAAGCCGATGCCAAAGAAGGCGGCGTTACCGATGATGTGAAAAACAACTATAAAAATGCCACGTTTGGCTATCAGGCTGGTGTGGGTTTAGACATTGGCAGCTTGATCCTGGATCTGAAATATGAAGGAAATCTCAGTAAATTTGGAGATGATATACGAATTGGAGGCAACAATTTCAACACGGACATAAGGCATAACCAGTGGCTTTTAAGCTTGGGAATAAAGCTTTGATAAAATACTTTCTTATAGCATTAGCCTCTCGGGAAATCGGGGAGGCTATTTTTTTGCGTAAAAAAAGCAGGACGCCTTAAGATTCTGATCCTAAGCCGTCCTGCTTTCTTTCAAGAGGAACAAATTTTAGTCTACATTGTCGTGAAGAAACTTGTTATTTCCCAGCAACTGACTGTCGTCATTGAGGTTATACTTCGAGATGTTCTGTTCTGAGGAATGGGGAACGTCCTGCAATCGTACATTCTTCCTCAAGTAGGCAGGCACATCCAGCTTTTCTTTGAATGAATCAGAGCTCATGCTGCTATTTTGATGCAAGCCTCTCAATTTATTGATCCTCTCCTGGCTCTGCTCCTGAAGCTTTTCTCTTTTTTGTTCCAATCCAAAATAATCATCTCTTGAAGACTGCGCTTCAGCCTGATGCGTATTTTGGCTGGTGATGTTCTCGATTACGTATTCCTCACCAAGATCAAAATATGTTTTGCTTGCTTCTGCTTCCTCTTTTTTATCTGCCTTGGGTTGACTGTTTGCGTAGGTATTAGAGTCATTGTAACTTACGATCCGGTTGGGCTTCACTTCCTCTTTTATGACTGATGATTCCGCTTCGGCCTCAAAAAGTTTAATTTGCTTGTTGGACTCAAGATCGTAGACTCTTTTGTCATTTCCCTTGCCGATTTGGAATTTTTCATGTTCAAAACCGGTAGCAATTACTGTTACCCTAATGCTTTCTCCCAGATCGGGATCCACACCGTGGCCGAAGATCACCTCTGCATTGTCACCTGATTTTTCCTGAATGTACTCGGTAATTTCAGTGAGTTCATCCATCTGGAGTTCAGCTTCTTCGCCGGATATAATGGAAAGCAAAATTTTGTCAGCACCTAAAATATCCCGGTTGTTTAATAATGGTGAAGAAATGGCTGCTTCTGCGGCTTTTTGGGCACGGTTCTCGCCTTGTGTTTGTGCAGAACCCATTACCGCAGCCCCTGAGTTTTTCATGACTGTCTTAACATCTTCAAAATCCACGTTTACATAACCTGGAACAGTAATTATTTCGGCTATACCTTTTGATGCAGTTGTTAAAACATTGTCGGCCTGTGCAAAAGCATCACTGATAGACAGATTGCCGAATATCTCCCGCAGCTTATCGTTCAAAATAACAAGCACGGTATCGCAGTTTTCCTTCAATTCTTTGATTCCCTGCTCGGCCTGTGCCATCTTCTTTCTGCCCTCAAAACCGAAAGGCGCAGTCACAATGCCAACGGTAAGGATGTCGAGCTCCTTTGCCACTTTGGCAATCACAGGTGCGGCGCCTGTACCGGTTCCGCCCCCCATCCCGGCAGTAATAAATACCATTTTAGTATCATTACTCAACATCTCTCTGATTTCTTCCCTGCTTTCCAAGGCTGCATTTCTTCCTTTTTCAGGATTTGCTCCGGCACCCAATCCTTCCGTGAGGTTTACTCCAATCTGTAATTTGTTTGGGACAGGACTTCCCTTCAAAGCCTGCGAATCGGTGTTGCAGACAATGAACTCTACATCCTTTATGCCTTGGTTAAACATGTGGTTAACTGCATTGCTGCCGCCTCCGCCTACACCGATTACTTTGATGATGGACTTATGATGCTTAGGTATTTCAAACTTATATGTATTTTCTGCCATGGTATTTAAATTTTAAGGTACTTAAAAAAATAGGTATAGTAGTTTTATGCTGATTATGTCTTTTTTTGAAATCTTGTTTAATAATCCTCCTTATCGTCTACATCATCAATCAAAAGCCCCTTAGTCTTATCGATTATTTTTTTGAAAAAGTCGCCACCAGAGTTTTCTTTTTTTTGGACTCTGTTGCTTGTGTGATAGCTATCTTTCACCTGCATGTATCTGTTTTCTCGTTCATCCAACGCCCTGAAGCCACTCAATACAAGTCCCACTGTAGTCGCAAACATTGGGCTTTTCACCATTTCAATTTTACTTTTGCCCAGATGTTCGTTCGGATATCCAATTCTGGCATCCATGCCGGTCATGTATTCAAACAATTGTTTTGCGTTGCTGAGTTGTGCGCCACCTCCTGTAATCACGATACCGCCCGCAAGCCTGTTTTCGTATCCTGAAGTAATTATTTCCGTGTGTACCAACTCGATGATTTCCTCCATTCGGGCTTCAATAATATGCGCCAGGTTTTTTAGTGAAATTTCTTTCGGAGCCCTGTTTCTAAGCCCCGGAATAGATACAATTTCATTCGGGCTTGCTTCTTCAGATATAGCTTTACCAAACTTGGTTTTGAGTAACTCAGCCTGGTGTTGCATCACCATACAACCCATTTTAATATCAGAAGTAATGATATTGCCCCCAAACGGCACTACTGCGGTATGTCTGATAATATTATCATGAAAAATGGCAATATCGGTGGTACCGCCTCCTATGTCTACCAAACAAACCCCGGCTTCTTTTTCTTCATCGCTCAACACCGCCAGACTCGAAGCTAAAGGTTCTAAAATTAAATTTTCAATCTCTAACCCAGCCCGCCTGATACACTTATTTACGTTACTAATAGCGTTCGTCTGCGCTGTAATAATATGGAAATCCGCCTCCAAACGAACACCCGACATGCCCACAGGATCTTTAATTCCCTCTTCGTAATCTACAATATAATCCTGCGGCATCACATGGATTATCTCGCTTCCGGGTGGAATTACGATTCTATACATGTCATTGGTCAGCCGGTTTACATCCTCAATGGTAATTTCGTCTTCTGTAGAATTTCTTGTGATGCTGCCATGATGTATCGCGCTCCTGATATGCTGCCCGGCAATACCCACATTGACTACCCGAATATCTATTCCAGATTGCTCCTCCGCTTCTGCTACTGCTTTCTCTATGGCCATCACGGTCTTATCGATATTGGTAACAATCCCCCTGATGACGCCGTCAGAAACGGCTTTACCCATTCCTAAGACCTCAAGTTTCCCATACTCGTTTTTTCGACCAACAATTGCACAAATTTTTGTAGTTCCTATATCTAATCCGACGACGATTTTATCCTTTTGCATTCTGTTTTAGAGTTATATCCTGGCAATAATTTATTCTATATATTTTTAATTCTGTCATTCACAAATAATCTGATCTTTAAATTTCAGATTTACTCTTTTATAGGCATTCCAACCCTTTTTTGGTAAAATTTGACTATAAAAAATATTCAATTTCCTGAATTTGCTTTCGATGTCTTCAGGTTTTCCAAATTCTATCAGTTGGCTCCCAACCTGGGGATAGAAAGTAATGTCTCCCTTATTATCAATGTCTATCTGAGCAATCTGAGCGCTCCAGAAGGGATCATTCCCGATGTATTCAATCAGCTGAAATATTTTATTAGAAGTTGTGTCCTTTTTCAGGTCCTTTGTGACCAGCTTTTTAGTAAAAGGACCTCCTACCACCATCACCCGCGCAGTATATTTGTCTGAAACAGGTAAAATTTCTCCCTGATCACTAATGTATGCATCCGGCCCGTCCGTCTGCACTACCCTGGCCACGGCTACAGTCTGATAGGCATTTACCACAAGGTTCCCCTGCAGGTCCTTAAAAACTTCCGCATTCTGAACAAAACGATGACTTTTTACTCTGTTTTCGATCTCTTTCAACCGGAGTTCGTTGAATGGCACTCCCGTAATTCCTTCAGCACCATTTTCGGTGATGAGATTCATCAGATCGTTTCTATCTATAAAATAATTGTTAAATGGATTGTCAATTCGGATATCGATATTTTTAATCAATTTATCATTTTGCCTTTTTCCTACAAAGCCAATAGCCAAAAAAGTAAAGGCCACAAAGCCAAATACTTTCGCCCCCTTTTTCACTTTGCTATTTACCATGGTTCCTCCTCCTTAAAATTTCTCCAATCGGCTTTACCAATTTATCAATATCGCCGGCTCCAATGGTTACCAGCACGTCGTTTTCATCTTCAATGAGCTGCTGCAGTAATTCGTCTACTGTGCAAACCCTTTTATTATCTGCAGTAATGTAGTTCAAAAGCAAACTACTTGATATTCCCTCAATAGGTTCTTCCCGCGCAGGATATATGTCCAGGAGCACCACCTCATCAGCCAGGCTTAAACTTTCCCCAAATTCGCGTATAAAGTCCCTGGTGCGGGAATACAAATGCGGTTGAAAAATAGCTTTTATCTTCCTGGAAGGATACAACGCTCTGACTGATGAAAGAAAAGCGCACACTTCTACCGGATGATGGGCATAATCGTCAATGTAAATCACCGCCTCCGACCGGACGATGTATTCAAACCTGCGTTTTACTCCGGAAAAAGTGCTCAACGCTTCCCGAATCAATTGGGGATCCAGTCCAAGCTTTAATGAAGCAGTACATGCAGCCACCGCATTTTCAACATTGTGATAACCCGGGACTTTAAGTGCTATTTCTTTAATGGTCTGTTGTTCTGACACATAATTAAAAAAGAAGACGTCATTTTTGATGGTAACATGCTTTGCGCTAATTTCCTTTCCATTCAGGGCGTAGGTTGAAACAGCGATATCCCCTCTGCTCGGTGGCGTTAAATGCTCCAGGCCTTCTTTGATAATGAGCTGATTGCCTTCTGTTCCCTGGGCGATAAAATCAGCAAATGATTCTAAAACCTTATTCTTGTCTCCATAGATATCCAGGTGGTCAGGATCAGCAGATGTAACAACTGTAATGTTTGGATGCAGGGTGAGAAAGGACCTATCGAATTCATCTGCTTCCACCACCATTACACTCTCCTCCACCGGCTTTTTACTTTGCAATAAATTGGAGCCCACATTGGTACTGATGCCGCCCAAAAATGCATCGCAGTTCTGGCCGGCATGATTTATAATATGTGCAATCATGGTAGAGGTAGTGGTTTTACCATGGGTGCCAGCCACTGCTACTGTAAACCTGTTTTCCGTGAGCTTTCCCAACACCTGTGATCGCTTCAAAATGGTATATCCATTCTTTAATAGGTAATCATAGCCTTTGTGATCTTTGGGAATAGCAGGCGTGTACACCACCAGGGTCTTGTCCTTTTTCTGAATGACCTGCTGCGGCAAATCAGATACTGCATCATTATAATGTACAGAAATACCTTCCTGTTGTAACTCGGCTGTCAGCGAAGTGAGGGTACGATCATAGCCGGACACACTCATTCCCTGGCGATGAAACCAACGGGCCAGGGCGCTCATACCGATGCCCCCGATCCCTATAAAGTAGACGATATCGTACTGATCAATCTTCAACTAATTAATTTTGTAATTTCCCTCACAATATCTTTTGTTGCGTCCGGCTTTGCCATCTTCGAAATATTTTCTGACAAAACCTTCATTCTTGCTTCGTCTTTGAAAAGGCCAATGGCCTCTTTTACCAATTTTTCAGGCGCCTCGACGTCGCGCACCATAAGGGCGGCGTCGTTCTTTTCCAGTGCCCTCGCATTCATTGTTTGATGATCTTCTGCCACGTTGGGAGAAGGAACAAAAATTACCGGTTTTTTCACCAGGCACAATTCTGAAATTGACAATGCCCCTGCCCTTGAAATGACCATATCAGCAGCCGCATATGCAAGATTCATTTCTTTTAAAAATTCAAAATATTTGATTTTTGTAGTATCATAAGCTGCTAATTTTTGGGAAACATCGTGAAAATATAATTTCCCGGTCTGCCAAATCAATTGGATATTTTCATCCAGCAATGCTTGCAAATGCTTTAATATACTTTCGTTGATTGTCCTGGCGCCAAGACTTCCACCCATGATAAAGAGCGTCTTCAGTCCGGGCTGTAATCCAAAATATTTCAGCGCTTCTTCCTTATTATTCTTAAAATTTATGATATCACTCCGCACCGGATTTCCGGTTATTACAATTTTATCTTTCTCAAAATAGCGTTCCATTCCCTCGTAAGCCACACAAATTTTACGCACCCTCTTCGCCAACAGTTTATTGGTAAGGCCAGCATGGGAATTCTGCTCCTGAATAAGGCAGGGGATGTCTCTTTTAGACGCTCTTCTTAATAAAGGACCACTTGCAAACCCGCCTACACCAACAGCAACATGGGGTCTGAAATCTTTCAGGATCTCGTCTGCCCTTCTAAGACTGGAGATCAGTTTTAATGGAAAAGCCAGATTGTCAAAGGTGAGCCGCCTCTGAATTCCACTTATCCAGAGTCCTTCAATTTTATACCCCGCCTCAGGCACCTTGGTCATTTCCATTCTACCTTTCGCACCGACAAAGAGCACTTCCGCATCTGGAAATTGTCTTCTAAGTTCGTCTGCGATGGCAATAGCAGGATAAATGTGGCCCCCTGTGCCCCCACCACTGATAATAATGCGATATGGTTCCTGACTAGAAATATCTTTAAATTTTAATTTTGTATAACTTTTGTTTCTCTGTTGTAGACAAGGCTGCCTCGTCTACTGGGTATTGTGTGATGTTTGTTATTTGTTAATTGTTATTGGGAAACAAGGCGTGCCTTGTCTCTACGTTTATCTATTGTCTATACCTATTGTCTATTGTCTATTGCCTATTGTCAATTGCCTATTGCCTATTGCCTATTGCCATTGTTTGGGAGACAAGGCGTGCCTTGTCTCTACGTTCTAAAATCGATCTAGGCCGCTTTGGCCATATTTGCGAATTCTTTCGTGGTTCCGGGGCCTCCGGGCATTTCACTTCTGCTTACGCTTAATATGATACCCAGCGAAAGGCCGGTAAATAGCAAAGATGTTCCTCCCATGCTCAGCAGTGGCAATGGCAGTCCGGTAACTGGCACTATTCCTACAGCCACAGCCATGTTTACCATTGCCTGCAACACAAGGGCAAAACTCAATCCAGCGGATAGTAAGCCCCCGTAAGCTTTTTCACTCCTGGCCACAGTCCGCATTCCCCGGTAAAGTAAAATCAAATATAAAACAATGACTACTGCCCCCCCTATCAGTCCATACTCTTCAATGATAATGGCAAAAATAAAATCTGAATATGGATGCGGTAAAAAGTTCCTCTGATCACTTTGCCCGGGCCCTTTGCCGGAAATTCCTCCCGTGGCAATAGCAATATATGACTGCTTGGCCTGGAAGGACATTTCTGTAGGATCAAGATAGTCTTTTATCCTACTTTCGACTGTACCGCCTCGCTGGCCAAATTGCAACGCAATCGCCCCCGCCAACACACCTACAACTACCAGCATAAACAGATATTTCACCGGCACTCTTCCGATGAACATCAGCACCATGCATGTACCAAAAAGCAAAACGGCAGTAGACATGTTGGTCAGTGCAATTAAACCACAGATAATCCCACACCATAGCAGAATGGGAATCAATGATTCTTTAAAGTCCTGAATATGCTGTTGCCTTTTTGACAGCATACTTGCCAGGTGTGCGATCAACGCCAATTTCGCCAAGTCAGAAGGCTGAAAGGCCTGGTTAATTATCGGAATATGAATCCACCTTGATGCTTCATTGATATTCATCCCGAATTTATATGTAATAAACAACAATGGAACGGATATCCATAAAGCAAGTCTCGACAAGCCTGAAAAGTATCTGTAGTCAATCTTATGGGCAACCCACATGGCAAAAAGTCCTAACATAACCAGCATCGAATGCTTTATCAGGTAGTGTTCGGTGTTGCCTTCCATTCGCTTGTAAGCGAGCGTTCCTGTTGCACTATAAACCACAAGGATACTCAACACGGACAACGCAAAAACCACGAACCAAATAACCGGATCGCCCTTTAAGTTTCTTTCTGCCCAAGCCTTTATCATTTCTCTCTATTTAGTACTTTAAAAATGATTCCCAACCATCTTATTTTTCAACAGCTTTACTGCTTCCCGAAATTGCTGCCCCCGGTCTTCATAGTTTTGAAATAAATCAAAACTGGCACAGGCGGGAGATAGCAACACAATGTCTCCAGCTTCAGCCAGGGAAAATGCTTTTTCTACTGCTCCCAACATACTGTTATTCTCTTCTTCAACTGGTAACAATTGATCAAAAAACTTCTTTAGAACAGCATTATCTTTGCCCAGGCAAACTAATGCCTTAACATTTTCCTTTACCAACCCGAGAACCTGATCGTAATCATTCCCCTTGTCTACGCCACCAGCAATCCAGATCAGAGGAGCTTTAAAGCCTTCTAATGCATAATAAACTGCATCTACATTTGTGGCTTTAGAATCATTTATAAATGTTACGTTGTTAATTTCATCTACATACTCTAACCGGTGCGGCGCATTTTTAAAGCTTTTCAACCCACTTTTAATCTGTTCCTCTTCCACACCCACTACAGAAGCAGCCGTAATGGCTGCCATAGCATTGAGGGCATTGTGCAGTCCTGTCAAAGGACTTTCTGCCAACTGCACTTTAAAATTCTTTCCGCCAACATCTGCTAGTTGAAAGTTCAGTTCATCTTCCAGCTTGTATGCGCCGGGATTAACTGCCGCATTCAGTGAAATTGGCAGTCCGGTGACAGATCGCAAGGCAGGATTCAAAAACTGCTGAATCGTTAAATCATCCTGAAAATAGATAAAGTAATCCTCTGCGTTCTGAGTCTGAGTTATCCTGAACTTCGATGCCGCATATTTCTCAATACTGTATTCGTACCTGTCAAGGTGGTCAGGAGTAATGTTCAGCAGGATTGAAATATGAGGATGAAAATCATACATATTATCCAACTGAAAACTACTGATTTCCACTACATAATAATCCGCCGTGTCTTCGATCACCTGCTTTGCCATACTGGCACCAACGTTGCCTGCCAGTCCTACCTTAAATCCTGCTTCTATCAAAAGGTGAAAAAGCAATAAAGTGGTCGTTGTTTTGCCATTGGTTCCGGTAATTCCAATAATCTTCGCATTGGTAAAGCGGCTGGCAAACTCGAGTTCAGCAATAACCGGAGTTTCCTTCTGAAGCAGCTTTTGAATAATGGCTACCTTATCAGGAATGCCCGGGCTTTTTACAACCAGTTCGGCATTTAAAATTAAATTATCAGAATGCCTTCCTTCTTCAAATGCAATGTTATTTTCAACTAATACGGCTTTATATTTCGCAGCAAGTGGAGACATGTCAGATAAGAATACATCATAACCCTTTGCCTGCCCCAGAAGGGCAGCCCCTACTCCGCTCTCACCGCCTCCAAGTATGACTAATCTTTCTTCCATCATTTACCTACTCCTTTTGCATTCTATTTCAAGTCGTGCTACCGATTTGAAATACTGCTTATTATCTCAATTTCAAAGTAGCCAGCGATAAAATCGCCAGCAGAATTCCCACCGTCCAAAACCTGGTTACAATTTTTGATTCGTGTAAATCCTTTTTTTGATAGTGGTGATGCAGAGGCGCCATTTTAAAAATCCTCCTCCCCTCACCATATTTCTTTTTAGTGTATTTAAAATAGGAAACCTGAATAATTACTGATAAATTTTCTATCAAAAACACGCCACACAATACTGGTAAAAGCAATTCTTTTCTAACGATTAATGCCAGCACCGCTATTGCCCCGCCTAAAGAAAGACTACCGGTATCTCCCATAAATACCTGCGCTGGGTAGGAATTATACCACAGAAATCCAATACAGGCACCCACAAATGCAGTACTGAAAATTACCAGCTCTCCGGAGTTTGGTATGAACATGATGTCCAGATAATCAGAGAAAATAGCATTACCCGATAAATAGGCAAAAATGGCCAGTGTCAGGCCAATAATTGCAGAACTACCCGCTGCAAGGCCGTCTATTCCGTCTGTAATATTTGCCCCGTTTGATACAGCTGTAATTACCAGGATCACCACAAGTACGTAGATGATCCAGGTATAATCTGTATTGATCCAGGAAACCAGCGTCTGATAGTCAAATTCATTGTTCTTGACAAAAGGAATGGTGGTTTTTGTCGACATCACGTCAACGTAACTACTGGTTGCCTCTACTACCTGCTCCTGTGCTTTTGGAGGATCATTAAACTGCCGAACTACTACATCCTGATTAAAAACCAGGGTGAGACCTACTACCAATCCCAACACAATCTGTCCCACAATCTTGAACCTACCGGCAAGCCCCTCTTTATTTTTTCTAAATACCTTGATATAATCATCCAGAAAGCCAATTAATCCCATCCAAACTACGGAAATGAGCATTAAAATGACATACACATTATCAAGCTGCGCAAAAAGTAAAGTAGGAATGACAATGGCTGCTATAATAATTATCCCACCCATAGTAGGCGTTCCTTTCTTTTCCATTTGCCCTTCCAGACCCAAATCCCGAATGCTCTCCCCCACCTGCTTTCTTCTGAGCAGTTCAATCAATGCCTTTCCAAATGCGATTGTTATGAGCAATGAAAACAAAGCTGCCATACCTGCTCTGAAAGATATAAACTGAAATACCCCGGCACCTGCGAGGTCAAATTCCCTATCTAAGTATTCAAAGAGGTAGTAGAGCATGTTAATTTCTAATTAATAATGAATTAATTAACTGATGTTTATTTGCTTCTTCGTAGTGGAAATTATTTTTCCCAATATTTTTATTATGCTTTCTATGTCAACCAACAAATGTTCCGCATCGGGATAGCTCTCTGCGTACTGACATAATAACAACCAATACTCTGTTTCTTCTGCTTCCTTAATCGCTATCTTAAGTTTGTGAACGAAGTCCAGTTTACTTTCAGCGTTTTGAGCTTCTCTCACATTTGCTCCAATCGAACACCCTGCTTTTAGCAGTTGATTTGCGATTACGTATTTCCTTTTTGACTCCAGCAATTCAGAAAACTCTATAATTTTTAAAGCAAATCTAAAAGAAGAATCAACAATTACATTCCGTTGCATAGCTGTATTATTTTAGTTATTTATGTATATATTCAGATTCAAGTTGTTCGCTGCGCATCAAAAAATTAATGCCCCATTCATTAATCATTTTTTCATTCGCACATTCGCACATTAGTGCATTAGTGCATTAAGCTTAGCATTTCTGCAAGCACTTTTCGGTCATCGAAATCATGTTTGACGCCCTTAATCTCCTGGTAGGTTTCGTGTCCTTTGCCTGCAACTAAAATGATATCTTCTGGTTCTGCCATACTACATGCAGCCTTAATTGCTTCCTTTCGGTCGGTTATGGCCAATGCTTTCCGATACTGCGTTGGTCCTACGCCGGCTTGCATGTCTTTGATTATATCTTCGGGAGTTTCATTTCTGGGATTGTCTGAGGTCAGGATTACCTTTTCGCTATACCTGCAGGCTATTTCTGCCATCAGCGGTCTCTTGGTTTTATCCCTGTTGCCTCCGCAACCAATTACCGTGATTACTTTCTCATTTCCTGTTCTCAATGTTTTAATCGTGGTCAGTACGTTTTCAAGCGCATCCGGCGTATGTGCATAGTCTACAATTGCCGTTACCTGTGCGCTGTTCTGTACCTGCTCAAACCGTCCCGGCGCAGGATGCAGCATAGACAAGGTGGTGAGCACATCGTCGCTCTTTTCCCCCATGAGCACCGCTGCCGCATATACCCCTAATAAATTGTAAGCATTGAAGTCTCCTATTAACTTGAACCAGACGTTTTTTCCGTCAATTTCCAGCTCAAGTCCATGAATGGTGTTCGAAAGCACCCTGGCTTTGAAGTCGCACATGGTCTTCAAGGCGTAGGAATTCTTTGAGGCTTTTGTATTTTGCAGCATCACCAGACCACGCTTATCATCCACATTTACCAATGCAAATGCAGAAGATGGCAGCTCATCAAAAAGTCTCTTTTTTACTTTTATATATTCATCAAAGGTTTTGTGGTAATCCAGATGATCATGGGAGATATTCGTAAATATCGCGCCTGCTAATGCCACACCTGCCATTCTCTCCTGGTCTATCGCATGCGAGCTGGCTTCCATAAAGCAATGTGTGCACCCTTCGGCCAGCATTTTTTGAAACAGCTCATTCATGGCAATTGCATCAGGGGTTGTGTGCGTTGCCGGAAGAACGGTATCGTTAATTTTATTGCTGACGGTCGACAACAATCCCGTGTTGTATCCCAACTCCATAAATAGCTTATGAAGCAGCGAAACAGTGGTAGTCTTTCCGTTTGTTCCTGTAACTGCTACCACCTGGAGTTTCGCAGAAGGGTTTCCAAAGAAGTTTGATGCTATTAAGCCCAAAGCCCTGGCACTATTTTCTACCAGAATATACGTGACTCCCTCTTTTTTATTCTCAGGCACCTTTTGCGAAACCACAGCGACTGCTCCCTTCTCAACCGCACTTTCTATATAATCATGTCCATCAGACAGTGTTCCTGCAATAGCAATAAACAAAGAACCCGGCCCCACTTTTCTGGAGTCAAACTGAACCGAATCTATGCGAATATCAGTAGTACCCGCTACTTCGATCAATGAAACCTTGTATAAGATATCCTTTAACTCTGCCATCAGCTCAATTTAATCGTTATATGACTTCCCTTTACGGCTTTTTTACCCGGACTTACAGACTGGTTCACTACCCTGCCCTTACCTATAATTTCCACTCTCAAACCTTTGTTTTCCAACAGGAACAAGGCATCTCTCAAGGTCATACCCAGAACGTCAGGAACCGAGTTTGACTCAATCCGGTTGTCTTCCCACATTACTGTGTTATCCACTCCTTTTGCTTTTACCCAATCTTCTTTATGTGCTTCCAATGTGGGAACACCAAGCGTGTTGCAAATCAATTCAAGCTCCTCAGCATAGCCTGCCTTAATAACAGGCAATGATGGGTTTGCAGCCATCAGCGGCTTCTGACCAGAAAAAGAAGGGTGCATCTCCAGGTCTCTTGCATATATTTTGTCTGCGATCTCTTTAAATACAGGAGCAGCAACATCACTTCCGTATTGTTCATAGCCTTTCGGATTATTGATGATTACTATACAACTATATTTTGGTCTGTCCGCAGGAAAATACCCGGCAAATGAGGTATAATATTTCCGGGTATATCTGCCATCTTTAATTATCTGGGCTGTTCCCGTTTTACCAGCAATCTGATAATGACTGTCGTTGATATTTCTGGCAGTACCATTTTCAACAACCCCTTCCAACATGTTCTTAACTTTTTCAAGGGTTTCAGCAGAACATATGTTGTTTTTTACGACTTTAGGTTGGTATTCCTCAACTACCTGGTCTGCCTTCTTGATTTTTTTTACAATGATCGGTTGTACTACTTTCCCATTGTTGGCAATGCCATTGTAAAAAGTAAGCGTTTGTAAAGGAGTTAATTTCAACTCGTATCCTATAGACATCCAGGGCAGGGTTACACCACTCCATGAAGGGTCCTTTGCTTCTTTGACGAACGGCACTCCTTCTCCAATCATCTGAAAGCCCAAAGGTTCAGCCAGACCAAAACTCTTAATATAGTCGACATAGCGTTGTGGGTTCAAACCAAATTGGGTCTGCACCATCTTTGAAATCGCGATATTCGACGATTTTTCAAAGGCTTCCTGCACAGTGATTGTTCCGTATCCTCCTGGCTTATGATCGATCATCGTTCGGTCAAAAAACTTATAGGCACCATCGCCAGTGTCTATACTATCACTCAACTTAAGATTTGAATCTTCAAACAGAGCAATCATAGATGCCAGTTTAAATGTAGAGCCAGGTTCTGTAAGCCCCTGTACTGCATAATTATAGACCTCTCTGTATTTGCCATCGCCATAACCCTTTAAATTAGAAATAGCTTTTATTTCTCCGGTAGCAACCTCCATTACCACTACACAGCCAAAGTCTGCTTCATGCCGTATTAAAGCCCTCAGCAGCGCCGACTCCGAAACGTCCTGAAGGTTGATATCGATCGTCGTCTCTATGTCCAGTCCTTCTTCCGGGCGAATCTCGGAATCATCATAAACCGGCTTCCAGTTACCTCCTGCCATCTTTTGGAACAAGGCTTCACCATCTTTTCCTGCCAAATATTTGTTGAAGCTGTATTCCAGTCCCACCCCGGAGTTCCGATCGTTAATGTAGCCGATTGTTCTGCCTCCTAAATGCGAAAAAGGCAGGAAGCGCTTATCCACCTTTTCGAAAATTACGCCTCCGCCTAACCGCCCTTCTCTAAATATGGGCCAGGATGACATCTTTTTCTTTTCCTGGTAGTCTATAATCTTCCAGTTTAGTACCAGGTATTTCTTTTTAGACAGCCTTGCATTATTTATCTTCCGCTTGTATTCTTTTGCGGATCTGTCACCGAAGTGTCGCGACAATAACATTGAGAGAGAATCTATTCCTCTTGTATACAATGCTTCGTCTGCAATTGAGGGATCAAAAGCAACTTTAAAAAATGGCAGAGAAGTCGCCATCAGGCTTCCATTGTCGGAGTAAATGTTGCCGCGCGTGGCTTTTACTGTACGGTATTTTAATCCTATATCCTCAGCTATCGCAATCCATTTCTTCCCATCAACAAACTGTATATCCACAAGCCTTACTCCTATTGCAACGGCAAAAACAACCACTACAATAAATGCAACTCTTACTCTTAATAATATGGATCTCTTAATATTCACTTTCGCTTATAACTATTTTATAGGGTGGTTTCAAGCTTTCATACAAACCGAAATCTTCTACCTTTTTTGCCACTTCTGATTGCTTACTGGCAAACATATAATCTGCTTTCAATGAGG
>CAZWQB010000057.1:0-16700 GCA_964636035.1 uncultured Roseivirgaceae bacterium
CCTCCTTCTTTTAAACGTATTTTAAATAATCGTGCAAAAATATAATTAAATTCGGGAAATCAAATATTTATATTTTACAATTTCCAGTTATTCGATTTATACCCTCCATTACGCCGGGATTAAAATTATGTTGTCTGAAAAACAAACTTTAATAAACCAAATAGTAATTTAAATTATATTCAATTGAAGTGGTAAATGCTTTTGATCAAAAAAAGTTCAAAACTTCTTTTCAATTTTTCAATCAACTAACTTTTATTCAAATCTTCTGAAAATTCTTCCAAAAGCTTTTTCTTAACGGATACCTTCCGCGCCTGCTGGCTCAACTTTATTTTAATCAGCTTATTGGTATCGTTAGAATGCGGGTTAACCTTCTGTAGGTTTTCCCTAAAGATTTCTAATTCGCTTTGGTCTCTGCTCAGCAAATCTCGCGTAATTTGAAGCTTTATTTCCGCCTGCTCTCTTTTATCAAGACTTGCAAAATCCTGGTATTTGTTTTTCGCCAGATTCAAAATGAAATGCTTTTCTAAAACTATACTTCCGGCGGCATAAAATGCTTCCGATAGTGGCTTATTCTGCTCTTTGGGTAAAATACCCCGGCTCTTCCAATCCTTTTGAAGCATTTTGACTTCCTCCACGTCTGATTTTGACGGGGACTCAATCTCAGCTAAACTAACGACTCTTTCCACCAGTTTTTCTTTTGCCTTCAGCACATTTGCCAGGTCGTCACCATGAACAACATCCACCCGGTTGTTATTTTGAAATACCTGGTTGTTTATCTTCTTAAATTCTTCATTCAGGCTTTTAGACAAATTTCCCGAGGTCCGCCCTACCTTTTTCCACTCTCCCTGCAAAAGGCGCATCTCTTTTCGAGCCTCAAAGCCCGGCTTTTGGGCAGCAATCTTTGCCTTTCCCAAGATTTGCTTCAACCTCGAAAGCTTGTTCTGGACCTGCCGATGCTTTGTTTGATAGAACTCCTGCCTTCTTTTGAAAAAATCATCGACAATTTCAGAAAACTGCTGAGATAACCGCTCTTCAAACTCTTTTTCAACGTTGCCCGTTTTGATCCACCTGCCTTTTAAATCTTTCAGCTTGTCGGTATCTTCTTTCCAATTCGTACTTCCTCTATAAACTTCAGCCTCTTCTATAAGAGCTTCCTTTATTATTAAATTATTGGCTCTGCTTTCTGCTATGAGTTCAATCAGGTTCTGCTCAATAGATTCCAGTCTTTGAAAAAGTGACTCAAAATCACCCAGGGCATCAATTTTAACCAGATACTCCTTTAAGTGAATTAGTTTCATCAAATAGGAGCCTTTATTTTCTGCCTCTTCAACGGCTTTTTCCAGCGCTCCCACTTTGCTTTCTACAACTTCAAAACGTTCTATGAAATATTGAATAGAAGACTGCTCATCGGTCTTTATTTCACCTATGATCCGGTCCGGAAAATCACGAAAGCCTTTCCTATAAACCTTGCCGTCTTTTATATAACCAAACTTAGTATCAGTCACTGGAAATTACATCTAATAGTGGTAAATTAAGTAAGATTGCAATATTAATTAAATAACCCTTAAGAAATAGGCGAAAACATTATTTTTACCATATTTGTAATAAATCGGGGGTTCTTCAAGGCTTTTAAAATAGCAATTTTTTAAATATAAAAAAGAATAAGATGAGTAACGAAAAAATTATTTTTTCAATGGCCGGGGTTTCTAAGATATACCCTCCCAAAAAGCAGGTGCTGAAGAATATTTACCTTTCCTTCTATTATGGAGCAAAAATTGGCGTACTAGGCTTAAATGGGTCAGGCAAATCCTCCCTTTTAAGGATTATTGCGGGCATTGATAAAGAATACCAGGGTGAGGTAGTATTCTCGCCAGGCTATACAGTAGGCATGTTGGAGCAAGAACCCGAGTTGGATAAATCAAAAACAGTAAGAGAAGTGGTGGAAGAAGGGGTGCAGGAGGTTGTGGATTTGCTAAAAGCTTTTGAAGAAGTGAACAATCAATTTGCGGATCCTGCGGTAATGGAAGATCCCGATGCCATGGATAAACTCATTACAAAACAGGGCGAAATCCAGGAAAAGCTCGATCAGCACAATGCCTGGGAGCTGGACACACGCTTGGAAAAAGCCATGGATGCGCTGCGAACCCCTCCGGCGGACGCTTTGATTGAGAATTTGTCTGGTGGAGAAAAAAGAAGGGTGGCATTATGCCGGTTATTACTTCAGGAACCCGATGTGTTGTTGCTGGATGAGCCCACCAACCACCTCGACGCGGAATCTGTACATTGGTTGGAGCAACATTTAAAACAGTATAAAGGCACTATAATAGCGGTTACACACGACAGGTACTTCCTGGATAACGTAGCAGGCTGGATACTCGAACTAGATCGGGGCGAAGGCATTCCATGGAAAGGAAATTACTCTTCCTGGCTGGAGCAAAAACAAAACAGACTGGCGCAGGAAGAAAAGACCGAATCAAAAAGACAGAAAACTTTGCAGCGAGAGTTGGAATGGATTAGGATGAGTCCAAAAGGAAGACACGCGAAAGGAAAAGCAAGACTGAGCGCCTATGACAGACTTGTAGGCGAAGAAGGGAAAAAGAAAGAGGAAACACTGGAATTATTTATCCCGGCCGGTCCACGCCTTGGAACAAAGGTAATTGAAGCAAAAAATGTTGCCAAAGCTTATGGCGATAAACTACTTTTTGAAGACCTGAGCTTCTCGTTGCCACAAGGAGGGATAGTAGGCGTGATCGGGCCCAATGGCGCTGGAAAAACCACTTTATTCAATCTGATAACTAACAATGAAAATCCGGACAAGGGCACGTTTGAAATCGGTGACACGGTCAAAATTGCCTATGTAGATCAGGAACACGGTCAGTTAAATCCTGATAAGTCTGTGTGGGAAAATATCAGCGAGGGCAACGAACTGATGGAACTTGGGGGAAAACAGGTGAATTCCAGGGCTTATGTCAGCAAGTTTAATTTTGGTGGCGCAGACCAGGAGAAAAAAGTCTCCAAATTATCAGGCGGAGAAAGGAACCGCGTACATCTTGCAATGACTCTCAAACAAGGCGCTAACCTGCTTTTGCTGGATGAGCCGACCAATGACCTGGATGTAAATACACTTCGGGCGCTCGAGGAAGGATTGGAAAACTTCGGGGGTTGTGCTGTAATTATCTCTCACGACCGCTGGTTTCTTGACAGAATAGCCACTCATATTCTTGCATTTGAGGGCGATTCACAGGTTTATTTCTTTGAAGGCAATTACTCAGAATACGAAGAAAACAAGAAGAAAAGGCTGGGCGATACAGGCCCTAAGAGAATTAAGTATAAAAAATTAGCATAAATCTGCGGAGGAGCGTTCGACAGCCGAACGCTCAATGTCGTTAAGTTAAGGCCACTCCTTCTCCTTCAGGAGAAGGTCCCCGAAGCAATTCGGGGGGATGAGGTATCAAAAAAGCTTAACTTAACGACATTGGCCGAGCGCTCCTCCTATTTTATGGGCCTGTGATTTTCCTTGTCCGGGTCTACCTCATCGCCAAATTCACTTTTATCAACCAGGGGCGCATCAAGAGCAGACAAATCCGGCTGGCCGGCATCAACCCAGCAAGTGTACCAGATATCCCCTACCATCTTGATCGAGGCCCTCATTTGCCGCTCAACCTGTCCCATAAGCGACTGATGATAGGCAGCTGAAAAGTCGCGGGAATATACCTTTACAGTGCTGGCACCTCTCTCCTCATATCCATACTTCCTGTCCTCAGAAAACTTTTCAGACAGCTTTTTTTCAAATAGCAGTACTGAGTCCAATGCTTCATGCGCCTGTATAACAGCCTGCCATGCCCTTAGCTGCACATTGTCAACATAAGTGGCCCTTCCCACAAAGAAATCATAATCCTCCGTAAATAGCTCCGGAAGCCTTGATTCCCACAAACCGTGAATGCCATGCTGATTGGTGAGTTGGCCGTTATAATTCTCTGTGGTATGAAGTGGCACGTTGGCATCGGCTATGTAATGGCCCAGGTCAGCCGCAAGTTTGAGAATCGCGCGGGCATCTTTGCTTTTAAATGCCTCTGTTAAGTTATAAGCAACGTGTTGGATATGCCAGGGCACTATGCCATATGCATTTAGAGTATCTTCAGAGTACATTTCCCGCGCCTGATTCCAGTACCTGGGCAGCTTATAGACGGCACTGTCACCATAGACGTCTACATCCAAAAAATGTCTTGGTGCTTCGTTCGGAACTACGTATCGTCTCTTGTCGGGATCTACTGCGTGCGCCGATAAATAATCAACCTGCTTTTTAAAAAATTGAATCATCTCCGGCGGCAATGTAAATACAGCTAACCGGTTTATTTCCTTATGCGCAAAGAAACCCCAGCCGAAAACATAATTAGACTGACTGACAAGAAAAAATACTACTACAAGTTTAACGGAAATCTTTAAATGGAATTTCATAGCTGAATATTATTGACGCATGAATATAATAAAAAAGAACAAATTATTGCATCAGCACATTTTGAAGATTAAAATAATACTGTTACATTTGCAGTCTTATTGACTAAAGCCCCTTCTGATGTCTTTTTCATTTAGAAGCTTATGGCGGTACGTATTGAAGAATTTCAATTGGATAGTCGGTAATTCGAAAAGATTATTATTGACAGAAATATACAAACATGGCTAATCACAAATCAGCGCTTAAAAGAATCAGGTCAAACGAAGCAAAAAGATTGAGAAATCGATACCAGGCTAAAACTACCAGAACTTTTATCAAAAGACTAAGAGGAACTTCCGATAAAGAGGAGGCATCAGAATTGTTGAAAAAAGTTTCTTCTATGCTTGATAAATTAGCTAAAAAGAACGTGATTCATAAAAACAAGGCCGCTAATAATAAATCAAAGTTGACCAAATTGGTGAACAGCTTATAATTTATTATCAAAAAAATTGTCAGCCTCGGCCCCTTAAAGGAGCTGAGGCTTTTTTTATCTCTCCGGATTTATTATTTTTCCTGCGTCAATCAGCAAGTTTGCAGGAAAACGTATGGAAGAACAAAAAACCAGTAACGGACTCAACATTTTAAGTTGGGCCGAGGAAGACCGACCCCGGGAAAAGCTCATCTTAAAGGGAAAAGCAGCATTATCAGACGCAGAACTAATCGGAATCCTGATTGGGTCCGGAACCAGGTCACTGAGCGCTGTGGATTTGTCGAAGTTAATCCTTAGCAATGTAGATAACAACCTGAACGAACTGGCAAGGCTTTCCGTAAAGGACCTGCAAAAGTTCAAAGGCATAGGCGAGGCCAAAGCAATAAGCATTGTCAGCGCTCTTGAACTTGGAAGAAGGCGGAGAGAAAGTCAGTTTATTCAGAAGCCTAAGATTACCTGCTCCAGAGATGCTTATGAGGTAATAAAACCCGAGCTGATGGACCTGTCTTATGAAGTCTTTTGGGTTTTACTCTTGAACCGGGCAAACCAGGTAATCAAAAAGAGTCAGATCAGTACAGGGGGTATATCAGGTACCGTCGCAGATCCAAAGATCATTTTTAAAGCCGCTTTGGAAAGTCTTTGCAGCGCCGTAATCCTCGTACACAATCATCCTTCGGGAAATTTAAAGCCTAGTTCCGCTGACATCAACCTCACCAAAAAATTAAAAGAAGCGGGCAATCTGCTGGAAATTCCCGTGCTGGATCATCTAATTTTTACAGACAATGGCTACTTCAGTTTTGCTGATGAGGGATTGCTTTAATTTTATCTTTTATTTGCCAACTGACCGCAGGCCGCGTCAATGTCTTTGCCCCTGCTTCTTCTGATATTGACGTTTACCTCGCGCTCGATCAGGTAATTGCTGAAAGCCAGAAGCTTGTCCTCGCCTGTGTTTACAAAATCAGCTTCTGAAATGGGGTTGTATTCAATGATATTTACCTTACTGGGCACTTTCTGAGTGAATTTAAAGAGTTCTTCCGCATCTTCAAGGCTATCGTTAAAGTCGTTGAAAACGATGTATTCAAAAGTAATCCTATTTCTGGTTTTTTTATAAAAGTATTGCAGCGCTTCGGCTAGCACAGGCAATGAATTTGCATCATTGATGGGCATAATTTTCGATCGCTTTTCGTCATTGGCGGCATGGAGCGAAAGTGCGAGTTTGAATTTAACCTGGTCATCGCCCAACTTCTTAATCATTTTGGCAATACCCGCTGTCGAAACCGTAATTCTTCTTGGCGCCATGCCCAAACCTTCCGGAGAGGTAATGTAGTTGATCGCCTGCATTACATTGTTATAGTTCAAAAGCGGCTCACCCATTCCCATAAAAACAATATTTGACAGTGGAATTTGATAATGCTGCTCAGCCTGCTGCCGGATATGCACCACCTGATCATAGATTTCTGCAGCTTCAAGGTTTCGCATCCTCTTCATGTAGCCGGTCGCGCAGAATTTACAGCTCAGCGAACACCCCACCTGCGAGGATACACAAGCCGTCATCCGCGAATCGGTAGGTATTAAAACACCTTCAACTATATTATTGTCAAAAAGCCTGAAGGTTGATTTTATGGTTTTGTCAGCACTCACCTGTTGGTGATCCAAGGCGGCACCATTGATCGTGAAATCAGCTTTTAAGCGTTCTCTGGTTGATAGCGAAAGATTGGTCATCTGGTCAAAGCTGTGCACGGATTTATTCCAAAGCCACTCATAAATCTGCTTTGCCCTAAATGGTTTTTCGCCTATTTCCGATAGGTATGTTTTCAGACCCTCAATATCTTTCTTCCGGATGTCAGGTTTTGAAGCATCTACTGGAATTATCTCCTTGGTATGAGGGGTGGCAACACTTTGGGTATTTATCATAGATCAAAAATACAACTTAATAGTGATATGCAGCAATGTGAAGAAGAGGGTGCTTCCCTAATTTCGAATTCTAACGATACAGTTAAAGAATATATAGCCACTTTATGGCTGTAGCTTTTCCTTCAAACTCAAAGGCACAGAAACAATTTTCCGGGAGGCATAGTCAAAACAAACCAAGCCCGCTTTCCCTCTTGCAGCCTCTTCGTCTTTATCTGCATTGCTAAACCTGTATACGAAGTCAAAACCATATTTCGAGAAATCATTCGCTGCAATTTCCACCAACAGCGTTTCCCCATAAAAGGTTTCTGACTTATAAACAATTGCCGCATCTGCCTGAATAAGGCCATGTCCATCAAAAGCGTCAATTTCGTTGGCATATCCCAAATGCCACAAATACTGCATTCTGCTTTCGTGCATCAAACCGAGTAGTACGTCGTTTGCTAAATGCCCGCCGTAATTAATGTCGGTAATCCTCACCTTGATTTCACACTTGAAAGCGAAAACTTCGGGTAGTTCTATTTTTATTCGGGCCATACATTTCGCTGTTTCACTGATTAAAATTGGGCGAAATTTACGTTAAATTCAGCCTCCACCGAAATTCTCTCCTTGTGTTATTAATTAGGCGATTTGATCATATTTCCACCTGATTAATGCAGGCACCAACCGGTTAGATCGTTTTGCCACCAGAAACGATAAAGTTATATCATGTAATCTGATTTTAAGGCCTAAATCATTTTTGTTCATGATTTAGGTCATATTTTCCACCAGCCCGAACCAATAGATTTGTACACAAAAAAAATGGCGGTGCAAGTACAAACAGAGGCCAAAATATGCTTCCATTGTGGAGAATCCTGCAAAGACGAACAAATAAACTTTGAAGAAAAGGCATTTTGCTGCGAAGGATGTAAGTTGGTTTACCAGCTACTTGATGACAATGGCTTGTGTACCTATTATGATTTAGATAGATCTCCGGGGATAAGTCTGAAAGGAAAAAAACTTGGCGACAAATTTGCGTATCTTGACAATGAAGCCATTACAGAGCCACTTTTTGACTACACCAGTGATTCATTAAATAAAATTACCTTACGCGTTCCCGGAATTCATTGCAGCTCCTGTATCTGGCTATTGGAAAATCTTCACAAACTGTGTGATGGTGTAATATCTTCACGGGTAAATTTCTTTAAGAAAGAGCTGGCTTTAAACTTTGATCCCACCCTTGTTTCGCTTAGACAAATAGTAGAACTTTTGGCTACGGTGAGTTACGCACCCGATATTAATCTACAAGACCAGGACAAAAAAACGCAGGACAAAACCAGGAAATCGATTTTTATAAAATTAGGAGTGGTAGGATTTTGTACCGGCAATATCATGCTCCTTAGCTTTCCTGAGTATTTCGGATTGCAAGAAACGATTGATTCCATTTACAGATCTTATTTCATTTGGCTAAATGTACTGCTTTCGCTCCCTGTCTTCTTTTATGGAGGCGCTGAATATTTCGTTCCTGCATATCAGTCGCTCAAAAAAAAGGTGATCAATATTGATGTTCCTGTTTCGATAGGAATAATTACACTTTTTTTGCGGAGCCTGTACGAAACCCTGAGCGGCATCAGCCCGGGATATTGGGACAGCCTGTCGGGCTTGGTTTTCTTTCTGCTGGTGGGAAAATGGCTTCAAAATAAAACTTATGAAAATTTCTCTTTTGAAAGAAATTATAAGTCATACTTCCCGTTGGCTGCCTCTGTGGTAAGATCCGGTATAGAAAGCAGCATTCCCGTCAATGAGCTGGGCGTGGGAAATATTATAGCCATCCGCAATAATGAATTGATTCCTGCCGATAGCATTTTACTCAGTGCGCAGGCGTGGATAGACTATAGTTTTGTGACAGGAGAATCAGAGCCGGTAGAGAAAAAGCAAGGCGACTATATCTATGCCGGCGGACGACAGGTAGGCAATAAAATTGAACTATCGGTTCAAAAACCTGTCTCCCAAAGCTACCTTACACAATTATGGAACAATGCAGCTTTCACGAAGGAGAAAATAACACCGATGACAAAGCTGGCGGCAGACTTTAGCCGTTATTTTACCTATGCTACCATTTCGCTGGCCCTGGTCACTGCAATTTTCTGGTATTTCGCTGACCCTTCTGTAATGTGGAATGCTTTTACTGCTGTGCTGATTATCGCCTGTCCCTGCGCTTTGTCGCTTTCCATGCCCTTTACGATGGAAAACACCATGCGGATATTCGGAAAGAATCGCATTTATGTAAAAAACCCAACCATAATTCAGCATCTGGCCAATATTGACCATGTTGTCTTCGATAAAACGGGCACAATAACAGAAAACAACAACGCTAACACTTCGTTTTTCGAAGGGCATCTGAACCAGGATGAGCAAAGGTTGATAAAATCATTGGCTATACAATCTACACACCCCTTGAGCAGAAAAGTAGATCACCATTTTGCTGAATTGGGGACAGTCGCGGTTTCCCGTTTCAGAGAAATACCTGGCGGTGGGTTGGAAGGCATCGTTGAGGGAAAGAAAGTTCGCCTGGGATCGCCTAAATTCCTGAATTTTGCAACTACAGCACTGGATAAAAACAGAAAGCAGGAGGTGCACGTCAGCATTGACAATGAATACAAAGGTTATTTTACTTTCAGCAGCCCATACCGAAGAGGCTTGAAGGACGTGCTCCGGGCGCTGCGGGCACGTTTTAATGTATCTTTGTTGTCCGGTGACCATCCGGTGGATCTGCCTGCCTTACTTCCGCTTTTTGAGAAAAAGGAGCATATGCACTTTGAGCAGAGCCCGGCGGATAAGCTTAATTATGTAAAAGCGCTACAACAAAATGGCAAGAAAGTGCTTATGGTTGGCGATGGCTTAAACGATGCCGGTGCTTTAAAGCAAAGCGATGTAGGAATGGTGTTGACAGAGGATATACATGCGTTTTTTCCCGCGTGTGACGTTTTGGTAGATGCCAAAAATTTCGAGCGTTTGCATGACATTATCTATTTCAGCCGCACCAGTGTAAACATCGTAAAAGCAAGCTTCTTATTTTCCATGGTGTACAACGTGATCGGACTGAGCTGGGCTATTTCAGGAAACCTTTCGCCGGTTTTTGCCGCTATTCTGATGCCGGTGAGTTCAATTTCGGTAGTAGGCTTTGCGGTAGGATTCAGTAGTCTGTTTGCACATTGGCGTAAATTTTAAAACAATAAATATGTCGGTTATTTTTGTATTGGTTTTAGCAAGTATCTTGGTTGCCGGTGGGTTTCTCGGGGCATTTATTTGGGCCATTAAAAACGGGCAATATGACGACACTTTCTCTCCTTCCGTAAGAATGTTATTTGAAAATCCCCGGAAAAATGTGGAAAAAGGATCTGGAGAGGAGAAAGAGAAGATCGATTAAATGATAATTTCTGTTTTGGCATTACTAGCAAAAGGGGGCTTTACGTCCGCGATAAAGAGGATCGTCAAGGCCTTTAAATTAATGCATGCTAGCAGTCTAATCATGCGTTTTCCAGTTCGCTGAACAACATTCAGACCGCATACCACCATTGAGGATGGTTCCGATTGCCATTGACCTTGTTTTAGCGCAAAAACACTTTTTGTTATGCGCTCGATAAGATAAAAATCACTGGTTTAATAAGAAATGATTTCTTCTATCCATAAGCTAAATCTGGGAGATTTCGTTCTAATTTTCTGAATCCCTATCGCTTCCGCAAAGTAGTGCCCATACAATGGCTTGTTGTAACCTTTAATAATTCGTTTTAACCTATGGCTCGGCGACGTTTCTCTATTATTGTTTATCATTTCCGGATTATCATAGTCAGCGAAAGTTTGTTCTAATTCAGCCACTCCGATTAACTCGGCTTTAGGGACGTGGTCATGGAAAATTTGAATATCATTAAAAAGCAAGCCTTCAAATTCGTGTAATTGTAAGTAAGGAATAAATCTGTATCTACCAGCATCTGAAATATCTGCTTTCATTGCATTTTCTAAAAAATCCATCCTGGAATTTTTATCTGGAATTTTCTCCCCCTCTCTCCATTTAGGGAAATCATATTTTTGATACAGCCCGTAATAATCAATGAAAGTTGAAACAATTACATTAGGCTCTAATAAGTGAGTTTCTATTTCCTTTTTCAAAATTGGCCAACGTACTATCCCTCCCATAGACCTTTTGATCAATGGCGCTTGGATATAAATGTTATGATGTATCAAGTGAGGAGCTAAAACATTTTTACAAAACTCTCTTTCCGTTTCTCCCTCACAAATAATTATCACCCTTTTCATAGGCTATAATTCGGCTGTCCTCCTGAAATAATGTTACGTTTCCATAAATCGTCGATGGTATAATCATCAAGCCATTGGTTTAAATTGTCACTTCTCAACCTATTAAATTCTGTTTGCCCATCCACCTGGTCAACTGTAATAATATCTTCTGGTAAAAAATGGCTTATAAGATCGGTCGATTGGGTAGCGACAATTACTTGACAACCTCTATCCGAAACGGATTTTATCATTCCCGCTAATTTTGCTATTGCAGAAGGATGTAAACCTAATTCAGGTTCATCAATTATAATAGTGTCGGGTAAATCAGGTTGTAAAAACAAAACTGATAACGCAATAAAACGCAAAGTTCCGTCTGAAAGATCATTGGCACCAAAAATCACATCGCTGTATTTGTCAGTCCATTGAAGCCTAAGATTATTTTCCTTATTCAGAGCAAAATAAAAATCAGAAAAGTACGGAGCAATAGATTGAATATTTTTGATAATTCTATTGTAAACGATTTTGTCGGTTTCCTGAATATGATAGGCAAACGCAGCTAAATTCATCCCATCTTCATAGAAGTAATATATATCGTTTTCAAAATTACTGTATTGTGAGAACGGAGAATTTGAGCTAGTATCGTGAAAATGATATTTTCTTAATCCACTCAAGTATTTTTTCACATAAGGTGCTCTGTAATTGTCCGTTGCTTTTATTTGAGCTTCATTACTATATCTGCTTATATCCCTCGAGTTACCTCTGTAGATCAAATTCTCCTGCAAGAATATAAATCCGTCTGCTCCAGACTGTAATTTTGCTGAATATCCATTCTGCCCTTTATCAAACTCCATTGTAAAGGAAATGGTGTCTGTGCGCTTCTTTCCTTTATGCAAGATTTTATTATCCCCACCTATGAGGGCTACATATTCATTCAGCTTTCGATTGTACAGTCTATTCAAAAAGTCAAAAAACGATATAAAGTTGCTTTTTCCGCTACCGTTCGCACCAATCAATATGTTAATAGGTGCAAGATCAATTCTTGCTTTATTAATCGATTTGTAGCCGCTTATTTCGATATAATCCATATTGTCTTAGCTTAATCTATTTTTGAATTAATTTTTTGCTTTCAATTGCTTCCCTGGAACATAGAATAATGTCGAGCAGTATCACTATCTTTTACAATTTCAACAATTTGATCCGAAAGCCAAAGAGTTTCCAATTAGTTGTTTCTGTATCATAGATGCTTGCTATCTGTATTATGTGTTCTTATTTTATTTGACGGAAGCCCTTCTCAATTTACTCCCTTGTGGACTATCCATTTCAAGCAAAAAGGAAACCTGTCTTAGAATTAGGTTACGCTTCTCTCAACATCATAATTTCAGAACCAAATTGACTTTACATTGTCTATGAATTACTTGTCTATTTAGGCAAAAGTATCTAAACCTTTTACTGGTCGCGAAATTCATTAATTTTGTTTTGGAAATTTGTCGATGTGTGTCGTGTGGTCGCTTTTCGAAGTGACAACTAACCCATAAATAAGCAATGACCGCAGCGGCTCCTGCGCCCATTGCCAAAACTTCATCGTTCTTACTCTTCGGCCGGAACCAACGAGGCGCTGACGGTTGCAGCTTCTTCCTCATTGGCCAGGCGCTGCTCTAAAATGCAATAGCCTGAAACGCCAGGTTGAAAATAATCGAACCCGAACACGTATACTTTTTCCTTTCCTGCTTTTTCTGTTAATGTCATGGTGGAAATGTCTTGCTTTTTGCCCTCGCTGTCATAAGCAGTAAGCACAAGACTGCCGGAAAAAACTTTCTCAAATTCCAGGAACAATCCAAAGCTATAATTGGCAGAATCTAAAAGTTGTTCTGCCCGGCCAATGGAAATGCCCGCCGCGGCCAAAGATTCATCGGGAAACACTGTGGTTTTTCCAACGGTTTCATCCAGCCCTGTTGCGACGGCTTTAACACCTTTCCCCACGATTGTGGCGCCTTTGTTGGCAAGCTTTGCAATTGCCTCATCGTCAAGGGTAGCCTCCAGGCCTTGTGCGGTTCCTGAGACAGTATTTCCCCAGGTTTTACCCATGTTTTCGGCCTTCTTTTTGGTCTCTGCCTGGAATTCATCTGAACCCATATAGTTAATGGACTCCTTAGCATAAATTACAATAGAAAATACCGCCAACAGAGAAAAAACAACAAATGAGGCCAATGAGCCAATCCAGACTTTCCTTTTCTTTTTGATAAGTCCGCCGATAGTCAAGCCAAACGCAATAAGTGTCATCAACACAGAAAACACGATTAGAAGTAGATAGAAAATCATAGTAAAAATTTGGTTGAAAAATGAATTAAGTTTTGGAAATATATTCCAGACAAATCCTGGCAATAGATTATTTTTTGAGGAGTAGCTGGTTAAAATTCCTGTTGATTATTGAGGGGTAAATATAATAGAAATGTTTTAAACTATCTAACTAAGTTACATTTACTAAAACAAGCATAGTCATACAATTAAGAGAACCCTTTAAAATGGCGCTGCTCTTGACCCAGCTTTTTTTGAATGGGCCTATTTGTACGGCAGGTGATCATGTAATCGATAATCACTCCTGAAACTATTCCAAGGGTATAGGCAAGAAGGTCGCTCCATAAAAATCCAAACCCAAGAACAAGCGCACCTAAAGTTGTTTGTCTGATCGAATTTATCCATGGCGCCTGGTATAGCTGACTGATTTCTATTAAAAAACAAAAAGCCAATCCGATCAAGCCCACTTTTATTATTGACCAAAGAGGAAAGAAAACTTTAATAATGAAATATACCATCAAGGCCCATAAGGCGTCGCCCAAATAAAGGTTAATGATTTCGGGGAACCAGGAAGAAAACCTTCTGGACGTAAGGCCGAGCAGTACAATCACTACTACTATTATTACATATTGAATTCTACCCCAGGATGTGTCCATTGAAGCTTTGTTAATCAAAATACCTTTCAAACCTAATTCAAAAATGTTTTCACTGATGCTTTTTAGCAAAAATATTGATTGCAGCGTAGCCTCGCCCTCCGTTATAAACCTGCAGCCAACCTTTACTAACCAGCGCGTCTGCCACTACCTTGTTATGAAACCCATGAGCCACCAAAAAAGCATTTTCATGTATCCCAGCCTCATCAATCAGAAATTCCGCATTTTGTTTGCCGCGAATATAAGCTTTTGTTTTCGATTCTATTCCTCTGGAATTTAACCCCAAAAGCCATAAAACTCGGGAAAAGACGAGCCAAAACTGCAAGGGAAGAGAAATACCGACCCACGGAATCCGAAAGATTTTTCTTTCAAACTCCCGGAACCGATGATCTGTAACAATTTCAACCCGATCCGTAAATAAGAGCTGCGCCGTGTGAAAGGCTCTGGGCGTGGGACTTGAAAACACGTGATTAACTTTTATTGTCTCCAGAGACAAAGTGTGCCCTGCAAGAGGGAGCACGCCAACGCTGTCATAGTTCAAGGCGTAGTCTAAAGCGGCATTTCGGTTGACCCAGACATCTTTTACCAGATCAGGTTCTCCATGCCTTATAAGAACGATTTGATTACAACTGTCGCTATGAATAAAGCGCAGCGGTTTGGTCCGGTGAGAGTTATAATATCTTTTTAAATCCTGAACAGACTTGGCGATCATTGGCTACCGTAAATTTAAATCTAACTGAGCCTCTGATCAAATGTTGCTCAATCAAATTCTATAAATCTGAAAGTTAGATTTATGCGCGGCCTTTTTACAAGCTTCGTCGGTGGCAGGCGGTGCAGCCAATAGGCCTGGGTTTCATCTTTCATCACGAGCAAACTTCCATGCTCAAGTATCAAAAAAATTTTCTCCTTTGTTTCTTTATGCTTAAAACCAAATTTTCTTTCCGCACCAAAGCTTAAGGAGGCAATAGCACCATTTTTCTTGAGTGCCTTTTCTGCATCGCTGTGCCAGGCCATGCCTTCTTCGCCACTATGGTACAGGTTGAGCAAACAGGAGTTGAAGACTTCTCCGGTCATTTCCTCCACCACTGTTTTTAAGTTCTGTAGCTCCTGGGTCCAGGGGAAGGCTCGTTTGGTAATTTTAGAATAAGTATAGTCAAAATTAGAATCTCCATACCAGGCTACTTTCCTTTTAGTGATGATGCGTTTACCAAAAATGACGGCTTCATCATTTCTCCAATCAATGGAACTCAATAGATTTTCAAAATAATGGTTGGCTTCAGTGACAGGAAAAATCCTTCCATAGTAATTTACCGTACCATCTTTGGGCAACAAGTTCGCTCTTTTCCCTTCTTCTCTGAATAGATCCATATTATATTTACCAGGCTTCTTTTATAAAACTCTGTAAGAGCGATTACTATTTCAAGTATCGCATTCACAAAAAAAGCTGCTTTTTTTGCCTTCTTTCCACTGCGCTGCCATTTTATAAATCCTGTGACGCTGGATGCTATTTCCCCAACATACCTGCCAATCCAGCCACGGCAGTTAAAACCTTCTAATTCCTATTCAATGCCTCTTTGTTGCAGGTTGTATGTCTCCGAATCAATTTTCGCTGCCTCCCAACCAATCAGTGAACTTTTTCTGGTCGGTCCCCACATATAGCCTCCTAGTTTGCCGCTTGCCTGGATTACCCGGTGGCAGGGAATTAAGAAAGCGATCGGATTTTGGCCAATGGCCGTACCTACAGCCCTTGTCGCTGAACTTTTACCAATTTGAGTGGCAATTTCGCCATAGGTTGTTAGCCGTCCCATCGGTATTTTCAGCAAGGCTTCCCATACCTTTAGTTGAAAAACCGTGCCCTTTAAGTGCAGCTTAATCTGATTCAGTTTGCTCCAGTCATGCGAGAAGATGTCACATGCATTTTGCTGCATCCTATCGTTTAGCTCCTTCAAGGACGCATTTGGAAATTGCCTGCGAATTCGAGTGAGTGCTTCAGCTTCATCGTCTACAAAAGCCATATAACAGATGCCTTTCGCCGTAGAGGCTACTATAATATTTCCAAAAGGGCTACCTGCAAAGCTATAGTTGATGTTGAGATTTTTGCCACCATACTTATATTCAGCAGGCGTCATCCCTTCAATGTTTATGAATAAATCATGAAGGCGGCCCGCTCCTGAAAGACCAATTTCTTGTGCAGCATCGAACAGTGTGATCTGGTTTTCCTTGAGAAGTTTCTTCGCGTGTTCTATGGTTATATATTGTAAGAACCTTTTAGGGGTAGTGCCTGCCCATTCGCTGAACAAGCGCTGAAAATGAAACGGGCTTAAATGGACTTCTTCTGCCAGTTCTTCCAACCCCGGTTGCTCCCGGAAATTGGTTCGGATATAGTCAATTGCTTTGGCAATCCGCTGGTAATTGATGTAGGATTGTTCATTCATGATCCTGTAATTTTGTTAAAACAAAGATAGCATCCGAAATCCGGCAATAAAATCCGAATCTTGCTAAGGATTGCTGCTCTGAAGCGATCAGTTTGAAAAAAATCGCATCAATTTGTAGTTTTTAGAGTAATAATGATACTAATATATCGAATTAAATAACGTGACTTATGGGCCGGGAATTCGATGATCAATTTATTCAAGCGCTG
>CAZWQB010000058.1:0-16383 GCA_964636035.1 uncultured Roseivirgaceae bacterium
GGTTTTGGGTTTTGGGTGTGGATTGGGTTTTGGGGTTTGTGATTTTGGGGTTTGTGAATTTGGGTATTGTTTGTGGGGTGTTGGGTATTGGGTATCGGGTGTTGGGTTTTGGGGGTGGGGTTGGGTGTTGGGGATTGTGGGATTGGGGATTGTGTGGTGGGTAATGGGTATTGGGTTTTGGGGATTGGAATTGGGTGTTGGGGATTGGGTTTTGGGGTTCCGGGGATTGTGGGATTGGGGATTGGGGATTGTGGGATTGGGGATTGGGTTTTGGGGTTTCGCGGATTGTGGGATTGGGGATTGGGTGTTGGGGATTGAGCGTGAATTTGGAGATTGGAATTTGGGGTGTTTGGCGATTGGCTATTGGGAAATGGGTGGCAAAGGCAGGGAATCAGCCTGCTGAAGTCCGAGCTCTGAACTTCCTTCAGATTTCGCACCTTCTGTCTTCCCCTTGCAAGGCAGCACAGCTTTACCAAACTTTCGTCATCTGCACCTTATAGTTGCCTTGCAGCTGGGAGTAATGTAGGAGCGAAATTGATCGTAAGGTTTAATAAAGCTACTTTGAATTTTCGTTCTTGCAGCATCCCACTCGAGCTTTTCAATTTTCCCGGCGAAAGCAACTAATTTTGGCTTATTATTGTTACGAAGCCTGACAAATAACGTAACTTGCGCTCAAATTGGTGATAGCCGTGGTCCTGATGCCGATTGAGATATACTTCCATCAGTTTTCACCAGGATTTCCTTATCAATACCCCTAATCGGGCAGGATTGAGAGCTACGCATCATCAACCTTGAATTAGAGTCTTTATAAAACCTATTTAAACTATGGCCATTTCGGAAGCCGCTATCATTAAAGCTTTACAAACTGTAGATGACCCTGATCTGAAAAAGGATCTGGTAACTCTAAATATGATCAAAGACCTTAAGATAGAAGGCAACAGGGTAGATTTTACGGTGGTACTAACAACACCTGCCTGTCCGTTGAAAGAAGTGATCAGAAAAGCTTGTGAAGATGCCATCCATACATTGGTCGATCCTTTAGCAGAGGTGAGCATTTTCATGACTTCAAACGTGACTACCACTCGTGATAATACGCCGCTGCTGCCCCAGGTCAAAAACATCATTGCGGTTGCTTCCGGAAAGGGGGGCGTTGGAAAATCTACAGTGGCTGCCAACCTTGCCGTTGCCTTGGCAAAAAGCGGTGCAAAAGTGGGTCTGATAGATGCTGACATTTTCGGCCCTTCGGTGCCCACTATGTTCAATTGCGAAAGAGAACAACCGGGAATTACGCAGGTGGAAGGGAAAAACATGATTGTACCGCTTGAACAATATGGCGTAAAACTTATTTCTATAGGATTTCTTACTCCTCCCGACAATGCCGTGGTTTGGAGAGGTCCCATGGCAAGTTCGGCATTGAAGCAGTTCCTGGGTGATACCCTCTGGGGGCCGCTGGACTATCTGTTGATCGACCTACCTCCCGGCACAAGCGATATCCATTTGACGCTGGTACAATCGGTACCCGTGACAGGTGCGGTTATTGTAACTACCCCCCAAAAGGTAGCATTGGCAGATGCGAAAAAAGGTGTGGCCATGTTTAAACAACCGCAAATAAATGTACCCATTTTGGGAATAGTTGAAAATATGGCCTATTTTACGCCGGAGGAACTACCTGACAATAAATATTATATTTTCGGACAAGGCGGAGGAAGGAATCTTGCCACCGCAAATGATGTTCCTCTACTGGGAGAAATCCCGATCGTTCAAAGTATTCGGGAAAGTGGAGACAGCGGTTATCCGGCTGTATTGAAGGACGGACTGGTAGCGAAGGCTTTTTCCGAGCTTGCGGAGTCGGTAGCGAGAAGTGTGGCCATTAGAAATGCCCAAGTGGCTGAAACTAAAAAAGTGGAAATAATTACGTAAATTCATACCTGCATTGCGGGTCCTAAAAATGTCATTAAAAGATAATAATATTATGGAAAGTGTTGTAGCTAACCAGGAACTTTACGACAGGATTGAAAAAGCGCTGGATGGGATAAGGCCGTACCTGGAGGCCGACGGAGGAAATGTGAAAATTTTGGACGTAACCAGCGATATGATTGTGAAGCTGGAACTGTTAGGTGCCTGTGGTTACTGCCCCATGTCTACCATGACGTTGAAAGCAGGTGTTGAAGAGTCTATCAAAAGAGCCGTTCCTGAGATTAAAGGCGTGGAAGCAATCAATATTACAAAGCCGGGGGATGCGCATGCCAAATTGCCCGATAATTTAATTTAGGGCGGTCAGTTTCAGATTCACTTTGTTTGTAAAGGTTTTTCTACTACATTATAGTCAGAATCCCATTCAAGGTTATGGTTAAGTTGTAAAGTCAGAGATTTGGTAATAATGATTTCGCATTCTATACAATTTAGCCATACGCAATTTATCAAAACCTCCCTCCTTTTCGGGCTAATTCTCTTGTCCTTTGCAGCCGCAGCGCAGGAAAAATGCGGAACAGTTCAGTACCAGGAACTGCTAAAAAACCACATCACTTCCCAGGCACACCGGCCTGATTTTGAAAACTGGCTTCAAAAGAAGATCCGTCAAAAAAACTTTCAAAAAGAAGGAATGATGTCCGTTTTCAATGCTGAAGACGACAGCCTCACTATTCCTGTAGTAGTGCATATTATCCATAATGGTGAAAATATAGGAACGGGATCGAACATCTCTGATGCGCGCGTTCTTTCTCAAATAGAAGTTCTTAATGAAGATTTTCGGAGGCGCAATGCTGATTCTGTAAACACGCCGGCTATGTTCCAAAGCACTGCTGCAGACACTAAAATAAACTTCGTTTTGGCAAAACGCGATCCCGAAGGATTGGCTACCAACGGCATCGTGAGAAAAAAAGGCGACCTGAAACAGTATGCGATGATTGACAATTGGCAGCTTAAAGCCAACTCTTACTGGCCTTCAGAAGATTACCTGAACATTTGGGTAGCTCCCCTAAAAAACAGCCTGCTGGGGTTTGCTCAGTTTCCGCAGTCTGAGACAGAGCCGGGCCTGGAGGAATCTTCCGCTTACAAATATACAGACGGTGTAGTTATTGACTATGAATATTTCGGACTGAACGAGGATGTTTCACCCTTTAGCAAAGGCCGCTCTGCAACACATGAGATAGGCCACTTTCTTGGATTGCGGCACATCTGGGGAGACGGCGGATGCGATGAAGATGACTTCTGTGAAGACACTCCCAATGCAGACGACCCAAATTATGGATGTCCTTCAGAGCAGGTGATTTCCTGTGGTAGCATCAATATGTTCCAGAATTTTATGGACTACACCAATGATGTCTGTATGAACATTTTTACCCACAATCAAAAAGAGAGAATGCGCGCTGTATTAGAAAACAGCCCCAGGCGCGCCTCACTTTTAACCTCGAAAGGCGGATTGGCGCCTGTTCCTGTAGCCGTGGATTTAGGAATTAAAAAGATCATTTCGCCGGTGGAGACATCCTGTGATCATACAGTAGCTCCTGAAATTATGGTTAGAAATTATGGCCAGCATGATATCTGGAATTTCAAATTGCTGTATTATGTAAATGGCGAAAAACGAGATTCTGTTCTTCAAAACATCCATTTATCACCCCTGGATAGCGTAAAAGTCAGTTTCCCCGGCATTTCGCTGGATGGATTTCCCTTTTCAGAGTTCAGATTCGAAATAGTTCAAGTAAATGAACTGGAAGATGAAAATCCTGACAACAACGTAAAGAGCATCGTATTCCGTACACCTCCAACCACCATGCTTCCATTTCGGGAGGGGTTTGAAAATCCTGATTTTCAGGGGGAAATATTCAATCCTGATCAGCAAAAGGGCTGGCAAATTGCTACGGCTCCTGATGGCAGCAGTAGCAATAAGGCACTACTTTTGGAATGCTATAACTACAAAGGGGGTCTGGGCGATAAAGATTTTTACTTCTCACCCACTTTTGCTTTGTCCGACCAAAAAAAGCCGGTTCTGAAATTTAGGTATGCCTATGCTGAATATGCCGGGGGCAGCATTGAGGGACTTGAGGTAAAGATATCTACGGACTGCGGACTTACTTATCAACAGAAAGATCTTTTATTTCAAAATTTTGGATCAGATCTGGCATCCGCCCATCCCGTTGGCGAGGCCTTTGAACCGTCGGGGCGGTTAGAATGGAAAAATGTACAAATTGACCTGGGTGATTATGCCGGTCTTGAGAACCTGAGACTTTCATTTGCGGGGATTAACGATTACGGCAACAATCTGTACCTGGACAATATCGAGATTGCCGAAAACGAAAATTACGCAAATGACCTGGTCTTGGCAGAAATCGGTATTCCGCCAGTTTCTTGTTCGCAGACCATCTTCCCTACGGTGTCAGTCATCAACAATGGAGAAAGCCCGGTATTCGCCTTTGATGTTCACATGGCTTCGGTTTGGGAAGAAGATATCAATGTGCATTATTCAGGATTATCCATTGCACCCAATGATACCGCAATGATATATTTGCCGGCGATTACTGCCCCGTTTGGTAGTCATTCTTTGAGCGTAACACTGGAGGCACCTAATGGGATTGCTGACGATTTTCCACAAGACAACGCCAAAACAGTGCAGTACATCATTGATTCTACGCGGGAGCAACTGCCATTACGGATGGGCTTCGAAGCGGATGACGAAAGCCAGCAGGATTGGTTTACCTTCAATCCTGACCAAAACACAACCTGGGAGCTTATAACCCTACCTGATAATGAAAACAACCGCGCATTGTATATCAATCACTTCGACTATGAGTCGGTAAATGAAAAAGACTGGTATATAAGCCCGCTACTGGATTTTAGCGACAAAGATTTTGTGAGCCTTTCTTTCTCCCTTTCCTACGCTTATAATTTTAATTATCTGGAGCGCTTCAAGGTATTGGTATCCACCGACTGTGGAAACAATTTTTCAGCAGTAGCTTATGATGAAACGGGCGAGACCATATCTGACACCTATTCTTCGGAATCGTGGAGGCCTGCAGATCAAGTCCATTGGCAAAAACTATCAGTTCCCTTAAACGAATACATTGGTGAAGAAAATGTAAGAATTGCATTCGTTCTGGAAAATGGCTACGGGAATAATCTATATATTGACAATGTCGAGTTTTTTCTGTCTGATCAATCCATTACAGAAATACCGGAAGATCAGAAATTTATATTTCAAAACCCTGCTCAGAGAACGCTGCCCATTACCTTCAACCTCAAAGAAAAACAGGCCGTGGGAATCAGATTATACGATATGCGAGGGAAGATGGTATTTTTCAACGAATTCCCGAACACCCTCAACCAAAAGTATACGATAGACATTTCTACCCTACCCGCCGCAGTTTATATCCTGAAAGTATCCGGAAACTATTTTTATGATAATAAGCGCATTCTTATTCAGAGGTAAGCTGCATTCAATTTTTTACTTTTTATGGTCATTATATTTCTCTAATTTAGGCGCGGAAATGAACATTTTCAAAGCTGAATTTCGTTGATGGAATAATGAACTGACGAATTTGGCCGACGCGGCTGATCAATTCCGGGAATTGTGAGATCATTGGTAATCTATGTCGCATAAAGCGGCACAATTAACTTCTAAAACAAATAATGAGAATAGGAATATTTTTCGGCGGGCAGTCCAGAGAACGGGAAATCTCTTTTGCTGGTGGACGCACCGTATACGATAATTTAAACAAGGCGCTTTTCGAACCTGTGCCCATTTTCGTGGATAGCATTGGGAATTTTATTCATTTGGATTGGGAATACATTTACAAAGGAACGATCAGGGATTTTTATCCCCCTTCAGAATTTTTGCCTGATTCTCCGAATTATTTTCAGTTGTACATGGAGTCGCTGGGAAAACTAGACGATACTGAGCTCAATGAATTGATCAGCAAAGTGGGCAGGCACATTTCTCCTGAAAAGTTTTCTTCGATGATGGATTTTGCTTTCCTGGCACTGCATGGTCCATTTGGAGAAGATGGAAATATTCAGGGATTGCTGGAGTGGTATAACATTCCCTTTTCTGGATCGGGAATTTTACCCTCAGCCATAGGGATAGATAAAGTTGTGCAGCGGCATTTATTGAACGCTTATCAATTTGCTGGCCCAAAATCTCAGGTTATATCAAGAGAAGACTGGCTCAACCACAAAAACAGGAAATCGCTTTTTGATTCTCTGGTTGAATCGCTGGGCCTTCCCCTTGTTGTGAAAGCGCCGCACCAGGGCTCTTCCATAGGAGTATCCATTGTGAGTGAAGCCGACTACAACAGCTTTGAAAATGCCGTCAACAAGAGTTTGTTTATTAAGGAAATTTCAAAAAATGACTGGTTTTCAAAGTCTGAAGAAGAAAAAAAGGCTTTCCTTATCAACTTGATCGACATCCGGGAAGGCATAGGAATGCCGGTGCACACTACTAAAGAGATCATCTACCATCCGGACCATTTGCTTGGGTACCTGAACACGGCGTCAAGTTATGAAAATGGCAGCTTAAGCCTTACGCCCTTCCATACTGAGGAGTCTATATTGTTTGAATCTTACATCAAAGGGCAGGAGTTTTCGTGCATTGTGATCCAAAATGAAGAAGGAGATCCCGTTGCGCTGCCTCCTACTGAAATTATCAAAGGGAAAGAAGTATTTGATTACAGGTCGAAATACCTGCCTGGCATGAGTAGAAAAATTACGCCCATCAATGCCTCTGCCGAAATTATTGACAACATCCGGAAGGAATGCAGCCGGTTGTTCCAGACATTGCATTGCAACGTGTACGCCAGAATTGACGGGTTTGTGACACCTGAGGGAAAAGTTTTTCTTAATGACCCTAATACTACTTCGGGAATGCTCCCCTCCTCTTTCTTTTTCCACCAGGCGGCTGAAATTGGGCTTAACCCCTCTCAGTTCCTGACCTATATCATCAGAACTTCACTGGCCGAAAGGATCAAAACCGGCAAGCGAAACCTGCATTTAAGAACGCAGTTGCAAACGCTGGATAATGCAATTAAAAACCTTCAGGAAGTCGGTTCTAAAAAAATTAGTGTAGGGGTAATCATGGGTGGATTTTCCTCCGAAAGGCATATTTCAGTAGAAAGTGGAAGAAATATTTACGAAAAATTATCGTCCTCTACAAAATACAGTCCGGTGCCTATATTTTTGACAGGCACTGAAGCTGAACACAAATTGTATGTGCTGCCGATCAATGTGATGCTGAAAGACAATGCCGACGATATAAAAGAAAAAATACTACATTATCAGGAACAATCACAGCATCCTGTAATCAGACAGATAAAGGAAGAAACGGCTTCTATTACACAAAAATACGTGGACAGGATTATTCAGGATTTTAAACCTGTTAATTACGCTGATTTGAACGACTTGGTAGACGTGGTATTCATTGCATTGCATGGCAGACCCGGAGAAGACGGCGCAGTTCAGAACGAGCTGGAGAAGTATCAAATTCCCTATAATGGTTCCGGAATTGCAAGTTCACAGCTCACTATTAATAAGTATGATACCAATGAAGTGCTTGCTCAAAACGGCATCAAAGTAGCACAACACCGGCTCATTTATGAAAGTGAGTGGCAAGAAAACCAGCAGGCGGTCCTGGACGAAATTGAGAAGACGTTCAACTACCCCATCATTGGAAAACCAGCCGACGATGGCTGCAGCTCTGCCGTTAAGAAGCTGAAATCCAGAGAGGAACTCATTGCCTTTGCCCAAACCATGTTTAGAAAAACAGAAGCTTTTGAACCTGGTCCGGCGGCAATATTGAAATTAAAACCGAAAGAAGAGTTCCCTCAAAAAACCTTTTTCCTGATAGAAGAACTGATATCGAAGGGAGATGCCAAATATTTTCTGGAAATAACCGGTGGGTTGCTTACCAAAGCCGGAGAAACTCAGGAAATTGAATATGAGGTATTTGAACCTTCAGAAGCACTTGCTTCCGGAGAGGTTTTAAGCCTTGAAGAAAAATTTCTTGCTGGAGAAGGCCAGAATATCACCCCTGCGCGGTATCATAAGGAGCCCGCGATCAATAAGGCGGTAAGTCTGAAAGTGCGCGAAGAATTGGGTAAAGTGGCCCGCATTTTGAATGTGGAAGGCTATGCACGAATAGACGCTTTCGTTCGCATATATGAAAACCATGAGGTAGAAACGATCATCATTGAGGTAAATTCGCTGCCGGGAATGACGCCGGCTACCTGTATATTTCATCAATCGGCCATCAATGGTTATAAGCCTTACGACTTTATTGATGCTATTTTACAATTTGGAATGCAAAGAAGAGACAGGTCATCATTAAGCGTTTAATATTAAAAAACTTAAATTAAAACATGCGAAAAATATTCGTCCATCTGGCAATTGTAATTGTATTGATGATAGCATTGATACTTGCATTTTTCTATATTTATTTGCCTGCTACCACCAACCATGGCGAGACCATTACAGTTCCTGATTTGGAAGGTGTGGCTTATGCCAAATTAGATAACTATTTAACCGACAGGAATCTTCGCTACGAAGTGACCGATTCCAGCTACTCTGGGGAACATCCGCCACTGACTGTACTAAAACAGGATCCTCGTGCAGGATCTAAGGTGAAAGAGAATAGAAAGATCTATGTATGGGTCAACGCGGAGAACCCTCCCAAAGTAAAGATGCCCCAATTAATAGATGGATCCGTAAAAAATGCGCAGATTGTATTGGAAAGCTATCAGTTGCTCCTGGGCAATATCCGCTATGTTCCTGATCTGGCGCAGAATGCTGTGTTAGAACAATGGCACAATGGCAAAAAAATAGAAGAAGGAGCATATATTCCAAAAGGCTCCAAAATTGACCTGGTAGTAGGTGACGGACTGGGCAACCAGCAACTGGAGATTCCCAATATTATTGGTATGGAAAGAGATGAGGCTGAAGTGGTTATAGTGGGTTCGGGTTTAAAAATAGGCACTGTGATTTACGAAAACAGCGAGGAGATATTGCCAGGAACAATTATCAGGCAAACGCCACCAGCAGGAGGCAGCATTCGTATTGGAGAAACAATTGATATTTGGGTATCAGGCTTAGAGGAAGGCCAGGAAGTAAATGACGCGCCCATTATCAGCGAAATCGACGAGTAATAATTGATAACATTTGGTTCACGGTAGTTTAAATTTTATAATTTTGTAGTAACAAAGCGTACCACTAAAAGAATATAACCATGAACGACATCACTGCAAAGGAATTAAAAGAGCGTATCTCCAACAATGAAGACCTGAACATTGTAGATGTGAGGGAGAACTGGGAGTATGAAGAAAAAAATATAGGTGCGAAATTGATCCCGCTGGGAACTTTGCCTGAGCGAGTGGGTGAACTGGAGCAATACAAAGACGAAGAATTGATAGTTCATTGTAAATCCGGTAAGCGAAGTGCACAAGCTAAGAAATTTCTCGAGTCGAAGGGATTTACAAAAGTTAGAAATCTGGAAACGGGTATAGAAGGATATCTTCAGGAAAAGTAATTTGATTTAGAAGCCTTTTTCTTAAGGAAAATGCTATCTCAACAAGGGGTAGCATTTTTTTTTTGGGAAGTGCGATTTAATGACAATGACAAGCAACTGGTGCTGGACTGGTTGACGACAAGAGTTCGTCCTATTATCCGATGAGTCAAGCAGTAGGTAGCGTTAAAAACAATCAGCCGGAATTGCTGGATCAGTGTGATTCATTTTTGAGCTTTGAGTGGAATATGCAAAGCACCGAACTAATTTTTCATTTCAGACTGGGTATGCGCGGATCTTTTTTATCATGTGCCGGTTCAGCAATATGATCAAACTGATGCAGGCTGTATTCCTTAATCAGCTCTTTGCAGAACGCAATGCCTCGCACGGGATTACCAAGTTTATCCAGAGGTGGCGAGTAGATCGCTATGCCCATAATTCCAGGTACCACCAACATCATTGCTCCGGAAACGCCGCTTTTAGCAGGCAGACCCACCAGGAAAGCGAATTCTCCGGAGTAGTCATACATGCCGCAAGAAAGCATCAGACTCAGACAGTCACGTACATCATCAGGCCTGAAAACTGCCTCTTGTGTGGTGGGGCAGGTGCCTCCGTTGGCGAGACTGGCCGCAGCCATGGCCAACTGGTCTACCGTTATTTCAATAGAACAACATTTTCCGTAAAACTCTATGGCTTCGTAAAGGTCTGCATCCTTTGGAAAGGCTCCCTGTTCTTTCATATAATAACTTAGCGCCATGTTCCGGTCAGAGGTCTCAATTTTTTTAGCTTTTTTGCCGTCAAATTTGACAGGCGTGTTCCCACATAACTTTGTCCAGATCTTTTCCACATGCTTTAGCCGACTGGCTATCGCTTCTTCCTGCTTGATCAACGAGCAGATAATGATCGCACCGGCGTTTATCATGGGGTTATGCGGCAGGCCATCCTCATTGAGCACGAGACCGCTGTAACCTCTGCCGCTCGGCTCCCTACCTACATGGGCGTGAACCTTTTGCTCACCCTTTTCATGCAGTGCTATGGCGTAGTTGACAGCTTTCGAAACCGACTGGAGCTCGAATACCTGATCATGATCTCCCAACTGATACATTTGTCCATCAACAGTACAAACAGAAACTGCGTATAAGTCAGCTTCTTTTGGGTTTTTGGATTCCCCTTCTTTTATTTTCGCCGTCTTTTTAAAGTACCTTTCAACGTCTTTGCAGAAACTTGAGAAATCCGGAATGATAAGCTGATTCAGCAATGCTTTTTTCAGCAGCACATTCTTTTCCTCCTCTAAAAAGATTTGGAAATCCTTGAAATTCATTTGCCCGGATTCCTGTTTCTTTTTGGCTTTGAGATGTTGAAGCCTTGCGTCCGTTTCCCTTATGCCTGTCTGCCTGAGTTTCTCCTGCAAGTCCGGAAAACCTATTTTATCTCTTTTCCCTCGAACGGCATCAAATATTAAGCGAAGCTCCCTGATATTTTCTTCATTTATTTCCTCGTTGCTATTATTTTTTGAGCCTTCTATTTTCATGTTGCAGAGTTTGAGATGATTGCTTTTATAGATTGTAACGACTAATCGTCCAAATTGATTGATGACTGTTTCTCTGCGCCCTGATTGAATTTACGATGGATAGTTGAAGGGTACTTCTTTGCCATGCATTATTTTTTATGATTACGGATAATGACACAGATTTAAGGACGCTACAGATCAGAGCCCGATCGTTGTAGGGCATTCCTGCATGTACAGCAAAAAATACAATAAAAGCGGATAAGGCTTGATTGGAGATTTTCAGGCGGAAAGCAGCCAATTTGCAAACATGCAGAAAGACCTTCTGCTAAGAAAAAGTTCCAATAATTACCATCTTATCGACTTTTTATTATCTTTGAGCGCAATGCAATTCAGGAGCGTAAGTGCTAAAAGATATTTCGAGAGGTTCGGGGTTCATTTTAACAAGAGAAATAACCCTGTATTGCTTCTGGCAATTCGAATTCTCACCACTCCATCGTTAAAGATTCTGGAAAAAATTCGGTAGATCTTTTTTTATGGCTTCATTAAAGTGCTTTTTTAACGACGAAACCAACAAACTGTAAATAACTACTATGACCTACAAACGAAAAACATGGCCATTCACGATGGCCTTCCTTATGTTTGCCCAGATCGCCTTAAACAGCGGTTCTGCTTACGCACAGCGACAAGCTGATTATGAAGCCAACCTTAACGTTGAGAGAACGATCGCTCCTTACTTTACTCCGGCTACAACAAAAAAAATGTCCCCCGACCCAGATGGATTCATTCAACGTTGGTTACTGCTAGAACCCATTGACAAGCCTAACCGCACCAATACTGTTTTCACAGACAGCTATCTGAGAAACGCATTTGATACCTTGTATTTTAAAAATCAGTTCACTGTAATACCTAAACATGGCGATAAAGTAAAGGTGGGAAAACAAAGATTGCAATGGCATGCGCTCGAGAGCACTAATTTTAATGTGAAATTGTTTCGCTTTGCTTTTGGGTTAGAAAAGCAAATTTACGGGGTGCTTTTTTGGGCCGTAACTGTGGTTGAAAGCCCGGAAGATATGGAAAACGTTAGGATGGCGATTGGATCCAATTCGGCATCCATGTGGTGGTTGAATGGACAAGAAGCAGCATTGCTTTCTGGCGACAGACGTATGGTGATGGATGATGTAGTTTCTAAACGCCTTACACTCAAAAAAGGAAAAAACATTATACGTGGAGCTGTCATTAACGGACCGGGAATGAGTGATTTCTGTGTGCGTTTTCTTGATGAAAAAGGAGAACCAATAAAAAACCTGACAATTAGTTACAAATAGAATTAACTCCTGATCATTAACAATTTTCAAAAATATTTTTACTGATGAACTTAAATATTAAAAGAATAAGCGGAGCAGCTACATTATTAATAATGTTATCCGGTACAGCAATAGCGCAAATTGGTAAGCCCTTTATTCACGATCCATCGACTATTATGGAAAGTGATGGAAAGTATTATACTTTCGGCACCGGCGGTGGCGGATTAATATCCGAAGATGGCTGGACCTGGGAAGGTGGTGCTGTAAGGCCCGGTGGTGGCGCCGCTCCCGATGCCATAAAAATTGGCGATCGATACCTGATAGCCTACGGCATCACAGGTGGTGGTTTGGGAGGCGGACATGATGGTCAGATCATGACGATGTGGAACAAAACCCTTGACCCAAATTCTCCTGATTTTGAGTTTTCGGAACCAATTTTGGTTGCAGAATCTAAAAACATGGAAGACAACGATGCCATCGATCCCGGGCTTTTATTAGACCCAACCGATGGTCGTTTGTGGATGTCTTATGGGACTTATTTTGGCAACATTCGCATTGTAGAACTTGATCCGAAAACCGGAGCGCGAATAGAAGGAAATGAGGCTATAGATATTGCCATTGATTGTGAAGCTACCGATTTAGAGTATCGCGATGGGTGGTATTATCTGCTCGGGACACACGGTACCTGTTGTGATGAAGCAAATTCAACCTATAATATCATTGTCGGGCGTTCTAAAAATGTAACCGGCCCATACGTGGATAATATGGGAAGAGACATGCTACGGGGAGGAGCCAAAATGGTGGTTTCATCCGGTGGCGGAAGAACAAACGGAGCCGGACACTTCGGACGCACCATTCTTGAAGAAGGCGTTGAAAAAGTGTCTCTGCATTACGAAGCCGATTTAGACCTGAGCGGCCGTAGTGTATTAGCTATAAAGCCCTTATTATGGAAAAATGGGTGGCCTATTGCAGGTGAAAACCTTAAAGATGGCACCTATGAAATTGAGTCTGAACGACGAGGCTATGGCCTGGAATTGGTTGTTGATTTTGTACGAATGCCACGTGCAAAATCATGGGGGTATTTCAGAGAAAATCCCGATGCACCGGTGGAGGCAATTCCATCTCAACAATTATCTGATGTGATAGATACCTGGCCTACCGGAAATATTGAGGTTAGAATTGGAGACTATATAGCCCGTCCCCATCAAAGATGGACAATAACTGCCGTGCACGACGTACCTGGCTTTTTAGGAACACCTTCTTACAAAATAGTGATAGCAGGAACAGAAAGAGCATTGGCAGCAACAGCAGATGCCGAATTGGTAACGGTTCCAAAGTACACCGGCGCCCCGGAACAGTTATGGCGTATAGACCAATTGACTGATGGAACGTATAGAATTATGCCCAAAGCCATTCCAAATTCAGACAAAAAGTTAGCGTTAATCTCCGCAGGAGATAGCACACCAACACTTGGAGAGTTTGATATGGACAGTGACAATTCTAAGTGGAACTTTAGGGACAATTAAACATCCTTTACTTTACTACGCCATCCTGCATCAGAATGTAGGATGGCGTAGTTTAGTCTGCCTGCGGATTTCGAATCAAGTTCGAAATGGCATATTTTTTTAAGGAAGCACATCCCCTCACCTCCCTGAATGGCTCAAGGATGATGCGAACCTTTCTGATTTTTTGCTATTTTTGAAATCAATATGCAACACGGTTATTACCTGAAATCAAAAAAGGAGCAGAATAAAATACAATTTTTGATCGGGCTATTTGCGCTATTCATCATCCTGTTTATTTCATTTGTTTCCGCTTTATTGGGTGTTTTTGTCCTGGCAATTTTAGCTTTCTCAATAACGCTTTCTATAATAGCACCCTTCTTTGATACACCCTCCCTGAAAAAAAGCGGAGGTTTGATCTACCATTCGCCGCTCTTTATCTCAGAAAAACCCAGGAAAGGGATGATAAAAATACACGGAGGTACCTTGTTTGATTATGTTTTTGTCATTGACCGAAGCATGAATGGAAAACAAAGAACAAAATTTATACTCCAGCAATATTTAGAGGGACTTTTAGGACTCATAGAAAAATATGAAAATAGCCAGCCTCAAGACATGAAGATTCGGGGTACCAGCTACATCATCAACGAAAGAACGGCCAAACGAATCGGTTTTAAGGTGGTAGAGACTGATGGTATCCAAACCTTGATCCTGATATACAACTACATCAATCTATTAATATCGAATTCAATTGCAAAAGGGAAATTATCATTTCCGAATTTGAAAGAAATAAAAACGTTCGAGACAAGCCTTAAAGATCTTGTAGACCGGAAGGATTTTATAAGGAACATGAATGAAAAATTGAAACGTACAACTGTCAGACAAGGGGAGGACGATCACCGGGTTGATCAAATTTTTACAGTAAAATAAAGCATTTTCTTTCCCGTGAATTTCTCTTTGCGACTACCAATTGGCGCTATCGCACCTTAGGATTGGCTCGTTTCCCCCTGTTTTCAGGATATTAAATCCCTAATTTTGTCTCAGAAGTAAAGATAGTCCATCCTTTTTTGCGACAGTGCGGATCGGATTTTTTCGAATTAGAGCCTTAATTACAATTGAATAATGAATACAATCTTTGATAAAAATACCAGGGAAGATTTGATGAGCAGAATTGAACAAATTAATGAAGATAAAAAAGCCAAATGGGGAAAAATGAATGTCTTTCAAATGCTCAGGCACAATACCTATTGGAATGGGTGGATCCTCGGAACTGAGGACCATATATATAAACAAGCCTTTATGGGTAGAATTTTTGGGAAGATAGCATTGAAAAGTATGATTAAGGATGCGAAGCCTTTTGATAAAAATATACCTACGTCTGAGCAGTTCAAACCAAATGTATCAAATGGCGACCTGGCGTCAGAAAAGTCGAGGTGGATTTCTTTAGTCAAAGCTTACGAAAACTACAACAACCCCAATTTTATCCACGACTTTTTTGGCAAAATGACAAAAGAGCAAATCGGCATACTGGTTTACAAACATACGGATCACCATTTAAGGCAATTTGGGGTGTGATATAAACTGTCTCTTCCGTTGCGCAGAATAATTTGATCTTGCAGATGGTTGGTGGGCCACACAACCATGGATAAGGACCAGTGCAGAGACTGCAGCACCTTTCCTCTCTACCGTCATTCCTTGCAGAGCAGAGCGGAGACCCTAGACCGGCAAAAAAGAATCCCTCGTCGATTGCCACTGCACGAAATTATAAAGCCTCACCGGACGCTTTTTGCTCCGCGGTAATATACTAGGATCCCGGATATCCCGGAGAAAATTCCGGGATTCCGGGATGACGGTACCATTGAATAACTTCAGAAGTTTTTGAGGAGACAGCTCTGTGGCCTGTGCCCTGACAGGCCATTTAAGGTGCTCACCAACGAGTAAAATTGGGCGCTGTCTGGGGACAGCGCCCGGGTGTAGTGCTAGTCTAACGCCCAAATAAGGGAAGATGGCGACGATGAGGGGAATGTTGCACACAAAATCAGATTAGGTACTGCCGCGCAAGTCCGGCTGGCTGATCATGAATAGCCCCCTTGGAAATTGTTGGAAATGCTTGCTTCTGTCCATGGAAGGTTTAAGCACGGGGGCGTCCCAAAAATCAGCTAAATCCCTTTGAAGCTTCCGTACACCGCATCGCGGAACTTCTTGTGAAGCTGCCCATCAAAAGGAAATTTTTGCACAAAAAGCACTGCAGTTAGCTCATTTTTCGGATCTATCCAAAACAACGTGCTTGCTGCTCCGTCCCAAAAAAATTCACCTACTACACCATTATTTTCCTCTTTGTTTGCAGGCGGAGACAAACGGACTGCAAAGTCAATCCCAAAGCCTACGCTGCCTTTGCTCGGCAACCACATCCGCTCCTTCACGCTTTCATCCAGATGGTTTGTAGCCATTAGTTTTACAGTTTCTTCCTTCAGTATTCTCTTTCCATTTAGTTCGCCACCGTTCGCGAGCATCCTGGCAAATTTCATATAATCATCTATCGTTGCAGTTAAGCCCCAGCCACCCGGCTTTAGCGGCCATTCC
>CAZWQB010000059.1:0-16381 GCA_964636035.1 uncultured Roseivirgaceae bacterium
CGTGGTGGTAATGCAGGGAAGGTTTCATTATTATGAAGGCTATAGCATGAAACAGGTAACTTTTCCGGTAAGGGTAATGAAGATGCTGGGAATTAAAAAGTTGCTGATTTCTAATGCCGCAGGAAGCCTCAATCCCGACTTTAGAATCAGCGATCTGATGGTACTCAACGATCATATCAATCTGTTTCCTGAAAATCCGCTCACCGGGGCCAATTTGGACACTTTGGGAGATCGTTTTCCTGATATGAGTGACCCCTATGACGAAGAAATGATAAAGGCGGCGATGGAAATTGGGAAAAGAAATGGCTTTCGAATCCATCAGGGCGTGTATGTAGGGGTTCCTGGTCCAAACCTGGAAACAAAAGCCGAATACAGATACCTAAGAACCATCGGCGCAGACGCTGTAGGCATGTCGACGGTGCCGGAAAATATTGTAGCCCGGCATATGAACCTGCCGGTATTTGCTGTATCTGTAATCACTGATCTATGTACGCCGGGAAATGTAAAGAAAATAACTGTTCCGGAAATTATTGAAGCAGCAAGAAACGCTGAGCCCGCCCTGGTGAAATTATTTACTGATACGGTTGCCGCACAATAGGCAGTTTAGGGGCGTTTCCGTTGAAACCAATGCCCGTTAGCAGCTGCGCCTCAGCCCTACTTATGGATCAATTTTCCGGAGTTGTTAATTTCTACTTCAATTGTTTCAGGGTCGCCATAGTACACAATGTCTCCAACACTTCCAATACTGCCTTTTAATGTTTCTGATGCATTCACAATGATGGTATTAGAACCAAGCTGGGTGATGGATACGTTGCGGGCTACAAGCTCTTTTGCAGAAAACCTACCATTGCTATAATAATTTCCAATAGTGAGATTTTCAGTATTGCCCGATAAATAGAAATTGGCAATGGTATTGGATACAAGGTAAACCCTTTGATTCTGTACCTCGAGATAGATATCGCCCACGCCATCCTTTGCATTGATGCTGACTGAGGGAAAGCTCCAAATTCCTTCTGACCGGATGGTGCCGTATCCATATTGATTCACATGAACCAGCGTATCGGTGGTAATGTAGAGATTTATATCCTTGTAAGTCCGTACCCAATTGCAGGTATTGTTGTTTTTTACTGTCAGGTATCCCTCTGTGTCTACAGCGATTTCTATTTCACTCAGCAGATTTTCGCCCGCTTCCAGGGTCACCTTTTGTTCGCTGCCCTCTTTGATGAACAGGTTGATGCCATCATAAGCACTGATTGCCTGGAAACGAGGCAGTTCGAGCGAGGTGCTAATTTGTTCGCCCGTACTCCTTACACAATCGAAAGATGTATTTTCGCAGCCCAGGAAAAAAGGGGTAAAACTAAAGATCAGGACGAATTTTTTTAGCGCTTTTTTCATTCCCTTTCAAATTTTAATGCCAATGCCCCATTCTACAGCATCTGCTTTGCCGTAGTGTGTTTTTAAAAATATCCCCCCGAAGATACGTTCATTAAATCCATATTTGAAGCCGTACCTCTGATACACAGGCTTATCTGATTTATAAGGTCTGTAAATATAAGCCCCGAGCTGACTTACAAAAGAAAGCCTCCCCATGAGTAGTTCGTGACCGGCAACTATGCCCACTCTTTTAAAATCTGGAGCTTCTCCATTCAAATCCCGGTCAATTTGAATTTCCTTTTTTGTGGCAAAGCTGTAAAAGATGTCTACGCCCACAGCAAACTGATTTATCTGTGTAGTTTGCTTTAGAGCCAATAGTGAAAGGGTTAAGAAAGAATATTTTTTGCCTCCTATAGGATCGATTTCTTTTATGCCAGAGGCCAGTATCGCGTTGTAATGAATTTGCTTATTGGCCTGTAATTGCTCCGGAGCTTTTTGATACGAAATTTTAGAATTATCAAGGTCGTAAGAGAGGCCTATGTCAGCAGTCACTACATTAATACCTTTGTTGGGCATCTTGAATGCGCCATTTGAAAAATGCGACAATTTTATGCCGGTGTCAAGGTCTAGCCTCGGTAATAATTGCAAGGCATGGTTGAACTTCACCAAAGCGGCATAAGTAAAGCGGCTCCCAAGGGCTATGTTTTTGTTATTTGTGTCACTATTGTACGGCTGGGTATGATATCCGCCTCCAAACCCGAACTGGAATGTAAATTGGTTCCGAAGCTTCCTGATGATATAGAGATCGATCGTTCCCAGAGCGGAAAAACTTTCGCCAAGGATCGGATTGTTGTAGTCAATATAATGGAACATCAGCCCCAAATCAGGATATCTGAAAAGTTGCTCCCAGTATCTCTTTCCGTAGGTCTGTTTTTTAACAAAAATTGAAAAGCCTTCCGTATGACTTTGCGACAAGTGCCCCATTTCTTTATCGTGCATCATGATAAACCCCCTGTTCACATTGCCTCCCGCACTATAGGAATAATCTTTTGTAGAAAATGGCTCCTGCGCAATGCTGCAATGAATTACCAGAAAAAAGGCAAATAGCAAATAGATTCTGAACACAATATTCAAAAAGATAAAATAGAATGAGAGCTGCGAAATTAGTTAATTTTCTTGAATTAGACTTGGGGAGGAAAGTATGTTGTTTGTAAGTTATTACACAATAAAATCGATAAAAGACAGTCTATAACCAGGAAGCTGCGTGCTGTCAAGCTAAGGCCTTTCCTTCTCTTCAGGTAGGTTTCCGAAACATTTCTGTCTGACCTGAAGCATTGCGGGAGGGGGTGTTGGAGAAAAAAAAGCTTGACATAAGTATATTAATCAGGAAGTCAAAGCTTACCCGGGCTCCGGGATTCATAGGAGCCGTTTTTATTTCGAGGATTAAAAACAACCTTTTGGTTTAATTATATTGATTTAAGCATTGTCTTTCGTTACTTTGGCAATAATTTAAAACAGGTTTTTAAGAGATTATATTTAATGTCTATCATTGTAAACGCCCTCAGCAAGATTTATGGAGCGCAGAAAGCTTTGGATGAAATATCCTTTTCTGTGAAAGAAGGAGAGATACTGGGCTTTCTGGGGCCAAACGGCGCAGGGAAATCGACCACAATGAAAATTGCCACGGGATTTCTGCCTCCTTCCGGCGGTTCAGTGGAAGTAGGAGGTTTTGATGTAGTAGAAAAACCGCTGTCCGTTAAAAAAATAGTAGGTTATCTTCCCGAGAATAATCCCTTGTACACCGACATGTATGTGCACGAATACCTCCGCTTCATAGGTTCGTTGCACGCCATGTCTGGCAGGCATCTGAAAGACCGGACCACAGAAATAGTACAGTTATGTGGACTGGAACGGGAACAGTTGAAGAAAATTGGTGCATTGTCGAAAGGATACCGCCAACGGGTAGGCCTGGCACAGGCGTTAATCCATGATCCACAGGTAATCATTCTTGATGAACCTACTACCGGTTTAGACCCCAATCAGATTCTGGAAATCAGAGAACTGATAAAGCAGGTCAGTAAAAACAAAACCGTAATTTTTTCCACGCACATTATGCAGGAGGTGCAGGCTTTGTGCAATAGAGTGGTGATAATTAATAAAGGCAAGATTGTGGCCGATAAAGAAGTGGCTGCCCTCAGAAGTGATCATCTTAAAGAAAAATATATCGTAGTCGAATTTGCACAGGATATTGACACAAAAGCGTTAGAAAGGATAGAAGGGGTTGCTGCCGTCAAAGTTTTAGGGAAAAGCAAATATTCGATTTTGGTATCAGGGGAAAAGGATATAAGGGGAGAAATATTTAATTTTGCATCCCAATCGCAGGCAACCTTGTTAGGCTTGTCACAGGAAGAGAGCAATTTGGAGGATATTTTTCAAAGATTAACCAAATAGCAAAGTCACATGCAAATCATCTACAAATTACCTTCATCGAAGTCAGAATAAATGTTCAGTATATATCTAAAGGAAATCAACAGCTATTTGGATTCTCTAATTGCCTACATAGTGATAGGTGTCTTCCTCACGGCTATCGGGCTGCTCATGTGGGTTTTTCCGGAAACCAGTGTACTCCAGTACGGGTTTGCCGATATGAGCACCCTATTTACGCTGGGCCCCTATGTTTTTATGTTTTTGATTCCCGCGATCACGATGCGAACCTTTGCTGAAGAAAAAAAATCAGGAACAATTGAATTGCTGATGACCAGGCCACTCACTGATTGGGATATTATTCTAGGTAAGTATCTATCCTCATTTACAGTGGTGTTGTTTGCCATATTTCCGACACTCATTTATTTTTTGTCTCTGTATTTGCTGGGAAATCCCCGGGGCAATCTGGATATTGCCGGCATAGCAGGCTCATACATAGGATTTTCCCTGCTGGGTGCCGCATTCACGGCCATAGGGATATTTGCTTCTTCTGTTACAGAAAATCAAATAGTTGCCTTCGTTATTGCGGTATTTCTGTGCTTTATCATTTATTCAGGCTTTAGTTCATTTGCTTCCATCAATGTTTGGTTGTCCTCTTCTTTATTTATTGAGCAGCTGGGAATACTTTACCACTATTCTTCCATGAGCAAGGGGCTAATCGACTCCCGCGACCTGATTTATTTCTTTACAGTAATCGCGATCATGTTGTTAATTACTCATCTGAAATTAGGAAGTAGAAAATGGTGAAAGGGAACAATAAGAAATGGGAGCACCTATTAAAGTTTGGCATAGCAGCGGTTGGGCTTGTATTGCTGAATGTGATTGCCGGTAGCTTTTTCTTTAGAATAGATCTTACAGAAGAAAAAAGATATACCATTACAGATGCTACCAAAGAGACGTTGGAGAATTTAGAGGATGTGGTATATGTTGAAGTGTACCTTGAGGGTAGCTTCCCCTCCGGTTTCAAGCGCCTGCAAAATGCCGTTAGGGAAACGCTCGAGGAGTTCAGGATGTACGGCGGAGGTAATATTCAGTATGAATTCATTGATCCTTCACAAGCTGCAAGCAAAGAGGCCCAGAATGAATTTTATATCAATCTCGCAGAAAAAGGCATACAGCCTACCAATCTTTTTGCTACCGAGGATGGAAAGAAAATCGAAAAATTGATCTTCCCCGGTGCCATTATATCTTATGGTGGTGAAGAAGCTGCTGTAATGCTCCTGAAGGGGAATCAGGCAGCTACGCCCGAAGAAAGGCTCAATCAATCCATTGAAGGGGTGGAGTATGAGCTGATTTCTGCAATTAAGAAACTCGCAAAAGTATCAACAAGGAAAATTGCTCTGATTAAAGGGCATGGAGAGCTTGATTCGCTGGATGTAGCCGGAATGACAAATAGCTTGCTGGAGTTTTATGAAGTATTCCATGTCAATTTGCCTGAGAAACCCGACTTGAAAGACTACGATGCCATTATTGTGGCCAAACCGGATACACTATTTTCCGAAGCCGATAAATACAAAATTGATCAGTTTGTTATGGGTGGAGGAAAAGCCATGTTCTTCATTGAAAGCATGCGGGTCAATATGGACAGCGCCGGAAATGAAGGTACCCTGGCGTTTCCGTACCAACTTAATCTGGAGGATCTTCTTTTTAAATATGGGGTGCGAGTTAATAACAATCTTATCCAGGATTTAAATTCCGGAGCCCACCCCGTTGTTACGGGTTTTATGGGGGATCAACCTCAAATCAGGGTATTGCCGTGGCCATATTATCCCATTATCAACCATTTTGGCGAGCATCCGATCGTGAAAAATCTGGATGCGGTTTATACGCGATTTGTAAGCACCATTGATACGGTGAAGGCTGATGGTATCCAAAAAACACCTGTATTTTACACATCGCAATATTCGCGAATACTTGCCGCGCCTGTGCTGGTGAGCCTGAATAGCATGAGAAAAGATGTAGTTCCTGAAAATTTTACCAAAGGTCCGCTTCCTGTAGCCTACCTTTTGTCGGGATCGTTTACTTCCTTGTATAAAAATCGAATTGTCCCAGCGCCATTTGATAAAAGTGAATTTATTGAACAGGGGGCAGAATCAAAGATTTTAGTAGTAGCAGACGGAGATTTCGTCCGGAATGAAATTAACTTTCAGAATGGAAGTCCACATAAATTGGGTTACGATCCATATATGAATGTTACCTTTGCCAATGAAGATTTGCTGTTGAACGCAATGTCCTACCTGCTGGAGGGAGAGGGTATTATTACCGCAAGGGCAAAAGAGGTAAAAATAAGGCCACTGGACAAGCTCCGTGTCGAAAATGAGGAGCTCAAATGGCAGTTGATCAATCTAGTGCTTCCTGTAATTGTAATCATTTTATATGGCCTAGCAAGGTATTACTATCGAAGGGCAAAATACGCGAGGGGCAGAGAAAGTGAGGAACTATAGGTTATACATCTTAACGGCGGTGCTGCTTGGGCTGGTGGCGATTACCTACTGGTTGCTAGATCAGGAGCAATCACCGTCTAGTGTTATACCTGCTGTCAATTTTGGTATTCCTGCTAGCGCGCAGCCCGATTCCATTGTACTGGAGCGTCAAAAATCAACAAACTTTCTCCTTTTAAAAAGACAGCATTTACTTTTCAATGGCCGTTACGAAGTAAAACCTTCGCTTCAGGAGGCATTTTTTGTAATCTTGAAACAAATGGAAGCCAAGCGTCCGGTTTCAAAGAAAATACGTGCCAATATATTAGCGGCTATGGATTCCGCGGGAGTGAAGGTCAGTGTTTACGAGAAAGATAACCTTATAAAAGATTTTAAGGTGTGGGGGGACAAAGAAAATGAGCGCACCTACATAAAGTCAGAAAAAGATAACATCTATCTTATTACTATTCCTGGTTACTCCACCTATATTGGGGGCATCTTCTTCTATGGTGAAAAGGAATGGAGGAATAATGCCTTGTTTGAGAGCACCTGGAGAAGCTTAAAGAAACTGGATGTTCAGTTTCCAAAAGACCCTTCGCAAAATGTTAGCATTGAGTTTGGAACCGAGTTCTTTTTTCTCCCCGGCCTGGATGCATTTGATACTGTAGGGGTTTTGGATTATCTGGAAGGGTTCAGCAACGTACGGGTTATCAAATATTTGAATCAGGAACAGCAAGAGGTGGAACGCCTATTGACCATAGAACCCAATCTGCTGGTTAAAATTGAAGATCTGGACACGGCACAGTCGAATGTGCTGCGTTTTTATCTTGCAGATTCATTAATAAATCAAGATATGGTGTTGGTGGTAGGAAAGGAAAGGGAGATGGCGCTGATTTCAGGCAGGAGTTTCGAGCAGATAGCAAAAGAAGAATCAAATTTTTCTTACACAGGTACGAAAAAATAGAAAGATGGGAAATGTTTTAGGTTCTGCTCTATTTTTGATTTTTATTTTTAACTTTACCAGGTTTAAAATCCATACTATTTTTTTACACTTCGGTCGGTTCTAAGTATTAGAAATGAACGATTGTTAGAAGGAAATGCAAATAAAGGTAGAGGTTTTAACTTTAATTGTTACTTTTATACGTCAGACTGCCGATTTGTAAAAAAGGCTTTTGCTGATATTGAATAGATTCTTTTAAAGCGATATTGAATTGCCATTTTTTAGAGGCGTTTTATATCTGATCATAGTAAAAAAACGAATATATAAGATGAAATAGCCATGAGGAAAAGTATACCCACCGAGAATGAGTAAATGATCTTGGGTTGCCGGGTATTACTTTGAAAGAAAAGTAGGTTATTCCATCTGACCATTAAAAAACAAATTATATACAGATGAAATTTATTGTTTCTTCGTCAGCTTTGCTGAAACAGCTTTCCGGTATCAATGGTGTGATTACTACAAACCCTGTAGTGCCAATTCTTGAGAATTTTTTATTTGAGATCGTTGACGGCAGATTAACCATTACTGCTTCCGATTTGCAAACTTCCATGATAACAGAATTAGACGTAGAAGCAAAAGACAGCGGAAGTATAGCGGTACCGGCTAAAATTCTTTTAGAAACATTGAAAAACCTGCCAGAGCAGCCAGTTACTTTTTCAATAGATGAAGAAACCTATAGTATAGAAATCAGCTCTGACAATGGTCGATACAAACTATCAGGCGAAAACGCAACGGATTTTCCTAAAGTACCTGTTGTAACTGATGCCGATGCAGTGAACATGTCGTCTGACATTTTATCAAGTGCTATTAACAATACCATATTTGCCACCAGCAGCGATGAACTGCGCCCGGCCATGACAGGCGTGTACATGAATCTGACGGGTACGAATATCACCTTTGTAGCGACTGACGGCCACAGGCTCATCCGCTACCGCAGGGTAGACGTAGCTTCTGAGACTGATAGCGCCATCATTATTCCTCGCAAGGCACTTAATCTTTTAAAAGCAACACTTCCTGCATCGGTTACCAATGTTAGCATCGAGTTCAACTCTTCAAATGCCTTCTTTAAGTTTGGCAATGTGCAAATGATATGCAGACTTATTGACGAGCGTTTCCCTGATTACGAAAATGTGATTCCGGGTAATAACGACAATCACATGACCATCAGCAGGGCTGAGTTTTTAAGTTCTTTAAGAAGGATAGCCATCTATGCAAACAAAACGACTCATCAGGTAAGATTGAAAATTGCGGGCAGTGAACTACAGATTTCAGCCGAAGATCTTGATTTCTCCAACGAAGCAAACGAACGTTTGTCTTGTGAACATGATGGTGAAGATATAGAGATTGGATTTAACGCCAAATTCCTTATCGAGATGCTTAACAATCTGGATGCAAATGAAGTAGTTATACAACTGTCAGCACCGAACAGGGCTGGACTTATTGTTCCTGCTGAAAAAGACGATAATGAAGACATCCTGCTGCTGGTAATGCCGGTGATGCTTAATAATTACGCATAATTTGGTGTGGAGTTGGAAAACTTCAGCAGACAACCAAACCTAAAGTGATGCAGTAATATTAGCATTTTTGACAGGTAAATTGGTATTAATCAGCTTCTTAGCTGTGAGATAGGGTAATGCAAGGAGGGAAAAGATTTCTCCAGAAAGTTGAAAGTTTTGGTGGCTAAGTTTGAGTGGTGGCTACACAAAAAAGACTCACCTCAACGCTCATAGCAGACTCCTTTTGAAGAATATAAAAATTGTCTTCTGTCTAATGTCTTAATTCTTATAACTAAAAATTGGGGAGCTTTTGAGCTCCTTTTTTGTTGAGAGCGTAGAAGGTTTATTAAAAAGCAAATTCTTGCGATGTTTTTCAACAGGCGCTACATAATTTTTAAGGATGTAACTACTCGGCTTTGAACGACATTAGAATAGATGCTCCTTTCTCCAGAGTTTATGGCTTAAGGAAGATAGAGAAGAATTACACATACCATCAACTCTCCTCCTTTTCAAGGAGGAGATTAAGAGTTGGTTATTATAAAAACATGTGTAATTCTTCTTTTCCTTGCACCTGAGTAGTTACTAAAGGATAAATACCTTAACCTTTTAAAAAAAATGGAAAAAATTATTGATCTGGTGCTTACGCCGGAGGAGGCTTTTACAGAATCGTTGTTTCAGGAAATTGTCCTGCAAAAAACAGGGTGGAGCAAGCAGGAGGCTTTTGTAAGGCCTTTGAAACGGTCCATCGATGCGCGGTCAAAGACAGTAAAAGTAAACGTTAAAGCTGCCGCATACTTCAAAGCGCTTCCGCCTCCCATCATTAGTTACCAAAAAGACTACACATCCGTTCATAACCGGCCTCAGGTGATCATTGTGGGGGCAGGTCCTGCGGGATTATTTGCTGGTTTACGTTGTATAGAATTGGGACTAAAGCCAATAATTCTTGAGCGGGGAAAAGATGTCCGGAACAGACGGAGAGATTTAGCAGCGATCAACAGAGAACACATTGTAAACCCGGAGTCGAACTACTGTTTCGGAGAAGGCGGTGCAGGTACATTTTCCGATGGGAAGCTGTATACCCGTTCTAAAAAAAGAGGGGACGTAAGGCGGATTCTTGAAATTTTGGTAGCCCATGGCGCGAGTGAAGATATCTTGGTGGACGCGCATCCTCATATAGGCACAAACAAACTACCTAAAATTTTAACGGCTGTGCGAGAGAGCATTTTACAGGCAGGAGGGGAGGTTTTATTCAATACAAGGGTTGATGACTTCATCATTCACAACAAGGAAATGAAGGGTGTAGTAGATGCAGCCGGTAATAGAATTGAGGGGGTGGGAGTAATTCTTGCCACCGGCCATTCAGCCAGAGATGTGTTTACGATACTTCATAAAAAGGGAGTGTTCATCGAGCCAAAGCCCTTTGCTCTGGGCGTTAGAATTGAGCATCCACAGGCGCTCATAGACAAAATACAATACAATTTGTTCGATAGAGGCGAGTTTCTTCCGGCTTCTTCCTATGCGCTGGTCAGTCAAGTTCCTTTCAGGGGAAGCGAAAAGGGAGTTTTCTCTTTTTGCATGTGTCCCGGTGGCTTCATTGTTCCATCTGCCACAGCGCCCGGTGAAGTAGTTGTAAACGGGATGAGCCCCTCCCGAAGAGACTCCCGCTACGCCAACTCGGGAATTGTGGTAGCGGTAGACAATGAAGATTTTAAGAGCTATCAGCAACATGGTCCTTTGGCAGCAATGGCTTTCCAGCAGGCTATCGAACAGAAGGCCTGCAAACTGGCAGGAGGTACCCAGGCCGCTCCTGCACAAAAGATGGTGGATTTTGTAAATAGAAAGTTGTCTGGTTCATTGAATGAGACATCTTACCAGCCGGGACTGCAGTCGGTAGATATGCATGAAGTGGTACCGGGTTTTATCAGCCACAGACTTAGAGAGGCGTTTAAAGTTTTCGGACGGAAGATGCACGGATACCTTACCAACGAAGCACAGATTGTAGGCGTTGAGAGCAGAACTTCTTCTCCTGTAAAAATTCCCCGCGATAAGGAAACCTATGAACACGTGCAAATAAAGAGATTTTTCCCATGCGGTGAAGGCGCCGGATATGCCGGAGGAATTGTTTCTGCGGCCATGGACGGCGAACGCTGTGCAGAAAAGTTAGGAATTTTGCACGCCGGGGTGACAATTTCAGGTTAATTTTGTTGTAGTATTTAGGTTCTTGATTCGATCCTTAAAAACGATGAAATTTTCAAGTTAAAATAATACAAAAATGAAAAAGACGGTAGTAGTAGGCGCATCAGACAACCCAGGCAGATTTGCATACCGTGCAGCACACATGCTGACGGAGTACGGGCATGAAATAGTTCCTGTGGGCATTAAAAAAGGAGAGGTGGCCGGCAAGGAAATCCTTCATTTGAAAGACAGTCCTGAAATAGATGACGTTGACACAGTTACTTTATATGTAGGTCCAAAAAACCAGGAATCCTGGTATGATTTTATTCTTGGTCTTAATCCTAAGCGAATAATTTTTAATCCGGGCACTGAGAATTATGAACTTGAGAATCGGGCAAAGGAGCAGGGAATAGAAACAGTAGAAGGCTGTACATTGGTTATGCTCGGCACCAGACAATATTAATTCTTTTTAAGCTTTAATTTAATAGTTCGAATTAATGGATTATGTTCAAATGATTGGCGTGGCTGCCGGTACGCTTACGACTATTGCATTTTTACCCCAGGTGATTAAGACATGGAGGACCAGATCAGCCAAAGGCTTGTCATTGGGTATGTTCTCTATCTTTTGTACGGGAGTAGCGCTTTGGTTAGTCTATGGCTTCCTCATGAACGATGTGCCGATCATTTTGGCCAACCTGGTCACGCTGGTGTTGGCCATCACCTTACTTGTCTTTAAATTCACGTTCAAAGACTGAGATTTATTTGAGGATACTCAACAGCCTTCGCTGCTCGCTTTGAACGGTACATTGGTGCGACGAACAATGTGCGGTGAATCTCCTCAATCAATACAAATAATACAATTTCATCCTGCCCTGTTTTTTCCGTCCATTCTCAATTTCGCAGAACTTCCTGAGATGTAATATTATGCCCTCTAAATTTCAAATTTATGGCCTTTAAAATGGTGTAAAAACCATTAAAATGTTGTATTTTTGTTTCTTTGGTTGATTTCCTGATTAAATCAATTTGTCTTCCAACAAATAATAATTGCTTCTAAAACCCGGGCGATTATTATCCAAAAAAAGTATAATAATAAATGATATGACGGAAAGAAAAGTGCAAAATTCGAATGAGTATTCCGCTGTGAATATTCAGGTACTAGAAGGTTTAGAGGCTGTTAGAAAAAGACCTGCAATGTACATCGGTGATGTCGGTAACAAAGGACTTCACCATATGATCTGGGAAGTTGTGGATAACTCCATAGATGAGGCCATGGCAGGTTATTGTGATGAGATTAAGGTGGAAATTAATGAAGACAACTCAATCACTGTAAGCGACAACGGAAGAGGCATTCCCGTTGATATTCACGCAAAGGAAAACCGTTCAGCACTGGAAGTGGTAATGACTGTACTCCATGCAGGAGGTAAATTTGATAAAGACACCTACAAGGTTTCAGGGGGGTTGCACGGAGTGGGAGTATCTTGTGTGAATGCTTTAAGTACTGATCTGAGGGTGACTGTATATAGCAGAGATGGAAAAATTTACCAGCAGGAGTATCAAAAAGGCGTTCCGCAATATGATGTAAAGCCTATTGGAGAAACAGATCGAACTGGTACCACCGTTCAGTTTAAGCCTGATAACAGTATATTCACCGTTAGCGAATTTAATTATGAAACCGTGGCCTCGAGGTTGCGCGAATTGTCATTCCTAAATGCAGGGATTAAAATACTGCTGGTAGACTACAGGGATAAAGATGATGATGGCAATTTCATTTCTGATCAGTTTCATTCTGAGGGCGGGCTTAAAGAGTTTGTAAGCTACCTGGATAGCACAAGAGAAAAACTAATTCCGGAGCCAATCTACATTGAAGGAGAAAAAAGTGGCGTTCCGGTGCAGGTAGCCTTGAACTACAATACGTCTTATTCCGAAAATGTAGTTTCCTATGTCAATAATATCAATACCATCGAAGGTGGTACGCACGTTTCAGGATTCAGACGCGCGCTTACGAGAACACTAAAGTCCTATGCCGATAAATCGGGATTGTTGGACAAAGTAAAGTTGGAAATAAGCGGTGATGATTTTAGAGAAGGGCTGACCGCAGTCATATCTGTAAAAGTCCAGGAACCTCAATTTGAAGGACAGACAAAAACAAAGCTCGGCAACTCCGATGTAATGGGTGCGGTTGACGGCGCAGTAAGCGAAGTTCTGCAATATTATCTTGAAGAAAATCCTCGCGAGGCCAAGCAGATAGTAGCCAAAGTAGTGTTGGCGGCCCAGGCAAGACACGCGGCAAAGAAGGCGCGTGAAATGGTGCAACGCAAGAATGTGATGGGGGGAACGGGCCTTCCCGGAAAGCTCGCTGACTGTTCTGACAACGATCCTGCTGTATGTGAATTGTATCTGGTGGAGGGAGACTCTGCCGGTGGTTCTGCAAAGCAGGGAAGAGACAGAAAGTTTCAGGCAATCCTGCCACTGCGAGGTAAAATTCTGAATGTTGAAAAGGCCCAGGAGCATAGAATTTATGAAAATGATGAGATTAAGAATATAATTACTGCACTGGGCGTAAGCTTTGGTACTCCAGAAGATGAAAAGGCGCTAAATATGACGAAATTGCGCTATCACAAGGTCATCATCATGACGGATGCTGATGTGGATGGCAGTCATATTCGAACACTGATCCTTACCTTCTTCTTCAGGTACATGCGCGATCTCATTGACAAAGGATACCTTTATATAGCATTGCCACCGTTTTACCTTGTAAAAAGAGGAAAAGAAGAAAGATACTGCTGGACAGAAGAACAAAGAGCGGCAGCCATACGAGAAATAGCTCCTGAAGGAAAAGAAGACTCGGTTACCGTACAAAGGTACAAAGGTTTAGGTGAAATGAACCCCGAGCAATTATGGTCCACCACCATGAATCCTGAAAGCAGAAACCTGAAGTTGGTAACAGTGGAATCGGCAGCCGAGGCAGATCACCTGTTCTCGATGTTGATGGGTGATGAAGTGGCTCCACGACGTGCGTTTATTGAAAAGAATGCGAAGTATGCCAAAGTGGATGTATAACAGAGAATGCTTTAACTAAAATTAAAAAAGGGTTCTTTAATTTTAGAACCCTTTTTTAATGCCATAGATTAACCTCGGTTTTGATTTTTATAGAATTGCCGTTAAATTCAGCGCACCCAAAAAGGATGACAGTCGTTAATTTATAGCGTGTGCGGAAGTTTCCTTTTTGATTTTTCAAGTTTCAGTAATTATCCAATTTTTAAATTGTCGTCGTATGTTAGCAAAGGATAAAATTGCATCTTTAATTGAGCAAAGTAATTACATTAGCCGGGATCTGAGCTGGCTAAAGTTTAATGACCGGGTGCTTGATCAGGCAAAGCATCCGGAGCGGAATCTCATTGAACGGTTGAAATTTCTCGCAATTACTGCATCCAACCTGGATGAGTTTTTTATCATACGTGTCGGCAGTCTTTACAATTACATTGATTACGGAAAGGAAAGAGTAGATTATTCCGGGCTCAGGGAAAAACCCTTTCGAAAAAAACTTTTAGCAGAAGTCCATAATTTTATCAGTGACCAGAACGAGCATTTTAAGAAAGAATTACGGCCTCAATTTGAAGAAAACGGCTTTGTAATTTCGACAATGGATGAGTTGACCAAAGTGGAGCAAAAAAGGGTGAAGGATTACTTCAAACGTACTATTTATCCCATGCTCACCCCGATGGTTTATGACAGCTACCATACCTTCCCGGTCTTGATGAACAAGTTTTTAATTTTTGGGGTAATTACAAAAAACATTGAAGAAAAAAAGGACTTGAAGAAGCTATCCTTTATTCAGATTCCACAGAACCTCCCCCGATTTTATGAAATAGAAAGAGAAGATAAAATTATTTTTGTGCCCATTGAAGAGGTAATCCGGCACAACATCCACAAGCTGTTTAGGAACATTGACATCGTTGCAATAAACCTTTTCCGGATTACCAGAAATGGTGATTTTACTTTAGAGGAAAGTGATGATATAGAAGCAAATTTCCTGGAAGAAATAAAAAGGAAGCTCAAAACCAGGAAAACCGGACGGGTGGTGCGGATAGAGGTAGAGCATGATTACAACAGATGGATGATGAAGGTGTTGAAGGGCAGGTGGGAACTGGATGATGATAACATCTTTAAAGTAGATAGCGAAAGCCTGATGGATTATACTGGCTTGTGGCAGATCATTAACCACAGCGAGTTTAAAAATATCATGCCGGGAACACCTGAACCAGTTGCTCCACTCACTTATCCCCCTGACAAGCGGGAGGATATTTTTGAAGTACTGAAAACAAGGGACATCCTGCTCCATCAGCCTTATAATAGTATGGAGTCGCTGCTGGAGCTCATAGAGAAAGCTGCTGAAGATCCGGGCGTACTTGCCATAAAGATGACCATTTACAGATTGGCAAAGGATAGCAGAGTTACCAATGCGCTTGTGAAAGCAGCGGAGGATGGTAAACATGTTTCTGTTCTATTTGAAGTAAAGGCCCGATTTGATGAAGAAAATAACATTCGGGAAGCCAAACGACTGCAGCAGGCGGGTTGTTTTGTGATATATGGCATCAGCTCAGTTAAAACCCACACAAAATTGCTCCTGATTGTGAGGAAGGAGGGAAATAAAGTTACCAGTTTTGTCCATATGTCCAGTGGAAATTACAATGAGCAGACAGCAAGATTGTACACTGATTTGGGCTTGATGAGTACGAATAGCATCTATGCGCAGGATGTTTCCGAGTTTTTTAATGTAATTACCGGGCATTCAAATCCGCACATTTATAAATATCTGATCACGGCCCCTGGTGATATGCGTCAGCAATTGATAGATCTGATCAATATAGAAGCTGAAAACGCTAAGAATGGCCTGCCTTCAGGCATAGTGATTAAAATCAATTCACTTGAAGACAGGGAGGTGATTGATGAATTGTACAAGGCTTCGCAGGTGGGTGTGACTATTAAGTTGATTGTAAGAGGTATTTGCTGCTTAAGGCCAGGACGAGAAGGTCTAAGCGAAAATATCACCGTCAATTCAATCGTAGGAGAATTTTTAGAGCATTCCAGGATGTTTTATTTTCATAATAATAACGACCCGAAGGTGTATGGCGGCAGTGCAGACATTATGGTAAGAAGCTTTGAGCGACGGTTGGAATCGCTATTTCTGATTGTGGATGAGACGCTGAAACAGCAGGCTATCAATATATTAGTTTACAACCTGAGGGACAATGTGAATTCATATTCCATGCTGGAGAATGGAAGCTACATCAAAAAGGAAATTGGTGACGAGCAACCTTTTAACATCCATAAAGAGTTTTTTAAAGTGAGATTAGAAGACATCAAAGACGCAAAGCTGTTTTAAGAGATCCCGCCGCCAGTCTTGGATATCCCGGAGGAAAATCCGGGAT